>SFGO01000031.1 GCA_004556545.1 Clostridiales bacterium
CTCCTTTCGGTTGGTTTGTGTCAACTCTACTATACCACATGGAGTCCTCCGGTCTCTTTCTTTTGCCCTTACTGTCCAATATGTATTGTAGCTCTACAACTCTGCGCATAACCGTTCCGAAATCCACCGTTGCATTTTTTCCTTAAAACCGTTATGATATTCAATGGTACATTTGTTTCCATCGAATCACCGGCGGACGTTTGCCGTCCGTCCCGATATGGAGGAGAATCATCATGGCAAGACATCAACAGTTCGGCGGCTTCGGCGGCGGAGCCAATATGCAGCAGCTCATGCGGCAGGCTCAAAAGCTGCAGGAGCAGATGACCAAGGCGCAGGAGGACATCGAGGCCCGGGAATTTTCCGCGCAGGCGGGCGGCGGCATGGTCAGCGTGACCGTCAACGGCAAGCATGAACTGACCGGCATCCAGATCAAGCCCGAATGCCTGGATCCCGAAGACGTGGAAATGCTGCAGGACATGGTGATGGCCGCCGTGAACGAAGCCCTGCGCACCGCCGAAGAGACCCGCCAGAACGAGCTGGGCAAGCTGGCTCCCGGCATGGGAGGCATGTTCTAAGCCATGGCGCAGCTGGAACCCATTGCCAAAATGGTGGCGCAGCTGTCCCGTCTGCCGGGCGTGGGCACCAAAAGCGCCCAGCGGCTGGCCTATCACATCATCAGCATGCCGCTGGAGGACGTGCGGGAGCTGGCGACGGCGATCTATACCGGCCGCAAGTCCATCCGCTACTGCGCCGTCTGCGGCAATTATTCCACGGACGAGCTTTGCGACATCTGCCGGGACGAGCGGCGGCACAACGGGCAGATCTGCGTTGTGCGCGATCCCCGGGACGTGGCCGCCATCGAGCGGATGCGGGATTTTCAGGGGCTGTATCACGTGCTGCACGGCGCGCTTTCCCCCATGGACGGCATCGGGCCGGAGGATATCCGCATCAAGGAGCTGATGGCCCGGCTGAACGATCCGGAGGTGAAGGAGGTCATCCTGGCCACCAACCCGGACATCGAGGGCGAGGCCACGGCTTCCTATCTGGCCCGGCTGATCAAGCCCATGGGCATCCGCGTCACCCGCATCGCTCACGGCGTTCCGGTGGGCAGCGATCTGGAATACGCCGATGAAATCACCCTTTCCAAGGCCATGGAGGGCCGGCGGGAAATGTAATGGATCTGGGCCGCGCGCTGCGCGGCCATTCTCATTTTCGCATAATGCCTTGATGAATGGACGGACGTTCCTTCCGTCTATTTCAGGCAGAAAGGAACCAAAGATGCCGTATGCTTCGGTCTCAACGTGGATTTTGGGTGCGCTGCTGCTGGTGCTGATCGTTCTGGCGGCCGTGCTGATCGGGCTGACGCTGCGGGGACAGCGCCGTCAGCACCAGGAGCTTCGCCACTTTCAGGAGCAGCTCTGGAAGGGGCTGGAAGGGATGGAGGACGACCTGCTGGAGCAGAACGCGGCTCAGCGGCGGGAATTGTCCGAAACCATGCAGCGCACCAGCGACGGCCAGATTTCCCTTTTATCCAGCGTACTGAAAATGCAGGGCGACCAGCTCAACAGCCTTCTGGAACGCAACGACGCCCGGATGGAGTCCCTTCGCCGTACCCTGGACGAGGGCCTGCAGCGCATTTCCGGCGAAAACCGCCGTCAGCTGGAAGAAATGCGTCAGACCGTGGATGAAAAGCTGCACAGCACGCTGGAAAAGCGCCTGAACGACAGCTTTGCGCAGGTCAGCCAGCGATTGGAGCAGGTGTACCGTTCGCTGGGCGAAATGCATACGCTGGCCAGCGGCGTAGGCGACCTGAAACGGATGCTGGGCAATGTGAAAACCCGGGGTATCTGGGGTGAAATGCAGCTGGGCGCATTGCTGGAGCAGGCGCTTACTTCTTCTCAGTACGCCCGGAACGTGGCGGTGGTTCCCGGCTCGCAGGAGCGGGTGGAATTTGCCGTCATCCTGCCGGGAAAAGAAGACAAGCCCGTTTATCTGCCCATCGACAGCAAGTTTCCGCAGGAGGACTACGCCCGGCTGACGGAAGCCGCCGAAGCGGGCGACGCAGCCGCCTGCGAGGCCGCCCGCCGTGCCCTGCTCAACGCCGTCCGCACCGAGGGCAAGCGCATCGGCAAATATATCGTTCCGCCCCATACCACGGATTTTGCCGTGATGTTCCTGCCGCTGGAGGGGCTTTACGCCGAGGTCATGCGCAGCGCGGACGCGGTGGAAACGCTGCAGCGGGAGCAGCGGATCCTGGTGGCCGGCCCCAGCACCTTGCTGGCCCTGCTGAACAGTCTGCAAATGGGCTTCCGCACGCTGGCCATCGAGCAGCGTTCCGCCGAGGTCTGGAAGCTGCTGGGCGCGGTCAAGACGGATTTCGGCAGCTTTGCCAAGGTGCTGGAACACACGCAGGAAAAACTGCGTCAGGCCAGCGACAGCATCGACAGCGCTTTCGTGCGCACCCGCAGCATCGAAAAGCGCCTTCGCAGCGTGGAAGCGCTGGAAGAAACCGAAACCGAAAAGTATCTGCCAACAGACTCGCAGGAATAATTTTCAAGGCGCTTTGTTTTGCAGCAAGGCGCTTTTTTATGTCTTTTTATCTTTTTCCCCGTCTCAGCCGGGCAGCCCGGGAGCGCAGGCACAGCGCCCCTGCTGTTGCAGGTGTATTTACATTTTATAAAATAAGTGTTAAGATATGAATAAATTCCTTTTACGGAGGGATGGCGCATGCCTGAACAACTTTTGTCCCTGCTTGGAACGAATCTGGTGGATTTTCTGGTCTACGGCGCCATCGCGCTGGTGGTGCTGGTAGGCGTTTGCAAATGTATCTATCCTGTGTTCCGGAACGGTTCCCTGCTGAACCGGGCCGTGGCAAAGCTGGAAAAAACAGCCGGAAACAATCAGCGTCCCCCGTGGAGAGAGCCCCGCTTCCTCGGCCGCGCGCTGCGCGGCGAATGGCAGAAGTTCCTGCTGAACGCGGGTCAGCTGGACGTGCGCGGCATGCCCTGCGACATTGAGGACTATATCAACGAAGACAGCGTTATCGACAAGCCCGGCCATTCCCAGCTGGCGGAGCTCATCCCCAGCCTGCTGACCTCGCTGGGCATTCTGGGCACCTTCGTCGGCCTGATGGAGGGCCTGACCAGCGTCAACTTTTCTAATGCGCAGGGCACCATGGACAGCATTCCCCTGCTGCTGACCGGCATGCGGTTTGCATTTGCCACTTCCGTGGCGGGCATTACCTGCTCGCTTCTGTTCAATATGTTCTACCGCATGTGCGTAGGCCGGGCCTGCCGGGCGCTGGACAGCTTCGACGAAGCCTTCTATGAGCTGGCCATGCCCCGCCCCCTCTCGCCGGAGGTGCAGCTAATCTGCCAGAAGCAGGACGAAGAAGAGCGGCTGGCCCATATTGCCGAAGCCGTGGGCAGCCGGGTTTCCGCCTCGCTGGAAATGGCCGTGAGCCGCGCCATGGATCCCCTGACCAAGTCGCTGGATACCTTCATTCAGGGTGCCACGCAGGAGCAGGTGGAGGGTGTGCGGCGCATCGTGGGTCAGTTCGTCAGCCAGCTGAACGCGCAGCTTTCCGGCCAGATGACCACGCTGGGCCATACCATGGACATGGTCAGTCAGGGACAGCTGCAAACGCAGAAAAACCTGCAAAATACCCTGAACGCCGCACAGGCCATGGCGGCGGACGCCCAGACCATGCAGACCGCCTGCGCGCAGATGGCCCAGTCTCTTCAAAGCTGGGTGGACGATTGGAAAAGCAGTCAGGCCCGGCGCACCGAGGAAGCCTCCGCTCTGGAAGAGCAGAACCAGCATCTGCGGCAGGAATTGGAGCTTTTGACCCGCTCGTTGGCGGATATGCGCATCGCCGCCGATCACCTGACCAGCGAACTGGACGACCAGCTGACGCGGAACGACCTGAGCCTTCCGGGCTGACGGGAGGGAAAAACCATGCGCAGAACCGCAAGACGACACAAGGCCAGCGTGGATCGGGGCGCTTCGTGGATCAGTTATTCGGATATGATGGCGTCCCTGATTCTGGTATTCGTGCTGATCCTCTGCTACAGCATGTACCAGTACTTTACCATGCTGGATACCAAAACCGCAGAGCTGGATGAAAAAGGCGCGCTGCTGGCTTCGCAGGAAGCGACGCTGCAGGCCCAGCAGGCCACCCTGCAGGATCAGGAAGCCACGCTGCAGGCTCAGCGCCAGACGCTGAGCGACCAGCAGGCCAAACTGGACGAGCAGACCGAGACCCTCTCCCAGCAGCAGGCGGCGCTGATTCAAAAGCAGAACGAGCTGACCAGCGCCCTGACCGATCTGGAAGACAAACAGGGGCTTCTGGAAGATCAGAATATGACGCTGGAGGAGCAGAAGCAGATCATCCTCGCGGCTCAGACCGCCCTTTTGCAGAAGGAGGACGAGCTGTCCGCCGCCAAGGCCGATCTGGAAGCCAAGCAGAACGAGCTGGCCAACGCCACCATCCTGCTGGGACAGCAGCAGGAGGCCATGAGCACCCAGCAGAAAAAGCTGGACGATCTGGTCGGCGTGCGCACAAAGATCATCCGGGAACTGGGCGACGCCCTGACCAGCGCCAATCTGAAGGCTTCCGTAGACCGCAACACCGGCGACATCATGCTGGAAAGCGCCGTTTTCTTTGACGTGGGCAAGCACAGCATCAAGCAGAGTGGCCAAACCCTGCTGAATCAGTTCATCCCGGTTTATCTGGGCGTACTGCTTTCCCCTGAATATTCCGACTATCTGGGTGAAATCATTATCGAAGGGCACACAGACACTTCCGGCGACTATCTGATGAATCTGGAGCTGTCTCAGGAGCGGGCTTTGTCCGTGGCTACCTACTGCCTGCAAATGCCCCAGCTGAGCAAGGATCAGCTGACCCTTCTCCGCAGCATCCTCACCGCCAAGGGCCGCAGCTACTCCGACCCCATCTACGGCGAGGACGGCAAAATTGATATGGACGCTTCCCGCCGGGTGGAGTTCAAGTTCCGCCTGAAGGATTCGGAAATGATCGATGAAATGCGGGATATTCTCAAGGAATATGAAGCCGCAGAAGGAGGAACCCAATGAAAGCGCTGAAGATCACCGCGCTGGTCATGAGCGCTCTGCTGCTGGTGATGGTGCTGATGATGGCCTACCTGTTCATGACCGCAGAGGTGACGGCTCAGGTGGTTTCATCGGTGGGCGTTTCCGCAGCGGAACAGGAAGGATATTTTTCCTCCCTGAAAAAATCCGTAGAGGAAGATACGTTCATCGGCACGCTTTATCAGAAGCCCACCCAATGGAAAGAGGCGGCTGATTACGTCTACCTGCAATTTTCCGTCAACGTCCACAACGGCTGTCTGGTGCCCATCGACATGATCGAAATTCAGGTGGTTCCCCAACCCACAGACATCCTGCAGCTTCGGGATCAGCAGGTGTACTCCCTGAACCCTAAGAGCGACGGCATTTTTAACGCGGCCATTCTGGCCCCGAAGGACACCCACCCCGTGCGGGAGCTGGTCGTGACCTATTACGTATGGGGCGTCAGTTTTCAGGTCAAAACCCTTTCGTCCTGAAGGGGGATTTCCCTTGTAAAATAGCAAAAGCGCTCTTTGCTCCAATGGCAGAGAGCGCTTTCATTTTATCAGCCCGGCTCATTTCACCGTCGTGCTGTAGATCGCCTGTTTCAGCGTTAGGGAACTTTCCCCTTTGCGGATTTGCCGGGCGGCCACCAACAGGCGGCGGCTGTTATCCGCGCCGGAGCAGGTGGCCAGCGTCAGCAGGCGGTCGCCGGGCTGAACGTCCACCTGCGTGCGGTAGCGGCTCAGTTCCCGGATTTTTCCCACATAGGCGTCCCACTGAGCCTGATCGGTAAAGGTGCCATAGGCCCAAAAGGGCAGGTAATCCGCATCCTTTGCATCAATGCTGACGTCTGCCACGGCGTAGATCACGTATTGAGCTTCTTCATACAGGGTGTTGAAGGTGATAAAGGCGTGTTCCTTATAAAAAGCCGCGTCCTTCAGCTTGTATTTTTTCAGGGAGCCGAACATGGCTCCTTCCTTCATGTTATGGCCATGGATGACCAGATGGGGCGTGGGAAGGCGCAGATTGCAGCTTTCATCCAGAAACGGCGCGCCCGTGGCGTTTTTCTTGCCGGAAGCGTCGTGGGTCAGGTAATAGGCGTTATCCCGCTGCATCACCGGCTCGTCCAGCACATCCTCGATGGAAAGCCAGCCTACCACATCCCGATTCTGTTGGCGCAATTTCTGAAAGCTTTCGGAGATCCGAAGCTGGGGATTGTCCGCGTAGCCGGTCGGCCATTGGGCGGCAAAGGGCGCGGCGGTTTCCGCAGGCGGCGTGACTTCCGGCGAAGTATCTGCCGTAAAAATGGGTGCTGCCGCTTCCTCGGCAGGGCTTTCCGTCGGGGAAACGGTTTTCTCTGGATCGGATAGACCGCTTCTATACGTTTGGCGCAGCTCCTCGCTGGCGTTCTTTGCCTGGGCAATATCGGCAAAATAACGGATCAGCAAAGCAGCGCATATCACCACTACAGCAACGCAGGCAACCTCCAGCAGGAAACGAAGCCGCTCTTCCTTCCTTTTTTTTCTTTCCGGCGGCACGCTTGACCACCCCTCCTGCGGCGCGTTTTCGGGGAAATAACCGACACGGCTCGGAACGGTCGGTCGCTTCAGCGGCTTTTTCATCCGCCTCCCCCCCTTTCGTAGAACTTTCCTATTTGATCAGTGTAACGCGCTTTAACCAAAGAAGAAGAGTGCTCTTTCCCGGCGTTGTCTCCAAACAGTGCAATCAAAAGACCTCTTTTTTCTTTCGCGCTTACGATCCTATCGATCTTTTCCATTTCAAACATATTCAAAACCCGCGGTCAAAATAAACTGCGGGTTTTGAATTTGGACTACATTGCTCTTCCTACAGTATTATGCTTTCGTCTTACGCTTCATCAGCAAAACCGCACCCGCCAGTGCTAGCAAACCGCAGAAGCCATACAAAGCGACAGGAGTATCATCGCCCGTTTGGGGAATGACAGGCTTCGGCTGTTCTCTTTCTTCTCCATCTTCTTGATCATTACAGTAATTGCAGGTCTTCGTATATTTACGGGTTCTGCTCCCGTCATCATTTTGAATCCAAGGGCCGTATTGGATGGTGTAGTTATTTTCGACTTCGCCGTCCGTATAACCAACGGAAGAATAGGCATTATGATCGATCATGGCCCCATTCTCCCATACGATGCTGCCGCCCATATACACGATGGTTCTGCCAGTGTTGTTTCTTGTGTTGCCGCCAAATCCAAACACCCTGGAACAGGTAATTTTATCAGGTTTCAAGCCTTGTACATCTTTGGTGGCATTACTGGTAATATTGATAATATACTTGTACTTGCCCATGTTTGAGTCGTTAATATTCAACGCCTGCTTCAAAGCCAAACCGGAATTGTTGACTTTGCAGTTGTTGAAATTGACGGTAATATCATTCTTTCCGGCACCGGCATCCGTATAAACATTGATTACCTTGCCAGAGGACTCAAAGGTGCAGCTGTCAAAGGTCATTGTCGGAGACGAATAGGTCCAGATGGCATAATCGCCGGGCGGGCATACAAATTTCGTATTCTTGAACGTTGCAGCTGTATATCCCCAATAGAAGGTCTTCCCTTCGATGGTGCAATTCTCAACTACTGTCTTATCGGCACGGATAAAACCCAAATAATTAGCGCTACCAGATTTCAGAGTCATGTTCTGAAAAGTAATGGTTCCAGCACCGTCAAAGCTGTAATCGCCGTTATATTCCGTTCCATAGTGTGTCGGATCTGGAACTTTTGCCCCAATCAGCCATGTAGTGCTGTCAGCTCCCTGCCCGACAAAGGTCAGATCCTTCCCTTTTGTAGCCGCCCCTTTCTTATAAAGGGTGTATGTTCCCTTTCCCACTATAATGGTATCGCCTGTCTGTGCATCGTTGACTGCACTTTCCAGACTTGCGTAGCCCTTTCCATTAATCCAAGCCACATCCTCCGCCAGAGAAATGGCAGGAAGCCCCATCAGCACCAGCGCCATCAGCAGTAATACGAGCCATCTTTTTTTCATGTGCTTTTCCCATACCCTTCCTGTTTTGATCAGAACAAGGAACCTCTTGATTGAAGCTGTGACTGATGCAGTCGGAGAAGAGGCGTCCTTCTTTTTTAATTATAGTGATCCTATACGGTTTGTCAATCTTTTTTCACTGCATTTTTTCCTATATAATCCCCTCACAGGCAGGAACTTTCCTGCGTTTCTCGTATATTTAGTATAGGATAAATCTTTTTTTCACACGCTAGAAAGAAGCTGGACGGGAGGCATGCAGGATGACGGTACGGGAACGGTTGGAACAGGAAGAGCGGACGCGGCTTTCTCCCTATGCCAAATGCGCCGCAGATACGGCCGGACGCGCCTCCCCCATTTCTCCCGATGATCTGCGGACGGATTTTCAGCGAGATCGGGACCGTATCATTCACTGCAAGAGCTTCCGGCGGCTGAAATACAAGACGCAGGTGTTTCTTTCCCCCGTGGGCGACCATTACCGCACCCGCCTGACCCACACGCTGGAGGTGGCGCAGGTGGCCCGGACGCTGGCCCGGTGCCTGCGGCTGAACGAAGATCTGACCGAAGCCATCGCGCTGGGGCATGATCTGGGCCATACGCCTTTCGGCCATATTGGCGAAAACACCCTGAACCAGCGAATGCCCGGCGGCTTCCGCCACAATGAACAGAGCCTGCGCATGGTGGAACGGCTGGAACGGGAAGGTACTGGGCTGAACCTGTGTCAGGAAACCCGGGACGGCATTCTGTGCCACTCCGGCCCTCAGGACCCTGCCACGCTGGAGGGCTGGTGCGTGCGCCGGGCCGACCGCATCGCCTACATCAGTCACGACATCGACGATGCCATCCGCGGCGGCATTCTGAAGGAATACGAGCTGCCCCGGCCCTGCGTGGAGGTGCTGGGCAAGACCCACGGCGAGCGCATCAACACCATGATCGCCGACGTGGTGCGGAACAGCGAAGGCCGGAACTGCGTGGTCATGTCCGACGAGGTGCGGGAGGCCAGCGACCGGCTGCGGGAATTTCTGTTTGAAAACGTCTATCTGGACGAATGGCGCAAGCAGGAGGAGCAGCGCTGCGACCATGTGGTCAACGGCCTGTTCGACCACTACGCGGCCCATCCCGAGCAGCTGCCCGGCGAATATCTGGAAATTCTCTATCTGGAAGGGGCGGAACGGGCCATCTGCGATTTTATCGCCGGAATGACCGACCGATATGCCATTTGCCTTTATCAGAGCATCTTCATTCCAAAGGCCTTCAACCGTTACTGACGTTACTGACCGGGAGAAAAGGCGCGGCTTTTTCGCCCCGAAAAGAGGCGTGAGCCGAAGAAATGTCGGAAATTGTGGAATCCGCGGCAGGAAACCGCGCCGCCGCGGCGAATATTTGGGGAGTGGGTGACGAATAGCATGGCGGGAAGATACCCACAGGAATGGCTGGAAGAGCTGCGGCAGCGGGCTGACATCGTCAGTGTGATCGGCTCCTACGTGCAGCTGAAGAAGAACGGGCATAGATATGTTGGTCTGTGCCCGTTTCACAACGAAAAGTCGCCTTCGTTCTACGTGGACGGGCAGAAGCAGGTCTATCACTGCTTTGGCTGCAAGGCGGGCGGAAGCGTGATCCAGTTTGTCATGGACATCGAGCGCCTCACCTTTCCGGAGGCGGTCGAGTTTCTCGCCAATCAGCTCCACATGCCCCTGCCGGAATTGCAGAACGACCCTGCCTACGAAAAGCGCCGTTCGCTCAAGGAGCGCATCTATCTGGCCAACAAGGCGGCCGCAAGATTGTATCATCAGCATTTATGGCAGGAGGACGGGGCGGACATTCTGGCCTATGTCAAGAAGCGCGGCCTGTCCGACGCGGTGATCCGCCGCTTCGGCATCGGCGCGGCCCCGGCGCGGCCCAACATCGGCAGTACGCTGATGAGCGAGGGCTTCACCAAAGAGGAACTGATCGCCGCCGGGCTGATGCTGGAAAGGGACGGCCGGGTCTTCGACATGTTCCGCAACCGGGCCATGTTCCCCATCATCGACGCCTACGGCAACGTGCTCGGCTTCGGCGGGCGCGCCATCGGCGATGTGCAGCCCAAGTACCTCAACACCTCGGACACCCCCGTCTTTAACAAGCGTTATAACGTTTTCGCGGCCAATCTGCTGCGCAGGGCGCGAGGGCTTCAGCGGGTGATTCTGGTGGAAGGCTACATGGACGTGGTATCCCTGAGCCAGTTCGGCGTGGAAGGCGTCGCCGCCACGCTGGGCACGGCGCTGACGCCGGAGCAGGCCAAGCTCCTGTCCCGCTACGCGCCGGAGGTATGGCTCTCCTACGACGGCGACAGCGCCGGACAGCACGCCATTCTTCGAGGGCTGGACATTCTCGAGGAAGCGGGCGTTCCGGTGAAGGTGCTGGATTTTCCCGGCGGACTGGATCCGGACGAGTTCATCCGTCAGGAAGGGCTGGAGGCTTTCGAGGCTCTGAAGCCCATCTCCGGCGTGTACTACCGCATGCTTCGGGAAAAAGAGAAGCACGATATGTCCGCCGAAGAAGGCCGCACCGAGTACGCCAAGGCCTGCGCCGGGTTCCTTCGCCGGGTGAAGGAGCCAGTGGAGCTGGAAAACTACGTCAAGCGCCTGTCCATGGAGACTGGCTTTGACCGGGAGGTTCTGCTGCAGCAGATCGGCGTTCGGCCCGCCGCCCCTGAAAAGGCGGACGTGCCCAGACGAGAGAGCTTCCGCAAAAAGGCCAAAGAGGTTTCTCAGGTGGACTGGGCAGCCCGGACGCTGCTGGCGGTGCTTTCCACCGGCCGGCTGCCGGAGGGCAGTGTTTCCCCGGAGGAATTTGACGATCCCGCCTATCGCGGCCTCTGCGAGGCCATGCTGGACGGCGAAAGCCCGGCGGCGCTGATGGAGCGCCAGCCGGATGACGAAGGACGGGCGGTCATCGGCGACATTCTCAGCATCAACACCGATCTGGACGACGAAGGGCTGATGCAGATGGCGCAGGACTGCCTGAAAAAGCTCCGCCGGGAACGGCTGGAGAAGGAAATGGACAAGCTGCAGAAAAGCCTGTCCACCCTGCCCGAGGAACAAAGGGCTGCGGCGACGCAGCGCGCCTTTCAGCTGGCGCAGCAGCTGACGGAACTCCGGTAACGCCGCCAATCGGCGCTGCCGCAAGCCAAACGATCCCCCTGTGTACATAAAAGGAGTGAGACGGTTGAGTGAAAATCAATCGCGGGAAGCGGTCAAAGTAAAGCTCAACGAACTGTACGAGGAAGCCAAGACCAAGGGCTCCATTTCCAAGGAAGAGGTGGCCAACCAGCTCATGGAGCTGGAGATCGACGCTGATCAGATCAGCAAGGTCTACGAGGCGCTGGAAAGCCTGGGCGTGGACGTGGTGAACGAATTTGACCCCGTTCCCCCGGAAGAGCTGATTGAGCCGGAAAACATCGACCTGAGCGTACCCGAAGGCATCAGCGTGGACGACCCCGTTCGCATGTACCTGAAGGAGATCGGCAAGGTTCCCCTGCTGTCCGCCGAGGAAGAGATTGAGATCGCCAAGCGCATGGAAGAGGGCGACGAGGAAGCGAAGAAAAAACTGACCGAGTCCAACCTACGGCTGGTGGTCTCCATCGCCAAGCGCTACGTGGGTCGGGGGATGCTGTTCCTCGACCTGATTCAGGAGGGCAATCTGGGCCTGATCAAGGCGGTGGACAAGTTCGACTACCGCAAGGGCTACAAGTTCTCCACCTACGCCACGTGGTGGATCCGTCAGGCCATCACCCGCGCCATCGCCGATCAGGCCCGCACCATCCGCATTCCCGTCCACATGGTGGAAACCATCAATAAGCTGATCCGGGTTTCCCGCCAGCTTTTGCAGGAATATGGCCGCGAGCCCACGCCTGAGGAGATCGCCAAGGTGATGAATATTTCCGAAAATAAGGTTCGGGAGATCATCAAGATCGCTCAGGAGCCCGTATCGCTGGAAACCCCCATCGGCGAGGAAGAGGATAGCCATCTGGGCGACTTCATCCCCGACGACGACGCGCCCGCCCCTGCCGAGGCCGCCAGCTTCACCCTGATGAAGGAGCAGCTGCTGGACGTGCTGGATACCCTGACCCCCAGAGAGGAAAAGGTGCTTCGGCTCCGCTTCGGTCTGGACGACGGCCACCAGCGCACGTTGGAGGAAGTGGGCAAGGAATTCAAGGTGACCCGGGAGCGCATCCGCCAGATCGAGGCCAAGGCCCTGCGGAAGCTGCGCCATCCCAGCCGCAGCAAAAAGCTGCGGGATTATCTGGACTGAGATGGGCGCGATCAGTTTGGACGGCCGTCTGAAGGCGGCCATGCTGCTGGCGCGGCCCTGCGGGGTGTGCGCCGACATCGGGGCCGATCACGGCCGGCTCAGCGCCGCGCTTTTGCAGAGCGGCCGGGCCGGGCATGTGCTGACGGCGGACGTCAGCGCCCCTTCCCTGAACAAAGCGAAGACTCTTTTGGGTGGCCTTGGGCTGTCGGACCGGGCCACCTTCGCCGTCGCAGACGGACTGCGGGCGCTGGACGCGCTGAGCGTCCCGGCGGAAACCGTTTTTGTCCTAGGCATGGGCGGGCAGACCCTCTCCCGAATTTTGGAGGAAGGCAGGGAGCGGCTCCACGGCGCGGCGCTGGTGCTGGGCGCGCAGACCGACCTGCCCCTTGTGCGGGAGACCCTGTGCCGCATCGGCTACCGCATCCGGCAGGAGCAGCCGGTGAAGGAAAGCGGGCGCTATTATCTGCTGATGCAATGCACTCCCGCCGAA
This sequence comes from Clostridiales bacterium, assembly GCA_004556545.1. Lineage (GTDB taxonomy): Bacteria > Bacillota > Clostridia > Christensenellales > Aristaeellaceae > Limiplasma. Next base: position 12,880 of record SFGO01000031.1, read on the forward strand.
GACGGCGAGCCTGCCTACGACGAGCGGCAGCAGCTGCTGGGGCCGGTGCTTCTCCGGGAGCATCCGCCGCTGTGGCGCGATATGCTGGAACGCCGGGAGCGGCTGCTTCAGAGCGCTGTTTCCTCCATGGAGCAGGCCAAAACGCCGGTGGACGGAGAGCAGCTTGCCCTCTACCGCCGGGAGCTGGACTATGTCCGGCAGGCGCTCCAACTGTTTGAATGAACCGCGTTTGGGGAAAGGAGACGTTTTCATGAGCCTGATGACCGTCCGGGACGCGCTGGATTGGCTGAACGCCGCCGCGCCTTTTGACACCGCAGAGGATTTTGACAATGTGGGCCTTTTGATCGGCGATGAACGTCTGCCGGTGCAGAACGTGGTCTTCGGGCTGGACGCTACCCCCGCGCTGGTGCGGGAGGCGGTGCGTCTCCACGCGCAGCTGATCGTCACCCATCATCCGCTTCTATTCCATCCGTTGCGGCACATACACTATGCAGATCCCATCGGACAGGCCGTTTCGGAAATCGTGGAAAACCGCATGTCCCTCATTGCCGCCCATACCAACTGGGATAAGGCCGAGGGCGGCGTAAGCGACTCGCTGGCCAGTCTGCTGGAACTGAAAGAAATCCGCCGTGCGGACGACTACCTGCGGATCGGCCGTCTGCCCTCCCCCATGTCCCCCGAGGCGTTCTGCGCCTTTGCGGGCGAAAAGCTGGGGCTTTCGCCCAGGCTGTATGGCCGTGGGGAGGACCAGATCACCTGGGTGGCCGCGGCGGGCGGAGCCTATGGCGAGGCGGAAGCCGCCGCCGCGCTGGCCGGTGCGCAGGCCTTCGTAGTGGGCGAAATTCATCATCATGAGATCATCGATGCGGCGGCCCGGGGCCTGTGGGTGCTGGATTCGGGGCATCATGCCACAGAACAGCCCGGCATTGCCGCTCTTTATCAACGTTTTCTCCGGGATGCGTCTCAAGCCGGCTGGGCGGTTCAGGCGCGCCTGATCGACACCGCTCCCTTTCCAAAGGAGCCTGTCCGCTGACCCGTTTTCTCCCAGAACCTTAAAGGAGGTTGCCTTATGGAACAGATGGAAATGCTTTGGCAGTATCAGCAGGCCGACATAGCCGTTGATGCGCTGGAAACGGAGATCAGACGCGATCCCGCGCGTCTGGCGCTGAAAAAGAACCGGGAATTTTTGGTAGAGCAGCAGAACGCCGTCAAAAAGATGGAAGAAGAAGTAGCCCAGATGGTCGACCGGGTGGACGTCATCAAGGTTGCGATCGCCCGGATGGAGGAGCAGCTGTCCACGCTGACCAAAAAGATGGAGGCCACGCCCCCCACGGATCTGACTCTGGCGCAGGACATGAGCCGGGACGCGCAGAAGCTGCTGGGCGACCTGACCGAGTACGAGCAGGAGCTCAAGCGCATCCAGAAGGACGCTGCGGACCGCGACCGGCTGGAAAAGGATATCCGCGTCAAGTACGCCAAGGTGAAGGCCGCCTACGACAAGCAGAAGGTGGACTACGAGACCCTCTACAAGGAGCAGCTGAAGGGGCTGGAGCAGAAGCGCGCCGAGGCCGAGAAAAAGACCGAGGGCATCGATCCCGAGCTTTTGGCCAAATACCGGGCCATCAAGCAGCACTGTGCCCGCCCCATCGCCAAGCTGTACGGCGACCAGTGCGGCGGCTGCAACATGAACATTCCGCAGGCTTCCCTCCGTGCCTTCAAGAACGGCGCGAAGATGATCGAATGCGAAAACTGCGGCAGAATGCTGATTCAGCTGTGAGGTAATTTTTATGAACATGGTGGAGATCATTGAAAAGAAAAAATTCGGGAAGGCCCTGTCTGCCGACGAGATCGACTATTTCGTCAAGGGCGCGGCAGACGGTTCCATCCCGGATTATCAGCTCTCCGCGCTGCTGATGGCCATCCGTCTGAACGGCATGAACCGGGAGGAGACGGTTCAGCTGACGCTGTCCATGGCTCACTCCGGCGACATGATGGATCTGTCCATGCTGAAGGGCATTCCCACGGACAAGCACTCCACCGGCGGCGTAGGCGACACCACCTCATTGGTGCTGGCCCCGCTGGTCGCAGCCTGCGGCGTTCCCGTGGCGAAAATGAGCGGCCGGGGACTGGGTCACACCGGCGGTACGCTGGATAAGCTGGAAAGCATCTCCGGCTTCCGCATCGGCCTGAGCGAAGAAGAATTTATCCGGCAGGTGCAGGACATCGGCATCGCCATCATCGGCCAGACCAAGAATCTGGCTCCCGCCGACAAGACCCTGTACGCCCTGCGGGACGTGACGGCTACCGTGGACAGCCTGCCGCTGATCGCCTCCAGCATCGTTTCCAAGAAGCTGGCCAGCGGCGCGCAGGCCATTGTGCTGGATGTAAAGACCGGCGCAGGCGCGCTGATGCACACAACCGAAGCCAGCATTGAGCTGGCCCAGACCATGGTTCGCATCGGCTGCGACGCAGGCCGGCGGATGGTGGCGCTGGTCACCGACATGGGCGAGCCGCTGGGCAGCCACATCGGCAACGCGCTGGAAGTCAAGGAAGCCATCGATGTGCTGAACAACCGGGTCGAAGGCCCGCTGCTCACCGTGGCGGTGGAGCTGGGGGCGCGGATGCTGCTGCTGGGCGGCGCGGCGTCCTCCGTGGCGAAAGGCCGGAACAAGCTGATGGAGGCGCTCCACAGCGGCGCCGGTCTGGAAAAGCTGCGGCAGATGATCGTCGCGCAGGGCGGCGACCCTGCCTGCTGCGATGATGTGACCCGGCTGCCCCAGGCCAAGATCATCCGGGACGTTCCCGCCGTGGAGGGCGGCTATATCCAGTGCATGGATACCATCCGTCTGGGCAACGCTGCTCAGGCCATGGGTGCAGGCCGCAAAAAGAAAACCGACTCCATTGACTACAGCGTGGGCTTTGTGATGCACAAGCGCATCGGCGACGAGCTTCGGCCCGGCAACGCGGTGGCGACGGTTCACGCTTCCAGCGAAGAGAGCGCGTCCCGCGCAGCCGGCGAAATTCTGGCCAGCCTGACTCTCTCCCCCACGCCCGTTCCCCGGTGCAAGCTGATCCACGCCTTTGTGGACAGCGAACATGTGGAGCGTCTGTAACCCTCGTAGCCTTTGCCCCGGCCCGTTTGCACAAGCGGGCCGGTCTTGTTTTTTGGACTAGATTCCGCTATACTATCCATAAGCGGGCCAAGCCCGCACAGGGAGGAACGCCATGCGGCTGCAAAAGTATCTGGCCTCCTGCGGAGTGGCTTCCCGCCGGGCGGCGGAAAAGCTGATCGCCGAGGGCCACGTCACGGTAGACGGTCAGAAAATTACGGAAATGGGCGTGCAGGTGGAGGATCATCAGATCATCTGCGTGGACGGCAAGCGCGTCCGGCCCGAAGGGGAAAAGCATTATATCATGTACCACAAGCCTGCGGGCGAAGTCACCACCGTCAGCGACCCGGAAGGGCGCGCCACGGTGCTGGATCGCTTCCGGGATTATCCCGTCCGGCTGTACCCGGTGGGCCGTCTGGACTACGACAGCGAGGGCTTGCTGCTGCTGACCAACGACGGCGACCTGACCGAGCGGATGCTGCACCCCTCCATGGAGGTAGACAAAACCTATCTGGCCCGGGTCAGCAATCAGGTCACGCCGGAAGAAGCCCGGCAGCTGGAGCGGGGCGTGATGGTGGACGGGCGCCAAACTGCCCGGGCCAAGGTGCATATTCTGAGCGTACAGAACCTTTTTACCGATATGATCATTACCATCCATGAAGGCCGCAACCGTCAGGTGCGTAAGATGGTGGAGCAGATCGGCCATCAGGTGGTCATGCTGCGGCGCATCCGCTTCGGCCCGCTGAAGCTGGGCGAGCTGCCCCGGGGCATGTGGCGGCCCCTGACGCAGGAAGAACTGGACGCTTTGAAAAAGCTCTGATTTTCATTTGGAGAAGGTGTTCGTCATGGCCAAAAAAGGGCTGCTGGAATCCATTGTCAGCGGCGTACTGGGCGAGGGTTCCGCTTCCACCGGCGATTTTCTGGATACCATTGAGGACGCGCTTTCCGATCTGGTCGGGAGCGACGCCGCGTCCGACGGCCTGCTGGAAGGCATCGGCAGCGTATTGTCCGGTCTGACCGGCGCGGACGAAACGGAGTCGAAGACTTCCGCGTCCGCGAAGAAAAAAACGACCTCGAAAAAGACTTCGGCCAAGTCCGGCACAGTGAAAAAGACTTCGGCTTCCAAAAAGACTACGACCACTGCAAAATCAACGACGGCCAAAAAGACTTCGACCGCTGCAAAGTCTACGACGGCTAAGAAAACTTCGATCGCTGCAAAATCTGTGACGGCTAAGAAGACCTCGACTGCTGCAAAGTCTGCAACGTCGAAGAAGACTTCGACTGCTGCTAAATCTGCGACGGCTAAGAAGACTTCGACTGCCGCCAAGTCTGCAACGACGAAGAAGGCTGCTTCCGCCAAAGCATCCGGCAGCGGGAAAACACGGAAGGGAACGAACGAATGAGCGCCTTTGAATGCTGGGAGGAGCAGCGGGAGTCCCTGCGCGCCGCGCTGAAGGAGCAGCCCAGCGTCCCCGATCAGGTGTACGCCATCCGGCATGCGCTGATGCAGACCGAGCAGAACACGCTGGCCCAGCAGAGCGATGAAATTCTCCGGCAGCAGATGGGCGTTCTGTTCAGTCTGGTGAAGGGTTCCGTCAGCTTTCTGGAAACGCCGGTGGTCGTCACCTCGTGGGTGGCTCAATCCCGCAGAGAGGAAAAGACCGGCGGCAAGGCGTGGCTGGTGGTGCTGGCGGCGCTTCTGATGGTTTTCAGCGGGCTATGCTGTTATTTCCGCGGCATCGTGCTGGGATGGGTGTCCGCATTGGCGGCGCTGATCGCCGGTTCGGCGGCGCTGCTCAGCGAGCGCCGGAAAAATCGGAAGCCTGCCAGGCACGAGGAAGTCCGCGTGACCCTTCAGCCGGACGTGGAACGGCTGCTGGCGGTCCTAGACGGACAAATGCGGGCCATTGACCGATGCGCCAATGATTTTGCCTATCTCAACGACAGCCTGCAAGGCCGGGAGCAGGGCAGCTCCGCCACGGCGGAACGTCTGGCCGACCTGATGGAGGCGGTTTACGAGCTGGAGGGCGACGAACAGGACGAGGTGGCCGGAGCGGCGGAAGGGCTGCTGAAGGGGCTGGGCTTCCGGGCTGTGCCCTATTCAGCGGAAAACAGCCGCCTGTTTACGGTGCTTCCCAGTAAAAACGAAACGCGCACGCTGTCCCCTGCTATCGTTTCGGCAGAGGATTTCCGGCTGATTCGCCGGGGAACCGCCGCCGTGCGGCAGGAATAGTCTCTTCGATTCGAAACATTCGGAATCAGGAAAGAACAAAGGAGCATCCATGCGTTATATCGGATTTGACGTAGGCGATGGCGAAAGCGCCATCGCCGCTTTTGAACAGGGTTCCGGCATCGAACCCGCGATCCTGCCCGTAGGCGGCTCCCGCAGCTTCTTAAGCGCCGTGGGCATGCTGAACGGCGAAATCGTCGTCGGCGAGCGGGCTTATACCGACGCGCTGGCCGACGGTCTCAGCGTCCGTTTCAAAAGCCGCTTTACCTATGACCCGGCCCGCAATGAGGACGTTGTCCGCTTTGTGCGGGGCGCTGTGCGCGATTTGCAGGAAAACGGACTGCTGCACCCGGAGGACGCTTTTGTGGTGGGCTGTCCTGCCGGTTGGAACGCCGCGACCCGCGCCCGGTATCGGGAGCTTCTGACGCGGGCGGGGCTTCGGGAGCCGCAGGTGATCTCCGAATCCCGGGCGGCGTTCCTGTACGCCAAATACGCCAAGACTGTGGCGCTGGACATTGATGTTTTGTCCAAAAACGCGCTGGTCATCGATATCGGCAGCTCCACGCTGGATTTTGCCTACATCGTCGGCGGACGGGAAACGGGCGTCGGCACCTTCGGGGATATTGCCTTGGGCGGCGGCGTTCTGGATGAAGAGCTGCTCCGCCTGTGCGTAGAACAGAGCCGGGACCGGGACGCCATCCGGCAGGTCTTCCGGGAGAGCCGCAGCTGGTACAGCTATTGCGAGATCGAAGCCCGCCGCCTGAAGGAAGAGTATTATACCCGGCTGTTGGACGATCCCTCCGTTTCGGTCAAAAAAAACCTGCGTCTCTGCTATGACGGCGTACAAAAGCTGACCCTCAGGCTGGACGGCGAACTGGCGCGTCAGCTGACGGAGAAGCCGCTGGACGCGCTGCAGGGCCGCAGCTTTACGCAGGCGGTGCAGGACGCGCTGGATCACGCGGTTCGTCTCACGGCTGACGATCCGCCCCAGCTGGTGCTGCTGACCGGCGGCGCGTCCCGGATGCCGTTTTTCCGGCAGCTTTGCCGGGAGGCCTTCCGGAGCGCGGCGGTGGTCTGCTGCCCGGAGCCGGAGTTTTCCATTGCCAAGGGTCTGAGCTATGCCGGGTGGATTGACTCCAATCTGCGGGAATTCCGCAAGGCCATCGAGAAAGAAATCACGGAGGAACGGGTGGCCTACACGGCCCGCAAGGCCATGCCCAAGCTCATCCCGCCCGTTACGGAGGCGCTGGTGGATCTGCTGATTGAGGAAGCCGCCGTGCCGGTAGTGACCGACTGGCAGAAGGGCCGCATCAGCACGATGGCGGAAATGGACGCGCAGCTCAAGCAGCGGGTCACGGAGGTGCTGGACTCCCCCATGGCCCGGGACGCGCTGACCCCGGCTCTCCGCAGCTGGCTGGATGAGGTGGGAGTGCAGCTGCAGGCGCTGGTCGATCCCATCTGCGACCGCTACGAGGTGCCCCGAAAGGAAATGGCCCTGAACCTGACCGCCGTCAGCTCCGGCCCGGAACGGCTGCCGCTGGACGCAAAGGGACTGACGGGCATGAACCTGATCGGCGCGCTGATGACGGTGATCGTCAGCGTTCTTCTGGGCCTTCTGTGCGGCGGCAGCGGCGTAGCGCTGATCGCGGCTGGCCCGCTGGGCTTTCTGGCAGGCGCGCTGTTGGGCACCGCCGTATCGCTGTTCGGCATGGACGCGATCTCCGGCGCTATGATGAAGGCCAATCTGCCCCTGCTTCTGCGCAAGCGGAACTTAGTCAAGCATCTGCGCAGCGATTCCACCCGAAAGAAGCTGCGGGATGCGCTGGAAAAGGAACTGAGCAATCCGGAAAGCGCCTTTCAGCAGCAGGTGGTAACGGGCTTTTCCCGTTCCTTCAAGGCCTATCTGAACGGCATTGCGCAGGCCGCTGAAATTCCCATTGAATAATTCAAACCGCTCAGAATGGAGGGCTGTCCATGATCACCCGATTGGAAAATCCCGCCGACGCCGCCGAATTGTTTGAGTCCTTTCATGATACGATGGTGCTTTCCTGCCTGAGCGGCATGATGGGCGACGTTTATGCCGTGGCGGAATGGCCCCTTTGCTCCGCCGCGGCGGTGCTGGGCGATTTTTCCTTCTTCGCCGGGCAGCCCTCGGAAGAGCTGCTGCGCTTCCAGCCAGCCGGACAGCCCTACTGTCTCCTTACGCCCCAAAATGACATGTGGGCGGCGGAAATTCGCCGTGTCTTCGGGAAAGCCGTCTCTCCGCGCACGCGATACGCCTTTTTCCGCGACGCATCGGGCTTTGTGCCCAAAAAGCTGCGGGAAATGGCGGCGCTTCTGCCCGAAGGGGTCGTGCTTTCCCCCATCGACGATGCGCTGTATGTCCGCTGTCTTTCGGAGGAATGGGCACGGGATTTTGTCAGCAACTACGAAAGCCCGGAAGCCTTTGCCCGCATGGGCGTTGGCTTTCTTGCCCTGCGGGACGGCGAGGTGCTGGCGGGTGCGTCCAGCTACTCCTCCTATCCCGGCGGCATCGAAATCGAGATCGACACCCGAAAAGACCAGCGCCGTCAGGGACTGGCGCGGGCCTGCGGGGCCCGCCTGATGCTGGAATGCCTAGAGCGGGGGCTGTACCCCAGCTGGGACGCGGCCAATAAGATCTCCGTCCATTTGGCGGAAACGCTCGGATATCGCTTCCGGGAGGAATATATCGTCTATCAATGGGAAAAGGAAAAAGAAAAATAAAGGGAAAAGGCTCAGCCCTCTATTCGGGGCTGAGCCTTTGGGTATCCAGACGCTCTTACCGTTCCACGTGATAGCCGCGGAACTTGCCCACCTCGGCATGAAGACGGAACACGGCTTCGCCCGCCTCGGTGTACAGCGGCTCAATGCGCTTGCCGGAAACCACTTCCGTCAGTGCCTTGCCATCCTGTACATGCAGGAAAATGTCGGTATCGTGGGTTTCCCGATCCAGATAGGGATACAGGATAAAGCTGTCGTTGTCATAATGGAACAGGCTGATCATGGGGTTGCCCTCCAGATACACGCCGTTCACCCGGAACTCCCGGCGCATGTAGGACAGCATGGGCACCGGCAGATATTTCAGGTCGGAGAAGGATTCCGGGACGCAAAGGGTGATCATTTCGCCCCGGCCATAGGTATCCCGGGCCAGCAGGGTGTAGCTTTCTTCCTCGTGAATGCCCTTGCACTGCTGAATCCACGTGGCGTTGTTGCGGTTTTCCAGCACGGGGATCAGAATTTCCCGGCTGCCGTGGAGAATCTCCCGGTCATAGCCCAGACGCAGGCATTCCACCATGAAGTCCTTGACGGCCACGGTGCGATGACGGTCGCGCAGGCTGGTAAAGCGTTCCACTCCCCGGCCCAGCGTAGCCTTCACAAAGCCGCTGGTGACGATCGCCTTGCCACCCTTGGCCAGATAAGGATCCAGCTTTTCGATGATCTCCGGGTCGCAGGCGGACGAAGCGGTCAGGAACATCCGGGGCGCGTCCGCCGGGAAAAAGGGCGTGGTCACAATGGGGAACCCGTGCATGCCGTAGAAATCCTGCACGTTGTCCTCGCCCTGAGAGCCGTTGGGAATGTAGCAGGGAATGCCGATGACCTGCCCCATATGATCCATCACTTCGTCCAGCTTTTCCAGCATGAAGCCCAGCGCAGGCACGTTGACCGTATTCACCAGCGCCTGGAAGCAGAACATCATCAGTTCCCGGGCCCGGCCAAAGGCGGTCAGGTACGCCTGCTCCAGATAATAGTCCAGAAAACGGCATTCAAAGGGATCGAACCAGCCGCCGCCGTTCCGGCCGGGAGCCAGCTTTTCGAAGTACTGCAGCAGCGAGAAGGACAGATACCGGGGCAAATGCTGATCGGTATGGACGGGATCCCGGGTCTCGGTGCCGGTGTAGATACCGTCGAACAGGTCCTTCTGCTCCAGCGGATTGTAGCCCGTCTCCTGATAGGATTCCATCCAGTTGGGATACTTGATGATCACCTTGCAGTCCGGGTTGACCCGCTTGGAGGGCGCGATCATATGGTCGCGGGAAACCTCCACCATCTTGTGGCTGCGGTAGCGCTCCCAGCTGCCGTCGGTAATGCCGTGCTCGGCGTTGTACTGATCCCGCTCGGCCCGGCACTTGTCGCAGGTGCAGTTGGTAAAATAAAAATCGTCGATAATCCACTGGTCGAACAGCCGTCCGTTCATCTCAGACACAGCTTCCAGCTGGCGCAGCATGGTCTCGTCGTTATAGCAGAGGGTGCCGAACATGCGCTGCTTGGGTTCGGCCCCCTCCGGGTCGGGCATGGCGGTGGTAATGCCGCCGCTGACATGGATGCCGTTCTGTTCAAATACTTCCTTGCACATCCGAACCTGTTCTTCCGAGGCGAAGGTGCCGTCCCGGAAAGGCTCCAGATACACGTTGTCCAGATGCAGGTTGTGCTCGAAAAAGTCAATATCCTTCTGCAACTGCTCCCGCTCCGCGCGGGCCGCGCCCTGAGCGATAAAATAAGTGGCCAGCCGGAAATTCCTGTAATGGCTCATAAGGGTGTCATCCTCCCGTCTTTCCCTATCCAATTGGAACGCTGCAACGTCAAGGGCAGAATAGCATTTCCGCTTCCGAAAAGTCAATGGATTCTCATGCTGTTTTATGTGTTTTTCGGCGTAATGCCTGCCGTCTTCCTCGGACAATCGAAATACAAAAAAGGATGCAGCGGCGTTCCGCTCCCCTGCACCCTCTTCCCGATTCTTTTTCGTCAAGCAGAAAGATGGGCCGAAGGCTTCTTCGGCATTTCCCGGAAGCGGCCCGTCCGGCAGACAAAGCTGCGGAAGCCCGTTCGCTTCAGGCCCAGCAGGCGATCCATTTCGTCGGCGGCATTTTCATAGGAAGCCGGGCTGAAATGAACCAGCAGATAATCCGCCTCCCGAATTTTCCCGGAAGCCGCCTGACAGAAAGCCCGTACCGGCGCGGCCAGCGCAAACGCCCAAATGGGCGAGCAGATGGTCACGTGCTCGTAGGCCGTCAGATCAACCGTCACCGGACGGATGGGCATGGGCCAGCGGTGCATGGCGTAACGACCGCACCACCAGAAGCCCAGCGTCCCTTCCGTGCGTTCTGCGGCCTGAATTTCGTAAACCTCCGCGCCGGTGCGCGCTGCCTCTTCGAACGCCTTGCGGCGCACGTAGCCCATGCGGGAAAAATAAACCACCAGCCGCTTGGGATTCGTACCGATCTGCGAATCATCCTCCCGGCGAACGGCAAAGGTTTCCTGCCGTTCAAACACCCATGCCGCGTAGCCGGTCAAGGCCTGCACCAGCCCGAAAAAGAAATACAGGGTCGACATCACATTCGTCGGAAACAGCCAGAATTGAATGCAGATCCACAACATCAGCGTGATGCCGAAAAATCCGCCCAGCACCACGCCCGCGTGCTTCCGCCGAAGAAGCAGCACGGCGGCTGACAGATTGGTCAGGCCGTTCACGATCAGCAGGGAGATGCCGGAAAACACAAAATTCTGAAATAGAACATCCGCCAGCGGCATTTTCTGAAAAAAGGGAAGCATCGCGTCCATGCCCATGATTTTGCCGGAGGGATCGATCAGCATGCAGGCGGCTCCCGCTACGGCCCCCAGCCCGATCCACAGCGTCCAGAAAATCAGTGTCTTCCGTGCCTTTTCAAATCTTGATTTCATCTGTTTCTCCCTGCTTTCGTGTTCCTTTTCGAATGACCAAAAGTTCCCCCGCGCCCTTGGGGAGGCGCGGACAGAGTGTCAAAAAAGCGGAGGTGCAGGAGGCACTGCCTCCTGCCGGGGTTATAGGGGCAGAGCCCCTAACCCTTGTGCCGCAGCACTTTCCCCGCAAACCAGCGTAGCGCTGTTTGCGGAGGCTTTCGGTTTTTCAGGATTATGCTTTTACTTTTCCCGGCTGCCCGTCAGGCGAATCACAGCCATCACCGCCCCAAAAAGGACTCCGGCCACCGCCCAGATCCACCAGAGGGTTCCCGGATTGCCGTTGCCGCTGGGGCCGAAGGAGCAAATCAGGAAGAGCGCCGTAACGACCAGCCAGTAAATCGCGCTGACCGTGCCGGACAGCCGGCGCAGCCTGCGGCGGGAACGGTTGAACTCGCCCTCCTGCAGCAGCTTATCCATGGAATTCTGACGGCAGCCCGCATACACCAGCGCGAAGCATCCGCATCCGGCTACCAGCAGAACCAGACACAGCGCCGCTATCGTGCCCAGATCGGACAGCCGCAGAGAAATCGCCAGAAACAGCGGCAGCGCGGCCAGAACGCAGAGCACCACGCCCAAAATCTGAATCCAGCCGTACTTCTCCTGAAAGGCCTTGCGGCGCTCTTTGACCATACCCGTTACGCCGTATTCCGTTTCATAGGGAACTTCTTCCAGAAATTGAAATTCCCGGCTCCGGGACGCGCAGGTCAAAAACAGGAACACTCCGACCGCCACGAAGAGCAGCATCACGCACAGGCCGACGCCTACAGCCGCTTCTTCCGAAAGATGGAAACGCGCCGTTTCCTGACTCATCACCGTCATCATCAGCAGCGCCGCCGGAGAAAGGATGCATAAGAGCGTTGCCAGCGCCATTTTGGGCGCGTCCTGCCGCCGCAGCTCCAGATAGCGGGAGGCCTCCTCCATGGTCACGCGCCGAACGGGATCCTCCGCCGCTTCGGGCGCCGCTTCTGCCGCTTCCATTTCATCCTTCAAAAGGAAATCGGTCGTCACGCCGAAAAGACGGCTCATCTGAAGGATTTTTTCCATATCGGGGATGGACTGCGCGCCCTCCCATTTGGAAACCGACTGCCGGGTCACGTTTAACTGCTGGGCCAATTCTTCCTGAGACCATCCTGCCTTTTTCCGCAGGGTTACAATTTTATCCGCCAAAATCATCCGGGTCTTCCTCCTGTTTTCTGGATGCGTCAGCCGCATCCGGGATGAGTGCATCATACCGTTTTGGTCGGTTGCATACCAGAAATCGGGCTGGTCAATCTGTCAACCGGCAGTTGCGCTTGCGCATTTTCCTTGCAAAATGGGACTTTTTTTAGGAAAAGCGCCCATCTGTTCATTGGGTGATTGCTGTTTTGCAATCCATGTTTTGCTTCGACGCTCATTATAGACATTTTCCAAAGAGCCGTCAAGGTTTTCGGGACGAGAGGACATACTCTCCTTCTTTTTCATCATGCTTTCCCATGTGAATCATAACCGTCAGCGTATTTTTCATCCCGTTTCCGAAAAAGAACGGGGCCGGAAGCCTGAATGGGCGACGTCTGAACGTATGATGTAAATTTTTCATTAACGAATTGCTTTTCGGACGCAAGTATCCTAAAATACAATAGGAAAAAGCGTAGGAAAGGGAATCGTATGAAAAAAGGACTCAGCATCGCTGCCGCCATTTTGCTTCTGTTTCAGATTTGCGCGTTTGCAGAAACAGACCCTCGGCAACCGTCGGATAGTACAACGTTTTACGGAGACTATATAAAGGAAAATGAAGTTCGGGAATTGACCGTTCTGGGAGATGAAGCCCCATTTGCCTTTGTTCTGTGCAAAACCCTGAACGTACACGCTCAAAAGGATCTGTCCTCAGAAGTAGTGGGGACCTTAAAATACGCTAAAGAAGTGGAAGTCCTCGAAAAAGCTGACGACGCCTACTATATCCATGTTTATGAGATCATAAGCGACGTCGTTTTCGACAAATATGGATGGATTTCCAAAGCGTATGTCCTGCTTGACCCGCCCTGCCTCATCGCCAATCACCCCACTCCGATCTTTGCACTCCCACAGGAAGACGCAAAGAAATTGGGTTGTTTAAGCACTTACGATTCCCTTCGAGTGATTGGGGAAGTCGATGATTATTACATCGTATCTTGCGAAGCTGCCGCAGGGTTTGTCAAAAAAGAATAAGCGTACCAAAAGCGGAGCTGCGGGAAAACATTCCTCCCGCAGCCCCGCTTTTTCACTGCTTGCTCATGCTTAAGGCAATGCCAGCGCTGCTGCCGAATGATGCGGCATTGCCTTAATACCGGATGAAATAATAAATCACATATACCCAGCTCAGCAGGCCGTGAAAGATGGCCCAGCCGACGGAATGCCAATTCACATAGCTGATGACCATGGCCAGCGCGCTGCCGAAGGTGATGCCGCTTTTGACGGTTTTGGTAATGGTTTCCTTGTGACCCATTGTCGAATCCCTTGCTTTCTTTGTATTTAACAGTTATTTGTTGGCAGCGGCTCCCAGCGGGATAGCCAAAAAGACCAGCCAGCCCGGATGCCACAGATGGAAGAAAAAGCCTAGAATCAGATAGATCAGCGTGACCATGATGGGGTTGCAAAGCTGCTCCAGCCGGTTCTTGGGGCGCATGTAATGCAGGGGGATGGTCAGGAAAATCAGCCAGCCCGGGTGCCACAGGTGAAAGACTGCGCCCAGCACCAGGTACAGTGCCGTGATCTCGATCGGGAAAAGCGCGTCCTGCTTGCGGCGCTTTTCTTCCTTTTGCTTTTGTTCCATTGCCTCGTAATAGCTGCCCTCGGGGCCCAAGCCCTCGCTGCCGTTCTGCGTCATACCGTTTCTTCTCCCTTTCCTGTGGCGGAAGGCTCCGCCGCTTGGTACAGGATGATCATAGCACGTTTCGCGCAGGGAGAAAAGAAGCGCGGCGTTCAAACTCTCTGAAGCATCGCTTGGGAGAAAATGAGAAAATGCTGAGAAAAGACCGGCCAGCTCTTTACACTGCCCGGCGGGAAGTTGTATGATAGCATTGTGTTGATATTCAGAACCTCCGGGTGCTTCCCGGAAAGACAGGAGTGTGTGCCTATGTCGTTCTTTTCCACCCGCGGCGGCGCGTGCGTGACCGCCTCTCAGGCTATTTTGTGGGGGCTGGCCAAGGATGGCGGATTGTATGTGCCCAGCATGTTTCCGCAGCTTTCCAGCGAGCGAATGGCGGCCCTCTGCGGTGCCAGCTATCAGGAGCAGGCCGCGCGGATCCTCCGAGACTATCTGGAAGATTATACCATCGCCGAGATCGAGCAGTCGGTGAACGCCGCCTATGATGACCGGCATTTTGACGACCCTGCCGTTACGCCAATGCACACCCTCATGCCGGACGTGCATGTGCTGGAGCTGTTTCACGGCCCCACGCTGGCCTTTAAGGATGTGGCGCTGAATCTGCTGCCCCATCTGATCCGGCTGGCGGCGGAGAAGAACGATGAAAAGCGGGAAATCAGCATTCTGGTGGCCACCAGCGGCGATACCGGCAAGGCGGCGCTGGAAGGCTTCAAGGACGTTCCCGGCACCAGCTGCACCGTGTTTTATCCCTACGGCGGCGTGAGCCGGATGCAGGAACTGCAGATGGCCACCACCGGCGGCGAAAACACACACGTCATCGGCGTAAAGGGAAACTTCGACGATGCGCAGACCGGCGTGAAGCGGCTGTTCGCCAGTCAGGAATTCCGTGAAAAAATGAACGCCATGGGCAAGCTGCCCAGCTCGGCCAATTCTATCAACTTCGGCCGTCTGGCGCCCCAGATCGTGTATTATTTCAACGCCTATATGCAGCTGGTGCAGAAGCATGCCATCCGCATGGGCCAGTCCGTCAATTTTGTGGTGCCGACGGGCAATTTCGGCGATATTCTGGCGGGCTACTATGCCAAGCGCATGGGCCTGCCGGTGGCGCGGCTGCTGTGCGCCAGCAACCGCAACAATGTGTTGACCGATTTCTTTGCCGACGGCACCTATTACACCCACCGCGCCTTCTTCCATACCATGTCTCCCAGCATGGATATTCTGATCTCTTCCAATCTGGAGCGGCTTTTGTTCGAAAGCACGGATCGCGACCCGGCGCTGGTGCGGCAGTGGATGGCGCTGCTTTCCTCCGAGGGCGGCAGCTTCTCCATCGGCGCGCAGCGGCTGAAGGAGCTGAAAAAGACCTTCTGGGCCGGTTACGCGGACGACTTCATGACCTCCGGCGAGATCAAACGGGTCTTTGAGCGCTTCCATTATCTGATGGATCCGCATACCGCCGTGGCCAGCTACGTGCTCAAGCAGTACCGCGAGGAGACGGGCGATCATACGCCTGCGGTCATTCTTTCCACCGCAAGCCCCTACAAATTCTCCGAAAGCGTGCTGGCCAGCCTGCAGGGCACGGAAAACGTGAAAGGACTGGACGCCTTCCAATGTGCCGAAAAGCTGGAAGAACTTTCCGGTGTTCCCGTGCCCCGGCAGATCCGGGAGCTGCAAACGCTGCCCATCCGCCACAAGCGGGTCTGCGAGGTCTCCGGCATGGAGGAAGCCCTCATGGAGGAGTGGAAGTAACCGGCAGCGTACACGCGGCCACGGCATAGCCCAGATTATCCAGACTGACCTCCTGCGCCGTGCTTTCCGGCAGGGAAAATTCCGTGTATTTTCCCTGCATGGGCTGGCAGACGATCCAGTAGCCGACCGCGCCGGTGGGCCGGATCAGCACCTGCCGGTGGCGGTGCAGGAAGTCCAGATATTCAGCAAAGTCCAGCCCCAGACAGGTCATGGCCGCTGCGTGAGCCTCGCCCACGTACCGCAGCCGGGCCCCGTCCCGGGAACGGGAGACCACCACAAAACCATAGCGCCATGCCGTCTGCATCAGCATTCGCCCGCGGGGAGTTTCTTCCAGCGGGCGTTCTGCATCCGGCGGAGCGGTCACATCGACCGTGTATTCCTGCAATAACTCGCCGCAGCCGGGCGTGTCCGTCTCCTGACAGGCGCGCTCGGCGGCCTCCTGAAGGGAATGACTGGCCGCCAGCACCCGAAAGCGGCTTAGCCGCCGCTCCCGCTGCTCCAGCGGCGTCAGGGTTCCTCGGCTGATCCACAGACCGTCCGTCCCGCTGCCGCGCAGCGCGGCAAACAGCCTTGTCAGCGCACGAATCGTTTCTTTGCCGCTTTTGATGGTCAGGTCATTGACCGGCGCCATGCCATTGCCGTAGCGGGCGATGCTCAGGGTGTTGGGAGACGGCGCTCCGGCAGGCAGCGGGTGCGTTTCATCCAGAAGGAGCAGCTTTCCCCGCAATAGCTGCTCTTTCGTAACGATCTGCCGCGTGCAGACCATTCCCTCGGGCAGGGCATAGGCGATCGCGCTGCTCCGTGGACGGGAGGACGGAACGGCGGCTTCCGCCGCCAGCGGCAAGTTATATTCCCGGGCCGTGCCTCTGGGAACCAGCATGGGCAGCAGCAGCGCCGCCGTCCACGCGCCGGCCAGCAGAAGCATCCGGCAGCGTCGGCTCTGCGTCCAGCGCGGCCGGGGCCGCCAGCACTGCGCACCCCAGCAGTTCGAGCGCTTTCCGACCCTGCGAACGTACTGTCTGCGCCATTCCCGCTCGGTCATCAGCCCTTCGGACATGCTCATCCCTCCTGACGGTTGTGAGGATAGCATGACCATTTGATGGAAAATACATACAAAAGCAGGGAAAACAAGGGCTGTTCTTTGTCGCGTATCCTTCCGGGGGTGTGTCCGTCTTCAATCTTCTTCCGGCCCATTGACTTCACCTGCCTTCTGTGATAAGATAAGAAATAGGAGAGCGGAAAGGCTTTTGAAGAGTCAGCCTTTGTCATCCGGCACTACGATGATTAGAGGCTTCGTGGTGCTTTCTTTTGTTTCCGTGGTTCGGATCGTGATCACTTCCGTTGCTTTGGACTGCATAGGTTCTCACCTCTCTTCCGCCCTTGAATGGCGTTTGGTTTTGGTGTCAGCCTATCCGCTCTCCCTGCGGCTCTTGGTTTCCCTTGAGCACGGGAACACGATAACGAAGTCGGCCTATTGTCGACTCTTTTTTCATTTTTTCTAAAAAGGTTTTTAGCAATACAAAAGCATCCGGCAAAAGCCTGACAGGCTTCATCCCCCCGGGGTGCCGGATGGAAAACGATAAAAACTCCTTTTTGATGTCCAGCAGGAGCGCGCCATGATATAATGTTCATGCTCCCTCTGGTTGATGGTTCTGCTGGGGTGGGCTGGTGGTCTGTGGTGGTCTGTGTTGGTAGCACGGCCACCATTTTCATTTTTGGATGTTGGTAGCATCCTTTTTGATGTCTTGGCGGATCAGGGATTTTATGTAACCCTGTTTGTTTGCAATCCCTTCGAGCTGCGCCAGTATGTCACCGTCTGTTTTGATGTCCAATTTGATTTCCATGCGCTTAATATTTTGCGCTCTGTATCGGTCTTGTGGCGTTTTGTACCCGTCTTCGATCTTCTTCCGGGCCATTGACTTCACCTTCCTTCTGTGGTAAGATAACACCAGGTGAGGAGCCTGACCTGTTGGGGCAGGTCAACGAATCATCTTTGAATGACCGTCTTCCTGTTGGATTTGGGGGCGGTTATTTTTTATGCTTTGGCTTGACTGCTTTCAGCACTTCGAAAATAACGTAAGCGATCAGCCTTAACAGACTGATGATGTCACCAATCTTCATTGGCATCATCTCCTTTGTGATTTAGTATCACTCCGGCGATGATTCGCTTAGCTTCTCCACCCTGCGCTCTTGGTTTCCCTTGAGCACGGGAACATGACAACATGGGGCTGCTTATGTTGCCAATCCCTTTTCTCGAAAAACAGGACTGTCCATGCTTCGGCTGGCTGGGCCGCCTTATACGTCCTTGTAGCGCTAAAAGCCCGGCGTGCATTCCCATGCACGTCGGGCTTTTGAAACCAGCTTTTTCTGCGCCATTCCGCGCCTGTCAGCCTTTGATGGAGCCGTCGGGATTGAAGAGGGGGAGCTTTTCGAGGTAAAGGATGTCGGGGCGATCCTGCGCGGCGCCTTCCGCCAGAATGGCCATTTTGCCGACCACGTTGCCGCCCGCCTGCTTCACCAGCTTTTCGACGGCCTTGAGGGATTCGCCGGTGGAGATCACGTCGTCCACAATCAGGACGCGCTTGCCGCGCATGAAGTCCGCGTCGTCCTGATCGATGCAGAGCATCTGCCGGTTTTCGGTGGTGATGCTGGTCACTTCGGTGGAGAAAACGTTCTTCATGTAGAGCTTGGCGGCCTTCCGGGCGATCAGGTAGCGGTTTTCGCCGTGCTGACGGGCCATTTCGTAGACCAGCGGGATGCCCTTGGATTCGGCGGTGATGAGGATGTCGTGCTCCGGGGCGATCTTCAGCAGCTCCCGGGCACAGGCCACGGTCAGCTCCACATCGCCGAAGATGACGAAAGCGCCGATGTAGAGGTCATCGTTTACCCGGCACAGGGGCAGGTCGCGCTTGAGGCCAGCAACGTTCATCGTATAGAACATTTTGGGTTCCACTCCTTCAATACAAATCAAATGGCGGGGCGCTGGGCACCCCGCCATCTATTATAACACACTTTGGCTTAAAGTGCAGCAAGAATGTACATGACCACGAACAGGGCGGACAGGATGTACAGCAGCACGGGCACTTCCTTGAACTTGCCGCGGGCCATCTTGATCAGGGTGTAGGAGATAAAGCCGAAGCCGATGCCGTCGGAAATGGAGTAGGCGAAGGGCATCATGGCGATGGTCAGGAAGCAGGGCAGCGCCACTTCCACATCGCTCCAGTCGATCTTGGCCACATTACCGATCATGAACATGCCGACGATAATCAGCGCGGGAGCGGTAGCGGCGGAGGGGATGATACCGGCGATAGGCGCCAGCACGCAGCCCAGCAGGAACAGAATGCCCACGACCACGGAGCTCAGACCGGTGCGCGCGCCTTCGGAAATGCCGGTGGAGGATTCCACGAAGGTTGTTACGGTGGAGGTGCCCATCAGAGCGCCGGTGCAGGTGGCCACGGCGTCGGCGATCAGGGCCTTGTCGCCGCGGGGCAGGTTGCCGTTTTCGTCCAGCATGCCGGCGCTTCCGGCGGTGCCGATCAGGGTGCCCACGGTGTCAAAGCAGTCGCACATGGCGAAGGTCACGATAGCGGTCAGCAGGGGCAGAATGCCGTTGCCCAGCAGGCCCACGAAGCTCAGCTTGAAGAAGGTGGGAGCCACGGAAATGCCCTCGAAGGAAATGCTCACATTGGAAAGATTGGTCACGCCCATGGGAATGCCGATGACGGTAGTCACCAGAATGCCGATGAACAGCGCGCCCTTGACCTTCCAGGCCATCAGAATGCCGGTGATGATCAGGCCGATCAGGGCCAGCAGCGGAGCGCCGGAGGTGATGTTGCTCAGATCCAGCAGGTTGTTGCCCGCGGTGACGATACCGGCGTTCAGCAGGCCGATCAGGCAGATGAACAGGCCGATACCGGCGCTGATGGCGGCCTTCAGGGACGCAGGAATGGAATCAATGATCTGCTTGCGGATCGGAGAGACGGAGACCGCCAGGAAGATCAGGCCGGAGATGAACACGATCGCCAGACCCTGCTGCCAGGTGTAGCCCATTTTGGAGCAGATGGTGTAGGTGAAGAACGCATTCAGACCCATGCCGGGAGCCTGCGCAAAGGGAACGTTCGCCATGAAGGCGGTCAGGAAGCAGCCGATGGCGGCGGAGATGCAGGTGGCCAGCATGACGGCGGTCTGATCCATGCCCGTCTGGGACAGGAAGTTGGGGTTGACGAAGATGATGTAAGCCATCGCGAAGAACGTCGTCAGGCCGCCGATCACTTCCGTGCGGACGTCGGTGTTGTGCTTTTTGAGCTGAAACAGCTTTTCCATGGTGAGAGCCTCTCCTTTTCCGAATGTTTTTTGGAGCAACGCGAAAATTGTACGTTTTTATCGTCGGCTTGTCAATGGATTTTTCGGAGAAACGGCACTTTTTCTGAAAAAAACCGCAGAAAAAGGGAAAGAATTGCCGAAGGATATCCCCCAGTCGAATCTTTGAGGAGGTCTTGCAATGATCGGCTTGAAAGAGGCTTATGAAAAAATCAAGCAAACCCATCCGAACGAATATGTTGACGGCGTTAATGAATTTCCGCAGTATTATCGTTTCTTTCTGGTGCCCAACGGAAAGAAATGGGAAGATCTGATGTGGGGATTATATGGAGGTACGCAGGTAGACAAGGATACGGGTAAAATGACCGAAAACACAGTTCTTGGCCTCGAAGCCCCCATCCATCAATACCGAAGAGAAGACCTGGAGAAGCTATAAGCAGCTTCTTCTCACCGGAGCAAAGCCATAGGACAAAAACGCTTTCAGCATCGCTGCCAAAAGCGCCGCAGGTCATTTTCATCATTTTCTTTATTGCCTTTATTGTCCCAGCGCGGCAGGCTGCCGCTCGCCGCCAAGCGGCCACAGTTCAATGAAACGTTCTACCTCGTAGCGGTAATCCCGTTCCGGGATGCCTTCCGCGACGATGAGCGGCGACGAGGCCAGCGTATTGCCGTCCAGCATCAGCCGGACTTCGCCGATTTCGTCCCCCAGCTCAAATCCGGCGGGCAGCTCTTCCGGCAGCGTGTATTCCAGCGTGGGAACCCGACCCTTCCGGACCGGCGCGCTCAGCTCCCGCCCGGTCACGATGGAGACGGTTTCCCGAACGCCGTCCTTCACCGGCAGGACGCGAACGCTTTCCCCGGCGGCGAAGGCGGTGAAGGCTTCGTATTCCGCAAAGCCCATGTCCAAGATCCGCTCGGCTTCCTGAAACCAGTCGGGGCAGTTCAGCACCACGCCGATCAGCTCCAGCCCGTCCCGCTTGGCCCCGAATACCAGACAGCGCCCCGCCGCCTTGGTATAGCCGGTCTTGATGCCGGTAGCGCCGTCATAGTCGGTCAGCAGGCGGTTCTTGTTATTGAGAATGCGGGAATAGGTTCGCCCCTCCCACGGAATGGAAGCCCGGCGGGTGGAAACGATCTCCCGGAATTCAGGATGATCCATGGCTTCCCGTGCGATCAGCGCCAGATCATAGGCCGTGGTGTGGTGGCCGGGCGTGGGCAGGCCGTTGGGGCTGAGAAACACGGTATTCTGACAGCCAAGCTCCGCCGCCCGTTCCGTCATTCGGCGGCAGAAGGCGTCCACGCTGCCGCCGATGTGCTCGGCGATCGCCACGGCCGCGTCGTTGCCGCTGGCCAGCATCAGCCCGTAGAGCAGATCCCGCAGGGTGAGCTTTTCTCCTTCGGAAAGATAAATGCTGGTGCCCGGAACGCCGAAGGCGTTTCGGCTGACCGTGACCACATCGTCCAGACTGCCTTCTTCCAGCGCCAGCAGGGCGGTCATGACCTTGGTGGTGGAGGCCATGGGCAGGGCGGTTTCTTCGTTGCGGCGGTACAGCACCCGGCCGGTGTTTTTCTCGATCAATACCGCCGCCTTGGCGGAGGTCTCGATGAGCTTTTCCTCCTGCGCCCGGGCGTGGCCGTTCAGCAGGGTCAGCGCGGCGCAGCAGACGAACAGAAATAGCCGTCGTACCCGGTGAAAAAAACGGTCTTTCATTGCAGCTCCCCATCGAAAAGATCGGAATCGGTCTTTCCGAAGATTTTGTTTTTCTTCTTTTCTTTCTCGTCCTTGGCGTTTAGCTCTTCCAGCAGCTGGGGAAGCAGCTCCACCATGCGCTCCATAGCGCCGGTGGTCTGGGCGGGAAGCACCTTGACCTGATTTTCCGTCACCACCAGAAAGCCCACCGGCTGCACCGATACGCCTGCGCCCGTGCCGCCCGCGAAGGGGAAAACATCCGTGGGCACGGGCTTTTGCTTGTTATCCTCGATGGCGTACTCGCCGCCGCCCGCCACAAAGCCGAAGCTGACCTTGGAAATGGGAATGATGGTAGTGCCCTTCTGATCCATGACCGGCGCGCCTACCACCGTGTTCACGTCCACCATGCCCCGAATGCTTTCCATGGTGGTCTGCATCATATTGTCGATGGGATGTTGCTGCTGCATCGCTGTTCCTCCTTGAAATTGGAATGCTGGAATGGGTCAGGACAAGGCCGCTGTCCGGCCGTCCTGTGCGTACTGCCTGCGGCTGCGCAGGTAGACAGAGCCCATGAGGGCCATCGTTGGAATTAGACTGCCCAGCCGCAGGCCGACTATACCTTCCAGAAGCGCTTCCGTGCCGTTTTGGGAAAAATCCGCCTGCATCCGGCAGCGGAAAACGCCGGGAAGCGCGCCGGTCAGCCGCAGGGTCTCTGTCAGGGTGCGCAGGGCGCAGAAGCACAGGGCGTTCAGCGCCGCGTCCTCCATGGAGAGCCGCAGAAGCACCGTACATTTCCGCAGGTGAAGCATATGGAGAAAGCGCCGAAGCACGGCCTTGTCCGTCAGGGTGCGCAGAAGCGCCGCGTCCGCAGAAAGCAGCTTCCGCAGGCCTTTTTGGCGGGAGACGGGCGTTTCCGCCTGAGGCGCTCCCGGCGGGCCGGTGCGGCGCAGGGGAAGCCCGGCGGCCCGAAATTCCAGCCGGTAGCCGGACTGACGGCCCAGCCGCAGGCGGAAATGAACGCTGACGGGCAGGATCATCAGACTGTAGATCAGCAGGGATAACAGGTACAAATTCATGTTTTTTCCCTCCCGAGGCATATTGTTTACGGTTTCTTCATTTTTACGCTACGCTTTTTCCGAAAATATAGGTTATGATAGAAGAGAACCTTAGGAAGGGAGTCTTTTTTCTCCTATGAGCAGACTGATCGGTATTGATTTGGGCACTACGAATTCCTGCGTTGCGACGATGGAAAACGGCGAAGCCGTTGTGATCTCCAACGCGGAAGGCGGACGAACCACGCCGTCCGTGGTGGCCTTTACCAAAAACGGGGAGCGTATCGTAGGCGCGGCGGCCAAGCGGCAGGCCGTGACCAACGGAGCCCGCACCATTTTTTCCATCAAGCGGGAGATGGGCACGGACAACCGGGTAAAGATCGACGGCAAGAACTATACGCCTCAGGAGATTTCCGCCATGATCCTGCAAAAGCTCAAGCAGGACGCGGAAGCCTATCTGGGCGAGACCGTCACGGACGCGGTGATCACCGTTCCTGCCTATTTCAGCGACGGGCAGCGGCAGGCCACCAAGGACGCGGGCCGCATCGCCGGGCTGAACGTGCTGCGCATCATCAACGAGCCTACCGCCGCGGCTTTGGCCTACGGCGTGGACAAGGGCGGCTCTCAGCGTATCATGGTGTACGATCTGGGCGGCGGCACCTTCGACGTGTCCATTCTGGACATCAACAACGAAGTGATCGAAGTGCTGGCCACGGCGGGCAACAACCGGCTGGGCGGCGACGATTTCGACGCCTGCGTATCCAATTATCTGGTGGAGGAATTCCGCCGCCGGGAGCATATCGACCTGACCCATGACCAGACCGCCATGAGCCGCATCCGGGAAGCGGCGGAAAAGGCCAAGATCGAGCTGAGCGCGGCCATGACCACCACTGTCAGCCTGCCCTTCCTGACCTCCGGGCCGGACGGCGCCAAGCATCTGGAAATCGACCTGACCCGGGCCAAGTTCGACGAGCTGACCGCCCATCTGGTGGAGGCCTCCGTGGGCCCGGTGGAACAGGCTTTGCGGGACGCGGGGCTTCAGGCGCGGGATCTGAGCCGGGTGCTGCTGGTGGGCGGCTCCACCCGCATCCCCGCCGTGCAGGCGGCGGTTAAGCGACTGACCGGCAAGGAACCCAGCAAGGACATCAACCCGGACGAATGCGTGGCCATGGGCGCGTGCCTGCAGGCGGGCGTGCTGGCCGGACAGGTCAAGGGGCTGCTGCTTCTGGACGTAACGCCCCTTTCGCTGGGCATCGAAACCGTAGGCGACGTGTTCTCCCGGATCATCGACCGCAACACCACCCTGCCGGTGCAGCGCAGTCAGGTGTTTACCACCGCCGCCAACTTCCAGACCTCCGTGGACATCCATGTGCTGCAGGGCGAACGGGAAATCGCCAGCTGCAACAAAACGCTGGGCCGCTTCCGGCTCACCGGCATCCGCCGGGCGATGCGGGGCATTCCGCAGATCGAGGTCACGTTCTCCATCGACGCCAACGGCATCGTGAACGTATCCGCCAAGGATTTGGGCACGGGCAAGCATCAGGAGATCACCCTGACCCAGTCCACCCACATGTCCGACGCGGAGATCGAGCAGGCCATGCGGGACGCGGAGCGCTATGCCGCCGAGGATGCCCGCCGCAAGGAAAGCGCCGAAGTGCGCAATCAGGCGGAGCAGCTGCTTTACGAATCCAAAAACGCCCAGCGCAGGCTGAGCCGGGAGGACAAGGAACGCATTGAAAGCCTGCGCAAGCAGGTGGAGCAGGCCATGCAGGGCACGGACGACAGCGAGCTCAAGCGCCGCATGGCGGAGCTGACCAACGCGCTGCAGGCGGCGGGACGCTACACAGACAACAGCGCCGCCGACGATGCGGACGGCGCGGTAGACGCGGATTTCAGCGCCTCTCACGAGGAGAAACGCTGATGTTCGGCTACGTGACCGCTTCGGCGGAAATGCCCGAGGAGCGACGGAAACGCTACCGGGCTTACTACTGCGGCCTGTGCCGCAATCTGGGCCGCCGCTATGGCGCTTTCAGCCGGATGACCCTGAGCTATGACGCGGTGTTTCTCTACATGCTGCTCTCGTCCCTTTACGAGCCGGAGGAGCAGAGCGGGCAGGAACGCTGCCTGCCCCATCCGCTGAAAGAGCATGCGTTTGTGGAAAATCCGCTGGCGGATTACGCTGCGGACGTGAATCTTCTGCTGAGCTACCACAAATGTCTGGACGACTGGCAGGATGAGCGCCGCCTGTCCGGTCGGGCGGAGGCAGGGCTTCTGCAAAAGAGCTTCGAGCAGATTGAAAAGTGCTATCCCGAAAAAAGCGCCGTACTCAGGCGCTGTCTGGATGAGATTCATCAAATCGAAAAATCCGGCGCGCCGGAGCCGGACCGGCTGGCCAACCTGACCGGCGAAATGCTGGGCAGTCTCTACCGCCGGCGGGAGGACGAATGGGCGGACAGTCTGGAAAAAATCGGTCAATCGCTGGGGCGGTTTATTTACCTGATGGATGCTTACGACGATCTGGAAGGCGACCTTCACCACGGGCGGTACAATCCGCTTCGGGAGCTTTCCGGGCAGGAGGATTTTGAGGAGTTGATCCGGCAGAGTCTGATGCTGGTGATGGGAGAATGCACCCGGGAATTTGAGCTTCTGCCGCTGATCCGGGACGTGGACATCCTACGCAATATTCTCTACGGCGGCTGCTGGGGCCGTTATCAGCTCAAGCAGCAGAAGCGGGAAAAGGACAAGCCCGCCGTCAAGCGGCAGGGCAGACAGGAGGGCGGGGCATGAGAGACCCCTACGAGGTACTGGAGCTGAAGCCGGGCGCTACCGACGACGAGATCAAGGCGGCCTACCGGCGGCTGGCCAAAAAATATCATCCTGACCTGAACGGCGGCTCGGCCGAGGCGGAGGCCAAGATGAAGGAGGTCAACGAGGCCTACTCCATTCTCATCAAGCACAAGGGAAGCTATCAGAGCGGCAGCTACGGCTCCGGCGGCGGTTATGGCTCCGGCGGCTCCGGCTCCGGCGGAAGCTACGGCTCGTCCGGCGGTTACGGCTCCTATGGGGGCTACGGCCAGTCCGGCGGAGGATACAGCGGCTACGGCGGCCAGCGTCAGTCCGGCGGCTACGGCGGCGGATTCGATTTCGGCGGCTTTGACTTCGGGGATTTCTTCGGCGGCGGTCAGCAGCGGAACTACCAGACCAGCAGCTACACGGAGAACGACCCGGAGCTGAAAAACGCTTCCAGCGCAGTGCTCAGCGGCCGGTATTCGGACGCGATTTCGCTGCTGCGGGCCGTGCAGAACCGCAAGGCCGCATGGTACTATTGGAGCGCCAAGGCCAATCTGGGGCTGGGCAACCGGGTAGCGGCGCTGGATCACGCCCGGAAGGCCGTGCAGATGGCCCCGGACGAGCCCGCCTTCCGGGAGCTGCTGGCCCAGCTGAACGCAGGCGGCGAAAGCTACAGCCGGCAGTGGACGGGCGGGAATTTCGGTTCCTACTGTCTGTCCAATCCCATTCTTGCCTGCTGCGCCTTCAACATTTTCTGCAACTGCTGCTGCGGCCGGGGCTTCTATTACGGCTGCTAAAGCGACTTTGGGGAGGAAAGAGCCATGTCATTCTGGGAAAAAATCAAGCAATCCCTTTGGAACTTCATGTCCGGCCGCAACGGCGCGGACCGTCTGGGCCTGACCCTTTTATGGACCGGCCTGATCCTGTATATTCTGGGTACGCTGATCGGAACGGCTTCCGGCACGTTCTGGCTGCTGCTGGGTTCGCTTCTGAATTTGGCCGGTTTCGCCTGCTACATTTTGTGCATTTTCCGCATGTTCAGCCGGAACCTGCCCAAGCGTCAGGCGGAAAACCGCTGGTTCGAGGCCTCATACGCCCGCGCCAAGACCCAGCTGCGTCAGGCGAAGAACCGTTTCAAAAACCGCAAGCAGTACAAATACTTCCGCTGCCCCAGCTGCAAGGCGTGGCTCCGTCTGCCCCGGGGCAAGGGGGTCGTGACCGTCACCTGCAGCCGCTGCCACACCAGCTTTACACAAAAATCCTGAGGGAATTTGCGGCAGCATGATGCCGTTTCCCGCCGGAATGCGGCAAATGCTAACGCCATAACGGGTGCCATTTGAAGGCAATACCGCCCCAATGAGGCAGGGCGATAACGAGTGCATTTTTTGTTTGATGCAATGGCAAAACTCGAAGGTTTACTGGAGGTAAATCGAGCGTTTTGCCAGCAGCAGATAGCGGAAAAGGCATCGTTAGCGTCGCTGCCGAAGGGGGCGGTATTGCCTTAAGCCAGCCATGCATCAACCGGCAGCGCGGACGCGCCGCTGATGGGCATGGCTGATTTTCTTTTTCGTTTTTATGAATCATGTGGCAGGGAGAACAGGGCACGGCAACACCTTTACGCACGCCCAAATCAAAAGAAGAGTGCATGCCGACGGACAACCGTCTCAGCCTGTCGAAAAAACCGAGTTGGCCGCTGTTGCCCGCAAACAGCGCTACGCTGGTTTGCGAGGAAAGTGCTGCGGCACAAGGGTTAGGGGCTCCGTTCCGCAACCTCAATCGTCGTCTTTGGCACTGCCGTGCCAAATCCTCGTTTCGGTTGACGGCTGT
>SFGO01000032.1 GCA_004556545.1 Clostridiales bacterium
TATCCACTGGATACCCGCTTCCCTTCGTTCCCCTTTGGAAACCTTCGGTTCGCCCCTTGAAGCAATAGAGCGCCCCATAGGGCTGCAAGCCCTTCTCCCCGCGCCGGAGTCGGCGCGTCAATCCCCACCGGGGCGTGGGGTATGCGCCTGCGGGCGCACTGGGGGCTTTCCTCGGGACAAACAATCGGCGCGGCTCACCTGAACGACCGGGCGCGAACCGCCCGTGACGGTTTTAATTCCCCCAGAAAATCGACCGCTCGTTCTCCGCCAGACTCTCCACCGCGCCGCCGTCCTTCCGCTCGCCGCCGGTGAAAAAACGCTTCACATCGTCCCAGAAGCCGGTGGAAAGATTCGCCTGCGCCACCTGTACCGATTGAACCCCTTCCAGCAGAACCCCGTTGTTTAATAGCTCCGCATGAACCGGAATCACCCGGTAGGTGTAGACAACGCCCGCCCGGGCCTGCGTGTCGGTAAAGTAGAGCGTTTCCCCGGCAGAGCCGTATAGCTCCGTCAGAATGAAGCTCTCGCCGACCGCGTCCCGCTGGACCCGGTAAAGCGCCGTGTCCGCAGGCTGAAGGATCAGCACGGGATACCCCGCCTCGCTGTGGGAGACGGTGAAGCTGTTCAGCGCCCGGGGCGGCGTCCATACGTCGCTCTTCTTGGTGGGATGATTGTCCTCGGTGAAATACTCCGTGTAGCGGTAATTTTTGGGGGTCAGTTCGTTGGCCAGCATGGGCTCGCCCCGCCATTTGATGGCCTGCTGGTCAATCTCCAGCGAAATGATCCCCTTCGGACGGTTAAATTGTGGCTTGTCCCGGTTCTGGTACAGCGCCTTGAAATAATTCCGCGCCATGGCGGCGGTGTTGTCGCCGCCGCTGACCCAGCCCTGCAATTTGTGCTTCTGATCGGGCTCGTCAAAGCCCATCCAGAAGGCGCAGGAAATTTCGCTGTTGTAGCAGGCCATCCAGATGTCCCGGTTGCCTCCGCCGGTCATGTTGACCGTGCCGGTTTTGCCCGCCACGGGCGTTCCGGCGGCGGACAGCTTCGCACCCGTACCGGAAGCAGTGACGGTTTGCAGAAGACTGGTCATCAGATAGGCCGAGGTGGCCTTCAGCACCCGGGAGCCGCTGTCCCGGTTCTGGTACAGCACCCGGCCTGATGCGTCGCGGATGCGGCGGATCAGATGGGGCGCGTTGTAGGTGCCGCCGTTGCCGAAGGGCGCGTAGGCCGCCGCCAGCTGTACCGGCGAAACGCCGTAGGTCATGGCGCCCAGCCCCAGCGCCAGATTCGCATCCCGGTCGTCCAGCGGAATGCCCACGCTGGCCATGTAGTCCCGCCCGGCGGTTACGCCGATGTCGTTGAGCAGGGCCACGGTGGAGACGTTCAGGCTGTTTTTCAGCGCCGTGCGGATGCTGACGTTCCCGTAATAGGTGTAGCTGGAATTGCGGGGCTTGTAGCCGTTGAAATTGGTAGGCTCGTCCTTGAGGACGCTGCAGGTCATGTAGCCGTAGCGGTCGATGGCGGGCGCGTAGACGGCCAGCGGCTTCAGGGCGGAACCGGGCTGACGGCGAAGCCGGGTGGCCCGGTTGAAGCCCCGGCGCACGTCGTAGCTCCGGCCGCCGACGATGGCCAGCACTTCGCCGGTGCGGGTGTCTACGCAGGCTGCCGCGCCCTGCACCTGCGTGCCATCGCTGGCGCTCGCAGGGAAAACGTCGGCGGTGAACTGCTTGTCCAGAAGCTCCTGATGGGTGCGGCTCAGCGCCGTGTCGATGGACAGACCGCCGGAAAGAACTTCCTCGCTGGTCATGCCCAGCAGGCTCTCGGCTTCGTCCAGCACCGCGTCGGCATACCAGCCGTAGGGCACCTCCTCCGGGGGGACCTCCGCCAATACCAGCGTTTCCGCCGCCGCTTCGTCCCGGGTCTGCTGGTCGATCATCCCTTCCTCCAGCATGGTGCTGAGAATGTAGTTCCGCCGGGAACGGTTGTGCTGGGCGCTCACATGGGGCGCGTAGTAGCTGGGCGCCTTGATGCTGGCCGCCAGCGCGCAGGCCTGCGTCAGGGTCAGATCCCGCGCGTCCACGCCGAAATAGGTCTGAGCCGCCGCCTGAATGCCGTAGGCTCCGTTGCCGAAATAAATGTAGTTCAGGTACATGGCCAGAATGTCGTCCTTGCTCATGCGGCGCTCCAGCTGCCATGCCAGCCAGATCTCTTCGGCTTTCCGGGAAAGGGTCTTCTTCGTGCTCAGATGGCTTTGACGGATCAGTTGCATGGTGATGGTGCTGGCTCCCTGCGAATAGCCGCCCTCCCGGATGTTGGCCGCCAGCGCGCCGAAGAGCCGCACCATGTCCACGCCGTGATGGCGGTAAAAGCGCAGATCCTCCGCCGCCAGAAATACGTTCCGCGTCTGCTGGGGAATGTCGTCGAGGGGGATGACCACCCGGTTCTGACTGCCCTTGATGGTCATGATAAGCTGGCCATCGCCGTCGTACATGCGCCCGGTCTGGGGCGCGGCGGTGATGCGACGCACATCCAGCGGCTGCCAGTTGGGCACGTCCAGCACAAAGAACCCCGCCGTTCCTCCGGCCACGCCCAGAAAGAGCAGCACCAGCAGCACCGTCCGCAGGGGATGCCGCCGCACCGGCAGGCCGGTCTGATAGCGGCCGGGAGTGCCCAACTGCCGGGCCGCCTGCTTCCGCTGCCGGGAAAGCCGCTTCGCCGCCCGGCGGCTGATGTCGTGCTCCCGGTGAAGCAGCTCGTCTGCCGCCTGCTTCTTCGCCCGATGCGCCTCCTTCTGCCGGGCCTTCTCTTCCCGCCGCGCCGTCCGGCGTTCCCGTGCCGTGACCGTCCATTCGGTTTGAACCGTTTCCGGCTCTTTTTCTTCGGCAGGCACAGCCTCCTGCGCCGGTTCGCCGTTTGGCTGCGCCGTTTCGGCTTCGTCGACGATTTTTTTCTCTTCCGGGAAGGGCTGGCGCTGGGCCGCGGACGGCTGCTCCGCTTCCTCGGAGGGGGGAGTTGTTTCTTCTGCAGCCGGTAATTTTTCCCGCACCTCCGCGGCCGGTCTGGCTTTCTGCTTTTTCTTTTTCACGCCGCATCCCTCCGTTTGCAAACCATTCAAAAATATCCGCTGATACTTTGCGCTTTCTGTCCCGTCTGATACGCTGGAAACGCGGACAATAAGTACCATTTACTTGCCGTATGGAATTCCTGTATACTTTCACCCGACACGATTTTTCTCAAACGGCGGCGCTATGGCGAAACATGCCCGTTTGGGAACCTGAGGTGATGGTATGCGCGTTTCACAACAAAAGGCGATACAGACGATGCTTCTGGGCGGGATGCTGCTGACGATGATCGTTTCGCTGCTGATCCGGGGCGGGGAAGGCCTTCGATTCGGGCTGACGCTTCTGTGGCTGCTGCCGCCGGTCCTTCTGCTGCTGCGTCGGCGGGAGAGGGCGAAAAGCGGCGTTGCCGGGATTCCAAGCACCGGCGATGGGTCAGTACCCGACGTGCGCTTTTCCGATGTGGCTGCCAACGAAGAAGCACTGGAAAGCCTGCGCGATCTGGTCAGCTTTCTTTCTTCACCAGAAAAATACAGCCGTTTCGGCGCACGGATTCCCCGGGGCGTGCTGCTGTACGGCGCGCCCGGCACGGGAAAAACGCTGCTGGCCCGGGCGCTGGCCGGAGAGGCGGGCGTTCCGTTCTTCGCGGTCAACGGCGCGGATTTTGTGGAAATGTACGTGGGCGTGGGCGCCAGCCGGGTGCGGGCGCTGTTTCAGAAGGCCCGCAAAGCCGGAAAAGCGGTGATCTTCTTTGACGAGATCGACGCGGTGGGCAAAAAACGGGATAACCGCAGCGACGAGCGGGAACAGACCCTCAACGCCCTTCTGTCGGAAATGAGCGGCTTCCGGGAAAGCGACGGCGTTGTGGTGCTGGCGGCCACCAACCGGGCCGATACGCTGGATGAAGCCCTGCTGCGGGCAGGACGCTTCGACCGGCAGATCGAGGTGCCGCTGCCTACCCTGCGGGAACGACAGAAAATTCTGGAGGTTCACGCCCGGAAAAAGCCGCTGGCTTCGGATGTTTCGCTGGCTTCCCTTGCGGCGGAGACCGCTCTTTTCTCCGGGGCAAAGCTGGAAAGTCTGCTGAACGAAGCGGCCATTCGCGCTGCCAAGCGGGACGCAGAGCAGATCGCCCGGCAGGACGTAGACGAAGCTCTGAATCAGATGTTTTTCGGCAGGGAGCGCCCGCTGGAAGGAGAGTGGCAGGCGGAACGGGAGCTGACCGCCGCCCACGAAGCGGGGCATGCGCTTTTGACGGCTCTACTTCTGCCGGAAAGCCAGCTCCGCCGGGTTTCGATCATCCCGACCGGCAAGGGCGCAGCGGGCTACAGCATGGCCATTCCGCCGGAAAAGCTCTTCCACCGCAGGCAGGAGCTGCTGCATCACATGGCAGTGGCGCTGGCGGGCCGGGAGGCCGAGGCCCTGTATCTGGGCGGCTATGAGGAAATCTCCAACGGCGCGTCCAACGACATTGAAAAGGCGGCGCTGCTTTGCCAGCGCATGGTCTGCGAATGGGGGATGCTGCCCGCCGGAGACGAACCCTATCTGTTTTCCCAGGGGCAGCGGGAGGCGGCTCAGCAGCAGTGGCTGGCGATGGCCCGGCAGTTGGCGGCGTCTTTGCTGCGCCAGCGGGAAGCGGCATGGCGGCGGCTGACGGAAGCGCTGCTGGAAAAGGAAGCGCTGGATGGGGAAGAAGTCCGGCGGTGCCTGGAGGAAACTGCATAAAAAGAACCGGGAGCCGCGCTGGCTCCCGGTTTTCTATGCGGTTTTATTCGCAGTCAAAGATCGCCTTTTTTTCGATCATTCCGCCGTAAATTTCCTTCCAGCGGTGGTGCGCCTCGCTGCCGTCGTAGGCTTCCAGCAAGCCTTTTTCCATGCACAGAAGGATCAGCAGGTCGTAGCGGTTGGGCCGGTCGATCACGTTGGGATGCAGCTCCACGCTCTGAACGCCCGGAATGGCCAGCGTTTCCTGAAACAGCTCCCGGATGGGCTCCAGACCGGGCTTGCAGCCTTCCTTCCATTTGACTAAAATATGATGTCTCATCTTAAAAAACCTCCCATGGCGGATGAATGGGGAAAACTGCCGTCAGAATACCACAGGAACGCGGCTTTTTCAACCGCGGGGACGGAAACGAAGAAAATTTTTCGAAAAACGGGAAAAAACAGACTCGACTTCCGTCTTACGAGTGTACAAAGCGAACCCCACGAAAGAAGGAGGGGATACGGATGTTCCATGCCATGGTACCTGGCAGGGACGAGGAAGAAGCGGAACTGACCCGCATGATGGACGAATGGGGCGGGCTGGTGCTGGGCCTGTGCGCCGTCACCCTGCAAGACGGTCATCTGGCACAGGACGCGGCTCAGGAGACCTTCGTCAAGGCATGGAGCCATCGGGCCAACTGGCCGAATCTTCAGAACCGGCGCGCCTGGCTGGCCCGCATCGCGGTCAATACCTGCCGGGACATGCAGCGGGGCGGCTGGTTCCGTCACGTGACGCGGAAACAGACCCTGGACGACTTGTCCGGGCTGGCAGCCCCGGAGACTTCCCAAAGGGAAGTGATGGAGGCCGTGAACGCCCTGCCCCGGGAGCAGCGGCAGATCGTCCTCCTTCGATTCTGGCAGAACCTGAGCGGCGAAGAAATCGCCGAATGCCTCGGCCTGAGCCGCTCGGCGGTCTACCGGAAAATGGACAAAGCCAAAAAGAACCTTCGATTGACTCTGGAAGGAGAGGATGTTCCATGACGGAAAAGCAGCTTCGGGAAGCCTTGCGGAACTGTCTGCCGGACTCTCTGCCGGAAGCGCAGCAGCGGGCCGTTCTCTCCCGGATCCAAGAAAGGAAACAGCCTATGAAACGAAAAGTCTCTCTGGCGCTGGTGCTGACGCTTGTCCTGCTGGCGCTGGGCGCGGTGGCCTATGCGGTGGTGAGCCGCTACTCCGTGGCCGACTACAGTAGCGCGGGGCAAATGACGGAGGAACTGCAGAACAGCATCGTCGATATTGACGAGACCTACGAAAACGCCTACATGACCATGACCGCCAACGACGTGCTCTACGACGGCGAGACCGTCACCATGGCCTTCAACTTTACCACCAAGGACCCGGATATGCACCTGTATCTGTATCCACGGCTGACGGCGGAGGTGGACGGCCAGACCTATGTGGCGGATGTGGAAAGCTTCGGCGCGGGCGACTTCATGAGCGGCTTCGTGTACCCCTTCCTGCCCGGCCACGATCTGGTGGCGCAGGGCTACGGCTTCGGGCTGGATGCGGTGCTGCTGGACGACGACTGCAATCTGATCCGCCCTGCGGGCGAGGTCCGCTGGACGCTGACCATGAAGGTGTTCAAGCCCAACTTTGAGGTGGAATACGCCGATGTGGTCTTTGACGGCACGGAATCCGAGGAAGAAATGCAGCAAAAGATGGACGTCTTTGCACAGGCCTTCCGGGAACACAAGATCCTCGTGACCAACGATACCTCGCTGGCGGAGTGGGACAGCCAGATCCCCATCCCGGACGGCATGACGGAGGAAGAATGGTACGGCATGGAACCCTTCGAAAGCCTGACCATTTCCGGGGCATATGACCTGATGGACGTGGTGAAAATTTCCTTCACCACACAGGCACCGGAAAACGCTGTGAGCCAAACCGGCCTGAATTTGACCGTCCCCACGGAAAAAGGCCCCCTGACGCTGGAAGAACTGAGCGTCAGCTTCCAAACCGTCAGCTTCCGTCTGTCCCTGCCTATGGAGGAAGGCGAAACGGAAAACGACCTGTGGGAACAGGTGTGGCAGTATCTGAAAATTTACCCTGACGGCAATGATACGCCCTGCGGAGAGGACTCCACGTGGTACGAGAAGCAGGAGAACCCGGACGGCACGTTCCGCTGCGTTCTGGCGGGTCAGCGACGGCTGAACGACGTCGTTACGCCCGAAAGGCTGACCTTTGACGTGGGCGGCGCGCGTTTCACCGTGTCAGTGCCGAAAATGGCGCTGGTTGAGGAGAACGCCGGGGCGTAAACAGCTCTCCCATGGGCAAAAATGTATGATACCGCCCGGCTTCGGGCAAAGTAACCCCATCTTTACGAAACATTTTTCGAAAGGATGGGGTTTTTATGTCCGTAGGAATGGTTCTGCTGACCGCCGCCGCCATTCTGGTGTTCTTCGGCGTGGCCCAGCGGGTGCTGGATAAGATGTACTTAAGCGACCGGGCGGCGCTTCTTCTGATCGCGCTGATGTTTTTCGGCACGCTGATTCCCAGCCTGAAGCTGGGCACAGTGGAGCTGAGCATCGGCGGGGCGCTGATTCCGGCGGGCGTGTGCGTCTACCTGCTGATTCGGGCGGGCACGTGGAAAGAGCGGCTTCGGGCCATCGTGGGCGCGCTCGTCACCGGCGGGGCCGTCTTTGCCATTTCGGCCTATCTGCTGCCGGACGAGCCGGAAGCCATGGTGATCGACCCCATGTACCTGAACGGCATCATCGCCGGACTGATCGCCTACGTGCTGGGCCGCTCCCGCCGGGGCGCGTTTATCTGCGGCGTGATGGGCGTGCTGACTGCCGATTGCATCGTGGCGATCGTCAACAGCGCAAGGGGCGTTTCCCAAACGCTGGTGCTGGGCGGCGCTGGCGTGTTTGACGCGGCGGTCATCAGCGGCCTGATCGGCGTGATTCTGGCGGAGCTGATCGGCGAGATTGCCGAGCGGATCGTCCGGGGCAGTGAAAAGCCCGTGCATTCAGCCGTGCGCAATCCCGTGCGAGACAAGGAGAAATGAACCATGAAGAAAGCGATTGCGGTTATTTTACTGGCGGCGCTGTGCTGCTGCCTGCCGGCTCTGAGCCGGGCGGAGGAGCCGGAAATCTACACGCTGCTTTCGCCCAAGGGCAAGGTGCTGACCCGCTATCAGGGCCAGTGCGAAAAGGGCGACGAATATATTTCCGGCGATAACCAGCACTATCGGGTCACGCAGGTGGACGAAGCTGACCATACCGCCCGGACGGAGCTGATCGGCAGCGCGGAAATGCCCGATGTGGGCTGGCTGGATCAGGTGGCGGACGCGACGCCCGTCAGCGCCGTCGCCCGGAAGATCGCCCTTTATTGTACCCACAGCGACGAAAGCTATCTCGAGGGCGACGGTACGCAAAGCAGCGAAAAGCGGGGCGGCATCTACGACGTGGCGGAGAAATTCGGCGCGCGGCTGGAAGCGCTGGGCGCGACCGTGGAGCGCAGCGAGGAGACCCATCATCCTCACGATGCGGGCGCTTACCGCCGCAGCCGTCAGACGGCGGTCAAGCTGCTGAAGGGGCAGCCCAGCGCGATCTTCGATCTGCACCGGGACGGCATCCCCGACCCGGAGGAGTACGCCGTCACCATCGGCGGGGAAAAAATGAGCAAGGTGCGCCTGCTGGTGGGCAAGAGCAACCAGAACCGGGAGGCCAACCTCAGCTTTGCCAAGCAGATCAAGGCCGTGGGGGACAAGTTGTACCCCAAGCTTATCAAGGATATTTATATGGGCAAGGGGACGTATAATCAGGATCTTGCGCCCCGCTCGGTGCTGCTGGAGTTCGGCACCCACACCCTTTCCAAGGAACGGGTGCTCCGCTCCACCGGCCCCATGGCCGAGGTGTGCTACAAGGCCCTCTTCGGCGGCGTGACCGGCTCGGCGGGCGCCAGCGACGTCAGCGGCAGCAAAAGCGCCGAAAACGTTCCGGCCGATCAGTCCAACAAGGGCTCCGGCGCGGCGGTATGGATCATTCTGGCGCTGCTGCTGGGCGTGGGCCTGTTCGCGTTCCTTTCCACCGGCGGCAGGGGCGGTCTGGGCAAATGGAAGGACTCACTGAGCGAAATGACGGGCGGGTTTTTCGGGGGAAGACGCAAAGACCGGTGAAGGGCCGGGAAACGGAAACACAGGGCTTGAAGAAAAAAGCCCTGTGTTTTCCTATATCGTTTATATCGTTCAGGAGCGTGAGGCCCAGAAGAGGATTGCCGGCGATTCACGCGGGCAAAGAGGGAACGGAAGCTTTTTTCACCCTGTCTCCCCGGCCTGCCGTCTTTTCCCGTCTTTTCTTCTTCCCCAAAATGTGATATACTATTATCAGGAGCATTTTTGCTATCATGAGCGGAGGATGAAACCGTGTTTATACCCCGATACCAAAGCGAGCAGACCGACCTGCTGATGCGGGCGCTGCTCGCCCTTGAAACCACGGAGGAAGCCCAGCGCTTTCTGGAGGATGTGCTCACGGTGCAGGAGCTCAGGAGCATAACCCAGCGGCTGGAAGTGGCCGTGCTTCTCCGGCAGAAGGTGACTTATCAGGAAATCGCCCACCAGACGGGCGCGTCTACCGCCACCATCAGCCGGGTAAACCGGGCCCTGCAGTACGGGGCGGACGGCTACCGGCTGGTGCTGGATCGTTTGCAGGCTCAGTCAGACACACCGATGAAACAAGTTGAGGACAGCGAAAAATGAATTTGGACGGATTGAACAAGGAACAGCGGCTGGCGGCGGAAACGCTGGAAGGCCCGGTATTGATTCTGGCGGGCGCAGGCAGCGGCAAAACCCGGGCGCTGACGTACCGGGTCGCCAATCTGATTGACCACGGCGTAGCGCCCTGGCATATTCTGGCCATCACCTTTACCAATAAAGCGGCCAAGGAAATGAAGGAGCGCGTCTCCGCCCTGACCGGCGAAAAAGGCGAAGAGGTTTGGGTCAGCACCTTTCACTCCATGTGCGCCCGCATCCTCCGCCGTGATATTGACAAGCTGGGCTACACCCGCTCCTTCACCATCTATGACGAGGACGACCAGTCCGTCGTTTTGAAGGAGTTGCTCAAGCACTTCAATATCGACGATAAAATGCTGACCATCCGGGAACTGAAGGGCAAGATCAGCGACGCAAAGAACAAGCTGCTGGGCCCGGACGAATGGTTCCGTCAGAGCGAGAAGGATTTTCGCTGCCAGCAGATTCACGATATTTACGACGGCTACGAAAAGCGGCTCAAGGGCTCCAACGCGCTGGATTTTGACGACCTGCTGGTGCGCACGCTGGAGCTGTTCGCCGACCATCCGCCTGTGCTGGAAAGCTACCGCCAGCGCTTTCAGTACGTCCATGTGGACGAGTATCAGGATACCAACTTCGCCCAGTACACGCTGGTGAAGCTGATTACCAAAAACAGCCGGAACCTGTGCGTGGTGGGCGACGACGATCAGAGCATCTACGGCTGGCGCGGCGCGGACATCCGCAATATTCTGGATTTCCAGAAGGATTTCCCGGACGCGAAGGTCATCAAGCTGGAACAGAACTACCGCAGCACCGCCAATATTCTGGATGCGGCCAATCAGGTCATCGCCCACAACGCGGGCCGCATGGAAAAGGCCCTGTGGACGGAGCTGCCCGCAGGCGAACCCATCAAGCTCTTTGCCGCCGGAGACGAGCGGGAAGAGGCCGCGTGGGTCTGCGACCGCATCGCCCAGCAGCACCGCCGCCACCGGGAATACAGCGACATGGCCGTCCTGTACCGCTCTAACGCCCAGAGCCGCGTGCTGGAAGAAATGCTGGTGCGGGCGGGCATTCCCTACCGCATCTATGGCGGCCTGCGCTTCTATGACCGCAAGGAGGTCAAGGACATCGTGGCCTATCTGCGGGCCATCGTCAATCCTTCCGACGACGCCAGCCTGAAGCGCATCATCAATCAGCCCAAGCGCTCCATCGGCGACAGCACCGTGGCAGAGCTGAGCCGCTACGCTGCCGAGAAGGACATGCCCCTGTACAGCGCGCTGGTGGATATTCCCGAAAGCCTGTCCGCCCGTCCCCGCAAGTGCGTCAGCGATTTTGGAGAGCTGATGAACGAGCTGGTGCTGACCCGGGAGGACATGGGCGTCAGCGAATTTGTGGAGCATGTGCTGGAGCGCACCGGCCTGAAGGATATGTACGAGCGCGACCTGTCTGACGAGGGCAAGGCGCGGCTGGAAAACGTGCAGGAATTTTTGGGCGCGGTAGCGGAATACGAAAAGGCCGCGGGCAATCCCTCTTTGGAGGACTATCTGGAAAATATCGCGCTGGTCACCGATCTGGACAACGCCGACCTGAAATCCTCCAACGTGACGCTGATGACCATCCACAGCGCCAAGGGACTGGAATTTCCCATCGTGTTCATGGTGGGGCTGGAAGAGGGCATTTTCCCCAACGGCCGCAGCCTGCACGACGACACCCGTCTGGAAGAAGAACGCCGCCTGTGTTACGTGGCCATCACCCGTGCCCGGGAGATGCTGTTCATCAGCTACGCGGCCCAGCGGATGCTGTATAATCAGGTCAATTACAACGCGCCAAGCCGCTTCCTGAAGGAGATCCCCGAACGGCTTCTGGACGATCAGTGGATCAGCCAGCGGGAAAAGAGCTTCCCCGGCGTGATGGATTCCTATTCGCATCCTGCGCCCAAGCGGGCTCCCCGCCACGCCATGAGCCATACCATGGGCTCGGGATTGGGCGCGGGCCGCAGCGCGCTGGGCGTTCCCGGCGTGCAGAAGGGTTTCACCCCCTCGGCGGCGGCCAGCGTGCCCAAGGACGCGGTTCCGGCGATTTTTGAGGTGGGCGACCGGGTCATGCACCGGAAATTCGGCGAGGGCAATGTGCTGGAAATTCGCGGCAGCGGCAACGACGCACGGATCGTCATCAGCTTTACCGCCTACGGCAGCAAGGAATTCGCCCTGTCCATCGCCCCCATTGTGAAGGTGGTCGACTGACATGACGCAGCAGGATATGCGCGCTTTGGTGGACGAACTCAATCAGGCGTCCGTTCTCTATTACACCCGCGGCGACAGCCCTATGAGCGACGCGGAGTGGGATCAAAAATACAATCAGCTGCTTCAGATGGAGAAAGAGTCGGGTATGGTATTGCCCGACTCTCCTTCGCATCGGGTGGGCGCGGAGCCGCTGAAAACCTTCGAGCAGCATAAGCACCTGAACCGCCTGTGGAGCATGGGCAAGGTGCAGAGCAAGGAGGAGCTTCGGGACTGGATCACCCGCACGGAAAAGCTTCACGCCCAGCTGTCCGACGGCCGGGAGGAGCCTCTGCCGCCCCTTCAATACGCGGTGGAGTACAAGCTGGATGGGCTGACCATCAATCTGACCTACGACCATGGCCAGCTGATTCAGGCCGCCACCCGGGGCAACGGCGTGGTGGGCGAGGCCATTCTGCCGCAGGCCCGAACCATCCGCTGCGTGCCCCTGTCCATTCCGTGGCAGGGCCTTCTGGAAATTCAGGGCGAGTGCATCATGCGCCTGAGCGTGCTGGAAGCGTACAACAAGACCCATGACGAGCCGCTGAAAAACGCCCGGAACGCCGCCGCAGGCGCCTTGCGGAATCTGGATCCCGCCGTTACGGCTGCCCGGAAGCTGGATGCGTTTTTCTATCAGATCGGCACCGTCGAAAATCCTCCCTATACCGATATGGAGGGCATGATGGCCTTCATTCGGGAAAATGGATTCCCCACCGCCGATTTTGACCGCAACGCCGCCAATTACGATGAAATTTCCGCCTTGATCGACCAGATCGAAGCCCGGCGGGAAAGCCTGGATTTTCTGATCGACGGCGCGGTGGTGAAGGTGCGGGATGTGGCCACCCGTCAGGCCATGGGCTATACGGACAAATTCCCCCGCTGGGCCATCGCCTACAAGTTTGCGGCGGAGGAAAACACCTCCACGCTGCTGGACGTCACCTGGGAGCTGGGCCGCACCGGCAAGCTGACCCCGGTGGCTCACCTGACCCCGGTGGAC
Source organism: Clostridiales bacterium (assembly GCA_004556545.1). Classification (GTDB taxonomy): domain Bacteria; phylum Bacillota; class Clostridia; order Christensenellales; family Aristaeellaceae; genus Limiplasma. Next base: position 12,826 of record SFGO01000032.1, read on the forward strand.
ATCGGCGGCGTGACGGTACAGAACGCCACGCTCAACAACTACGACGATATTCTGCGCAAGAAAGTAGCCGTTGGCTGCGAGGTCTGGATTCGCCGCTCCAACGACGTGATTCCCGAGATCATGGGCCGGGTGGGAGAGCCCGGGCCGGACGAGCGGCCCATCGAGCCGCCCGCCGTCTGCCCTGCCTGCGGCGAAACGCTGGAACGCCGGGGCGCGCACCTGTTCTGCATGAACCGAAAGACCTGCAAGCCGCAGGCCGTCGCCCGGCTGAGCCATTTCGCCAGCCGCAACGCCATGGACATCGACACCTTTTCCGATAAAACAGCCGAGCTGCTCTACGACCGTCTGGGCCTGCGGGACTGCGCCGATCTGTACAGCCTGACCGCCAACGACCTGCTGGTGCTGGACGGCTTCAAGCAGAAGCGGGCGGAGAACCTGATTGCCGCCATCGAGAAGAGCCGCCATTGCGCGCTGGATGCGTTCCTGTTCGCGCTGGGCATTCCCAACGTGGGCCGCAAGACCGCCAAGGATCTGGCGGATCGCTTCCGTTCGTTGGATGCGCTGAAAGCCGCCTCGCAGGAGGAACTGACGGCCATTCCCGATGTGGGGGAGATCGTTGCCGCCAGCATCACGGAATATTTCAGCTTCCCGGAGAACAATCAGATGATCCAGCGGCTGCTGGACGCGGGCGTTTCCCCGGTTTACGAAAGCACGGTGCAGTCCCACGCGCTGGACGGCATGACCATTGTCGTAACGGGCACCTTGCCCACCCTGAGCCGGGACGAGGCCGAAGCCCTGATCGCCGCTCACGGCGGCAAACCCTCCGGCAGCGTCAGCAAAAAGACGGCCTATGTTCTGGCCGGAGAAAAGGCCGGCAGCAAGCTGGCCAAGGCCGAAACGCTGGGCATTCCCGTCATCGACGAGGCCCGCTTCCGGGAAATGATCGGGGAATAAGAGAGATTTTTGCAGGGGAGGGGCTTCTTTTGCAAAAGAAGCCCCTCCCCTGCACCCCTCCTAAGAAAACCTTTGGAGAGATGCTATGTTTGATCCTGGTTTGAAAATTGGGCAAGTATTAAAAAACAGCGATATTGTCGATCTATTTAAGTGTGGTAATATGGGCGGAATGCGTCGTTCCAAATCGACGAACACACTCGTTATTATTTCCGACTATACGAAGGGTATATATCATGATAAATGGATCGGTGGGGTGCTCCATTATACGGGGATGGGGAAATCTGGCGATCAAGATATTCATTGGGCCCAGAATGCGACTCTTGCTGCATGTGGCAATAGTGACGTGGATGTCCATCTCTTTGAAGTAATCGAAGCTGGAGAATATGTGTATTGCGGCAGAGTGGAGCTTGTGAATAAACCTTATGTTGATAACCAGCCTGGTGAGGATGGAAACGATAGAAAGGTGTGGATATTCCCCATTCGCCCGGTTCCTGATAATGATGTAAAGAAACCTCGAATGTTTGTATTTAAGGATATGGAGGATTACAAAACGCGAGGAAAAAACGTGGATGCCGAGTATATGAAAATGGTGGCTGAAAAGAGAAACGCTCGTTTAAAATCGACGCCTTTCATCCGGGCTACGCCTGCCTTTCCTCCGAAACCGGAAGTAACTGTACCACCTGAAATGGTTGGGAAAAAAGTAAAACATAAGTCTTATGGAGAGGGAATTGTTACTAGCATAGCAGGAACAAATATGACGGTTTCATTTTTCGGTGTGGGTGAGAAAAAACTGAGCTACGAGGTTTGCATGAAAAATAATCTAATTGAATTCATATAACCATGGAAGCATTGATTTCCGAAACCAAGATATGAATGTGGACAACTGTGTTTCAATTTGGGGTTACTCGCCTTTTGTAGAACAATTCTTTCCCTGCAACATAGCCATTCCCCCTTCCGCATAGGCTGTACAGGCTGCGGAAGGGGGAATCGTTTTGCTGCTGTCGTGGATCTGGCTGGGAATGATGGCCGCGTCGCTTTTGTACGGCTGCCTGACGGGGCGGGCGGGGGCGCTGCTGCCCGCCGCACTGGACGGGGCTTCGTCCGCCGTGAGCCTGAGCCTGCGGCTGATGGCGGGCTATCTGTTTTTCTGCGGGCTGATGGAGATCATGAAGGAGCTGCGCCTGCCGGAAAAAATGGCCCGGCTGCTGCGGCCCTTTCTGCGGTTTGTGATGCCCACCCTGAAAGGCGAAGAAGCCCGTCAGGCGGTAACGCTGAATCTGACGGCCAATCTGCTGGGGCTGGGCAACGCCGCCACGCCTACCGGGATCGAAGCTGTTCGGCAGATGGACGGGGAGCAGGAACACGATCCGAGGGTGCGCCACGCGCTGTATATGCTGCTGATCCTGAACGCCACGGGGCTGCAGCTGTTTCCCACCACGGTGCTGACCCTTCGGGTGGCGGCAGGTTCCGCCGACCCCAACGCCATCCTGCTGCCTACGCTGGCCTGCACGGCTTTTTCCACGCTGGTGGGCGCAGGATTGGGGCTTTTGTGTTATCGCCTGAGCGGACGCCGGGAGGGACGGAAATGAAGACGATTTCCGACCTGCTGCTGCCCCTGCTAATCCTGCTTCTGCTGCTGGCCGCCGGCTGGAAACGGCTGGACGTGCTGGAAGGCTTTGCGCGAGGAGCCCGTCAGGGCATGGAGGTAGCGGTGCGGGTGCTGCCCAATCTGGCGGGGATGCTCTGCGCCATTGCCCTGATGCGGGAATCGGGCCTGCTGGGGCTGCTATGCCATATTTGCGCGCCGGTCCTGACACGGCTGGGCCTGCCTGCCGAGGTCGCGCCGCTGGTGCTGGTGCGGCCGCTCAGCGGTTCGGCCTCTCTGGGCATGCTGGAAACCCTGCTGGAGCGCTTCGGCCCGGACAGCGCCGTGGGCATGACGGCCTGCATCGTCATGGGCTCCAGCGAGACGATTTTCTATACCCTGTGCGTGTATTTCAGCGGCGTGAAGGACAAACGGGCGGGCTATGCGGCCCTCTGCTCCCTTACGGGGATGCTGGCCGGGGTCTGGCTGGCGGGAAGGCTGGTCACCGGCGGCTGAAAGCCCTGAAAACTCGCGTTTTCCCATTGACAGCCCGGCAAAAAACGCTATAATAATGAATATTCCTCGCAATGACCGGGAGAGTACGTCTTTCCCCTTCGCCACAAGAGAGCCGCGGCTGGTGAAATGCGGCGCGAAGGGCTGACCGAACATGGCCCGCGAGCGATCCCGTTCGACAGGTAGGGCGGGACGGCAGGCGCCGTTATCCGCCGAAGGCCAAAAGCCGTAAGTGACAAATCAGGGTGGTACCGCGAGAATTCCGCTCGCCCCTTTTGCAGTGAAAACGCAGAGGGACGGGCTTTTTCATTGCCGGAAACTTTCAAAAACATCGCCGGTCTGTTTGGAAAAAATGCCGAAGGAAGAACGGCCAGAAGGAGAGAGAGACTCATGGAAAACCAGAAAAAGTACTACATCACCACGCCTATTTACTACCCCAGCGACAACCTGCACATCGGCCATGCCTATTGCAGCGTCGCCGCCGACACCGCCGCCCGCTTCAAAAAGCTGGAAGGCTATGACACCTACTTTCTCACCGGCACGGACGAGCACGGCCAGAAGATCGAGCGCAAGGCTGAGGCCAAGGGCGTGACCCCGCAGGCCTATGTGGACGAGATCGTGGCAGGCATCAAGGATCTGTGGAAATTGATGGATGTGGATTACAACGACTTCATCCGCACCTCCGACGAGCGACACGTGAAGGCCGTGCAGAAGATCTTCCGCCAGCTTTACGAGCAGGGCGACATCTACAAGGGCAGCTACGAGGGCTGGTACTGCACCCCCTGCGAGAGCTTCTTCACCGAACTGCAGCTGAAGGACGGCAACTGCCCCGACTGCGGCCGCCCCGTGGAAAAGACCTGCGAGGAAGCCTATTTCTTCAAGCTGAGCAAGTATCAGGACTGGCTGATCCAGTATATCGAGGAGCACCCCGATTTCATCCAGCCCGCGTCCCGCAAGAACGAAATGATCAACAACTTCCTCAAGCCCGGCCTGCAGGATCTGTGCGTCAGCCGTACCTCCATCAAGTGGGGCATTCCGGTGGACTTCGACCCCAAGCACACCGTGTATGTGTGGCTGGACGCGCTGACCAACTACATCACCGCGCTGGGCTACACCACCGATCATGACGAGCTGTACCGGAAGTTCTGGCCTGCCGACCTGCATCTGGTGGGCAAGGAGATCATCCGCTTCCATACCATCATCTGGCCCATCATCCTGCATGCGCTGGGTCTGCCCCTGCCCAAGCAGGTGTTCGGCCACGGCTGGCTGGTGCTGGACGGCCAGAAGATGTCCAAATCCCTGGGCAACGTGGTGGACCCCGTGGTGCTGTGCAACCGCTACGGCAGCGACGCGATCCGCTACTTCCTCATGAGAGAGATGCCCTTCGGCAGCGACGGTCAGTTCAGCTACGAAGCCCTGCTGAACCGCATCAACGCCGATCTGGCCAACGACCTGGGCAATCTGGTCAGCCGCACCGTGGCCATGGTGGAGAAATACTTTGACGGCGAAATTCCCCAGCACGGCGAGTGGAACGACGTGGACAAGGCCCTGATCGCGCTGGCCGAGGGTACGCCCGACAAGGCCCGGCAGCATATGGACGAGCTGCAGTTCTCGCTGGCGCTGCAGGACATCTGGCAGCTGGTGGGCGAGTGCAACCGCTATATTGATGTGAACGCGCCCTGGGTGCTGGTGAAGACCGACGAGGGCAAGGAACGGCTGAAGACCGTTATGTATGTGCTGTGCGAGTGCATCCGCATCGTGGCCATCCTGATCGCGCCCACCATGCCCCGTACCCCCGCCCGCATCTATGAGCAGCTGGGCATTGCCGAGGGCGAACTGACCGGCTGGGAGTCCGCCTCCCGCTTCGGTCTGCTGCCTGCGGGCGCCAGGGTGCAGAAGGGCGAGGCGCTGTTCCCCCGCATTGACGTGAAGAAGGAACTGGCGGACATCGTTCCCACCCCCAAGGCGGAAGCGCCCAAGGCTGAGGAAAAGAAGCCTGCCAAGACCGCCAAAAAAGAAGAAAAGAAAGAGGAAAAACTGCCCGAGGGCATCATCTCCATCGATGATTTCGCCAAGGTGCAGCTCCGGGTGGCCCGTATCCTGACCGCTGAAAAGGTGGAGGGCAGCGACAAGCTGCTGAAGCTGAGCGTCAAGCTGGGCGAGGGCGAACCCCTGCGCACGGTGGTCAGCGGCATTGCCAAGTTCTACACCCCCGAAGCCATCGAGGGCCGTCAGGTGGTGCTGGTCAGCAACCTGAAGCCCGCCAAGCTCAAGGGCATCAAGAGCGAGGGCATGATCCTGTGCGCCTCCGATGCGGAGGACAAGGCGCTCAAGCTCTGCACCGTGGAGCCCGGCATGGAGGACGGCGCGTATATCCGCTGAGCCGCCGAACGATATGATGAATTTGTTTGATTCCCATTGTCATCTGGAGGACGAACGCTTTCAGGGCGAGGTGGAGCAGGTGCTTTCCCGCATGGCGGCGGCGGGCGTGAACCGCTGCATCTGTGCGGGAAGCGATCTGGATTCCAGCAGCCGCATCGTGAAGCTGACCGGCGAACACGCCCCCATCTACGGCATGGTGGGCGTGCATCCGCAGGAGGCCGACAGCTTTCGGGAGGCGCAGCTGGACGATTTCGCCCGGTGGCTGCAAGACCCAAAGATCGTCGGCGTGGGCGAGATCGGGCTGGATTACTACTATGAAAACTCGCCCCGGGAAAAGCAGAAGGAAGTGCTCCTGCGGCAGATGGCCTTTGCCAAACAGCAGAACGTGCCGGTGGCTTTCCATATCCGGGACGCGCACGGCGACATGCTGGACCTGCTTCGGGCCCATCGAAGCGAGCTGCCCGCCGGGGTGCTGCACTGCTTCTCCGGAAGCGTGGAGACCGCCCGGGAATACCTGAATATGGGCTTTTATCTCTCCTTCGCCGGGCCGGTCACGTTCAAAAACGCCGCCCGGCTGCAGGAGGTGGCCCGCTTCGTGCCCGCCGACCGTTTCCTGATCGAAACGGACAGCCCCTATCTGGCTCCCGTGCCCATGCGGGGCCAGCGAAACGAACCGACCTATGTGCAGTATGTGGCCGGGAAGCTGGCCGAGCTGCGGGACGAAACCCCTGAAAACATCGCCCGGGCGGCGACGGAAAACACCTGCCGCCTGTACGGCGTCGCGCCGTAAGACCTATCTGAAAAACGAAAAGGAGCTTTCCCTTTCATGCAAGTACGTCTGACCACGGAAGCCGATCTGGAGCGGGTGATGGAAATCTACCATGGGGCGCAGGCCTTCATGGCCGCTCACGGCAATCCTACGCAGTGGCGCAATGCCTATCCCACCCCGGAGATCGTCCGGGAGGACATTGCCCTGTGCCGGGGCTATGTGTGCGAGGAAAACGGCCATCTGTACGCCGCCTTCATGCTGCTGGAGGAGGAAGACCCCAACTACCGCCGCATTGACGGCGCGTGGCTGAACGACCTGCCCTATCAGACCCTGCACCGGGTGGCTTCTTCCGGCGAGCGGAAGGGCATGACGGATTTCATCGTTCAGTGGGCGCTGAAGCGCTGCCCGAACCTTCGGGGCGACACTCACGCGGACAATCTGCCCATGCAGCGGGCTTTTGAGCGCAACGGATTCCGCCGCTGCGGCATCGTATGGATGCAGGACGGGACGGAGCGCATCGCCTATCAGCGGCCCCCGAAAACAAAGGGCAAGCTGATCGTCATTGCGGGCACCAACGCCTCGGGCAAGAGCGCGTTGGGCGTGGAAGTAGCCAAACGCTTCGGCGGCGAGATCGTTTCCGCCGATTCCCGGCAGGTCTACCGCGGGATGAATCTGGGCAGCGGCAAGATCACCCCGGAGGAAATGCAGGGCGTGACCCATCACCTGATCGATGTAGTAGAGCCGGGCGAATTTTTCTCCATGGCGGATTTCCAGCGGCTGGCCTATGAGGCCATCGACGATATTCTGGCCCGGGGAAAAGTCCCCTTTCTGGTGGGCGGAACCGGGCTGTACGTCAACGCAGTGGCGGACGGGTATCAGCTTTCCGGCACAATGCCTGACCTGAGCTATCGCCGGGAGCTGGAAAAGCTGACCACGCCGGAGCTGTACGCCCTGCTGATGCAGAAGCGTCCCGCCAGCGACGTGGAGCCCAACAACCGCAACCGGGTCATGCGGGTGCTGGAAAAGCTCCATGACGGGGACGATGGCCCCTCCACCAAACAGCCCCGGTATGACTGCCTCCGGCTGGGCGTGACCTGGCCCCGGGACGTGCTGGGCCGCCGGATCGACGAGCGCATGACCCGCCGCTTTCAGGAGGGCATGATTCAGGAAGTGCGCGGCCTGATGGAAGGCGGCGTCAGCGAGGAATTTCTGCTGAAGCTGGGGCTGGAATACAAGCTCATCACTCAATATCTGACCGGCGCGATTCCCAGCGAGGAGGAACTGAACCGCCTGCTGGCCATCGCCATCAAGCAGTTTGCCAAGCGGCAGATGACCTGGTTCCGCCGGGACGGGGCCATTCACTGGCTCCGGATGGACGGTCAGCCGGTGGAGGAAGCCTGCGAACGGATCACGGCCTTTCTGGCGGAGGGCTAACGGATTTTTCCGGGAAAGAGGAACGGTATGCAGAACTGGTGGATCAGCTATTTTCCGATCCTCCTGATCTTTTTGATTTTTTTCCTGAACCGAAAGGAATCACTCAGCTATCTGGAGGCAAGGATCAAAAGAAGAAAGGGAGACAGGGAAATGCAGGAACTCGCCAAAAGGTTTCTCGGCAAGGATGTGATCGCCAACACGATCTCTTCCGGAACGGTGGACGGCATCCTGAAGGAAGTGGCCGATAACGCGATCATCCTTGAAAAAGACGGAAAAGAAAGCCTTGTGAATCTGGACTTTGTCATTCGGCTTCGGGAATATCCCGTAGGGAAAAACGGGAAACGCAAGTCCATTGTAGTGGACTGAGCAGTGGACTGAATTCGAATAGCAGAAGGCGAACAGCGGCCGCGGCGCTCTGTTCGCCTTTTTTCGCCTGTTTCTTTGGATATGCCTTCCAAATAAGGCAAAAGTGCGTCTTTTTGTTTACAAGAATGCAATATGTGTTATAATAGGCTTGAGTTCGTCTGAACTTTTTTCCGGCGCGACTCGCTTTTCGCTTTATGGGTTATCCTATTGCTGAAAGAAACTCATCGCTGTCATCAGGAGATGGAATATGAACGGAAATCGTATGAAATATTCTTCCACGCCCACTTACGGGATGCAGAAGCGCTCTCCGCTGGGGAAGAAGCCCCTTTTCCAGCAGAAGAGCGTCATGGGCCCGGATTTTGCCCGGGCGACCCAGCAGTCCACCGCCGCCCCGGCCGCCAGCCTTTTTACTATGCCGGTGCAGCAGCCGGATCCGGCGGTGCAGACGGCCAATCCCGTACAGCCGGGCGTTTTTTATGGCTCCGCGCCGTATCAGCAGCCCTTCGCAGGCGGTTATCCCATGGGCGGAACGGTTCCCGGCGCCATCCCGGCGGCGAATCCGTGGATGCCGGTTCCTCCGGCGATGCCGCAGCAAACCAGCGGCTTTCAGCCGCTGGGCAATACGGTGCCGCCTTTGCAGAACAGCGGCTTCGGCGCTCGTGCGCAGGGTTTTGTACCGCCGCAGGCGGCTTCCGCCCCCCATGTGCAGCCCGCGTCCGCGCCGGGCGCAATGGGTTATGCCCCTCAAGCGCCTGTGACTCCCATGAATCCCATGCCCAACGTGGGCTACATGCAGGCGGGCGTACCCTTCCTGAATCAGGGAACGATGAACTACGCCCCGCTCAATGCTGCCATGATGCCGTCGGGCGCGGCGGCTCAGGCCGGTTCCATGCCGGGAACGCCGCAGAACATCCCCATGCAGGGAGGCGTTCCCTTGCCCGGCAGCGCCCAGCAGGGCGGCTATGCCCCGAAGCAGCGGAAGCCGCTGGATTTTAACCTGCTGTTTGGCATTTTCTTCTTTGGTTTACTGCCGCTTCTGTTTGTGCCCTGCATTTTTGTTTCGTCCGGTTTGAATGTTCTTCGTTATCTGTTCATCGGCCTGAGTGTGGCCGGGCTGGGCGTGATCTGGTACCGGCAGATGTATTCCTCTACGGCCCGGGTCGTGCTGTCTGTGTCATATGTGGCGCTGAGCATTATCGCCCTGTCCCTGTCCATGCAGGGCGGGCAGGATCTGCGGACCGCCGCCGGCGGCAGTGCAGTACCCGCCAGCGTCCAAAGCACCCTTTCCCCGGAGCAGAGCGCAGTGCCCGCAGCCGCCGAGTTCACCCCGTCGCCCAGTCCCGAACCCACTCCGGCGGCAAAATCGGAAGTGCAGGAACGGCTGGAGCTGTTCATGAACAACTGGGCGGGCAATCAGACCGAAGCCATGGCCAGTCTGGTGCAGCCCAGCTGGGCTTCTCAGCAGGAAAACGCCGCAGCGCAGCTGTTCCAGACGGTGCTGAACAACCGCACGCCGCTGAGCTACAACATTGAAGAAGTGGGCGGCACGGATGAGGACACCAGCCGCAGCGTCATCATGACGGCCACCATTGACAAGCACAACGGAAAGGATCCCAAGACCTATCGCTTCAACGTGCTAATGGTCAAGGAAGGCAACCAGTGGTATGTGGATCCCAAAACGCTGGCCAGCAACGACGAGCAGCAGACCGAGGACGTGGTGGTCAACTCCAAGGACAACGTCACCCAGACGGAAGCGCCCCGCACGACGGTCAGTCCCGCGCCGCCCGCCAGCACGCTTCTGTACTACAACGCGAACGGCGGCCACTATTATCACATGGACCCCAACTGCAGCAGCATCAACGAGCAATATCGTCCCCTGACGGATTCGTTCACTTACGGCGAGCTTGGCTCCTACAACGGTTCGCTGACCCCCTGTCTGGTATGCGGCGCGCCCACTTCAACCCTTCCCCCTGAGGATGCGTCCGGCGAATAACACGGAAGGACACGGAACAAAGCATGGAAAAAACCAATGTAATGCGTCTTCTGGACGCTGCGAAGATTCCCTACGGTTCCTACGAATACGCCGCGCCCGACGGCGCGCTCAGCGGCGTGGAGGTGGCCCGGCAGCTGGGGCTGGAAGAAGAACGGGTTTTCAAGACGCTGGTGACGCAGGCATCTTCGGGCAAGTATTATGTATTTGTGATTCCCGTGGCGGAGGAGCTGAACCTGAAGAAGGCGGCTTCCGCCGTTCACGAGAAGAAAATCGAAATGATCAAGAGCCGGGAGCTTCTGCCCCTGACCGGCTACATTCACGGCGGCTGTTCGCCCATTGGCATGAAGAAGCCGTTTCCCACGGTGGTGGACGAAACGGCCCAGCTATGGGATGCCATCATTTTCAGCGCCGGAAAGATTGGCTATCAGGTGGAGGTTTCTCCGGAAAATTTGGAAAAGATGATTCCGTACACCTTTGCGGATGTGACGCAGGGGTAAGGGAGGAGTCTCACAAGCCGCTTCTGAAAGGAATTTCAGGGGCGGCTTTTTGGCGTGGGGGAAAGGGGGAGAGAGGGGTGATGTACTGATTATTTGCCCCGGGGGAAAGCCCTTTGGTGTATTTGAAGGTACATACCCATGCCCCCTTGATACGCCGACTTCCCGAAGGGGTGCAGGGGGGAACGTAGGGAAGCGGGTGCCCAGTGGGCACAACCGCCGAAGGCGGTTAGCGCCCCGGAGTTCAGGCAAACAACAAGCGGGACGCACGGCAGTGCGAACCGCGCCGATTGTTTGCCCCGAGGAAAGCCCCCTGCTTGCAGCAATAATAGACAACTTTGTCGTAAGAAAATCCCCTTGGCGGGGTCTGACGCGCCGACTCCGGCGCGGGAGAAGGGCTTGCAGCCCTATGGGGTGCTCACACTTTTCTTTCGGTGGCGAAAGAAAAGTGTGCAAAAGAAAGCCAGCGGCACGGCGACTCCGGGAAAAAGGCTTCTATTGCCCATTTTGACGGC
>SFGO01000149.1 GCA_004556545.1 Clostridiales bacterium
GCTATCGTGCGCGCTCGGAGCTCGCCTTTTTCCGCCGTCAAAATGGGCGGGCCTTTTTCCCTCCGCTGCCTATCGCCGCTCTGCTCCGGCGCAGTTGGCGCGTGGCAGGCTTACTCCTTGCAAGTTGGGATGCTTCGGTGTGGCTGGAAAATTTTGCGGCGTGGATGAACAGGCTGATTTTCTTTTCCCGCGCTGGCGTGGGGCAGGCTTACCCCTTGCGGGTTGGGATGTTTTCTTGTGGTTTGGGTATTTTTGCCGCGCAAAAGGCCAGCGGGATTTCAAATCCACGCTGGCCTTTTTAAGCGAGCCATGAGGCCTGTTGCCGAATGGCGGTATCAACTTGCCAACCGGCAGGGAGACATACCAGACCCGCGAGCCGCGAGGCCCGTCGCCGAGTGGCGGTAGCTTCGCGGACAAGCCGCATGTCCCCCGAGCAGCCCCGCGCCCAACGGGCGCGGTGTGGGGTCAAGGGGCACTGCCCCTTGTGCAGGGGTACTACCCCTGCTGCTGCCGGGCGCCGTAGCGGCGGTCGCGGGATTGGAACTGCCGGATGCATTCGTGCAGGTCGGGGACGTGAAAGTCCGGCCAGAGCTTTTCCGGGAAAAGAAACTCCGCATAGGAGCATTGGAAAAGTAAAAAGTTGCTTAGACGCATTTCGCCGCTGGTGCGGATCAGAAGATCCACGTCCGGCAAACCGACGGTGTAGAGGTGGTCCGCAAAGGCCTGCTCGTCAATCTGATCCACGGTGAGCGCGCCGGACTGCACTTCCGCCGCCAGCAGGCGCGCCGCCCGAACCAGCTCCGCCCGTCCACCGTAGTTCACGGCGATGTTCAGACGCAGCCCCGTCAGACTCCGGGTGTGCTCTTCCGCTTTTTCCAGAACTTCCCGCTGGGGAGCAGGCAGACCCGCCTTGTCGCCCAAAATGGTGATGCGCACGTTGTTCTGCGTCAGCTCGTCGATTTCGCTGGCAAAAAAGTCCAGAATCAGCTGCATCAGCGCGTCGACCTCGGTTTTGGAGCGCTTCCAGTTTTCGGTGGAAAAGGCGTATAGGCTCAGCGCCTGAACGCCGATGTCGCTGCAGTTGCGGATGATCTCCCGCAGGTTTTCCGTTCCCGCACGGTGCCCCAGCGCAATTTTGACCTTGTGCTGCTGGGCCCAGCGGCCGTTGCCGTCCATAATGATGCCGATATGCTTCGGCAGCCGGGCCGGGTCGACCGTGGGGGGAAGGGGATATTGGATCGCCATATGCGTAAACCTCCTTAACGGGCATTTCCTGTTCTCACTATGCCACAGACGGGAAAAAAAGTAAAGCGTCGTTGACAGCTAAGAGCAGGGATGATATACTGAACATCGCTGAAAACAGCGGACAAATCGGATAATGAAAGGATTTTTCATGAGCAAAATCGAAATTCGGCGCATTGACGAAAGCAACTTTATCGACTGCTTCAACCTGAAACTGAAAAAAGAACAGGAACGCTTTGTTTCCCATCCCATCCGCAGCCTGGCGCAGGCCTACGTGTATTACAAGCAGTGTACGCCCTTCGGCGTTCTGGCCGACGGCAAAATGGTGGGCTACGGAATGGTGATTTACGATTACGATGAGGAAGAATACGACCTCTGGCATGTAATGATCGACGCGGAGCATCAGGGCAATGGCTACGGCAGGGCAGCCGTAGGGCTGTTCCTGGACTACATCCGCCAGAAGCCCTTCGGGGATTCCAATCTGGTGAAGCTGACCTGCCACAAGGAAAATTTCCCGGCGCTCCATCTGTACGAAAGCTACGGCTTTACGCCCACCGGCGCGGAGGACGAGGACGGCGAGATCGAAATGGCGTTGCGGGTGTAAAGAAAATTCCGGAGTGTATTTTCCCTGTACTTGCTTTTTCGACCCTTGACAAATGAAAATTGTGGGTTACAATAGGCATAACTTCCGATTGAGTTCGGAAGGGAATAGAGGCGCGGACTGCATCAGTACCGCACGGGAGCCCCTCACCGGGCTGCGAACGTGCGCGAAAGGGCTGGCCGCCGAAATGGGCGCTTGGGTGAGGGCGCGTCCGTTGGGCGACGGAATAAGATTTCGTCGACTGTCACAGCCAAGAGTGGCTGTGGGGCGCTATTCGACCGTTTTTCTGCTGTGATGAAAGCAGGAATGGCGTTGCGCCGTTCCTGCTTTTTTCATGCCCCATTTTACTGAAGGAGGAACCCACTATGAGAAAGATGCTTGCCATGATCCTTGCCGCCGCGATGCTGCTGTGCTGCGCCTGCGCTTCCGCCGAAGGAACCTTCCGCGTGGGCATGGAATGCAACTACGCTCCCTACAACTGGACGCAGGCTGAGGCCAGCGATTATACCGTTGCCATTGAGGGCGGCGGCGGATACGCCGACGGCTACGATGTGCAGATCGCCCGGAAGATCGCCGAAGGGCTGGGCAAGGAACTGGTGATTGTGAAGACCGAGTGGGACGGCCTGCCCATGGGCGTGATGACCGGCGCATTCGACGCGATCATTGCTGGTATGAGCCCCACCGAAGAACGGAAGGCCACCATTGATTTCACCGACGCTTACTACAATGTGCAGCCCGTGGTTGTGGTTCGGAAGGACGGCCCCTATGCCGAGGCCAAGACGCTGGCCGACCTGAGCGGCGCGACCATTACCGGCCAGCTGAACACCTTCCACTACGGCCTGATCGACCAGATCCCCGGCGTGAACAAGGCGATGGCCATGGAGACTTTCCCGGCCATGATCGTTGCGCTGAAGGCAGGCGCGGTGGACGGCTACATTGCCGAAGGCCCCGGAGCCATGGCGGACACGATGGCCAACCCGGAGCTGACCTACCTGTCCTTTGACGAGGGCGAAGGCTTTACCGTGGCGGAGGGCGAAACCACGATTGCCGTCGGCCTGGCCAAGGGCAGTCCCCTGATGGACTCCATCAACGAAATTCTGGCCGGCATCAGCGAGGAAGAGCGCAAGCAGATCATGGAAGAAACCATCGCCCGCCAGCCCCTCAACCAATAAACGGGCAGGGGGTGACCCCCTGCACCCCGGACTGCGCGCCATAGGCGCGCAGGGCGCTCGGGAGACATGCAGCTTGACCGTGAAGCTACCGCCGCTCGGCGACAGGCCTTGCGGCTCGCGGGTCTGGTGCGGCTCCCTGCCGCTTGGCCGATTCAGACCGCCATTCGGCGACGGGCCTCATGGCTCGCGCCCCCAAACCCGCTGGCCGATGGTATTCCGAAATCCCCCGCAAGGGGTAAGTCTGACCGCCATCCACTGCGACGGAAGCAGAATCCCTGCAAGGGCTGCGTATGCCCCACGCCGACTGCGAGAGAGCAGAAGCCTTCATTACTTTGCGCGGCAAAACAGTCAAGCATGATGAACCATCCCGCCCTGCAATGAGTGAGCCTGCCCACCGCCGACTGCGCTGGAACAGAAACCCTCATGACCTGACGCTGCAAAACCGCCAGGCCACACCGAAGCATCCCACCCCGCAAGGGATAAGCCTGCCCCGCGCCAACTGCGGGGGAGCAGAGCGGCGATAGGCAGCGGAGGGAAAAAGCCTTGCCCTTTTTGAAAGAGGAAAAGAGTGAGCACGAGCGCGCACGA
>SFGO01000033.1 GCA_004556545.1 Clostridiales bacterium
AGGGCTACCGCAGTCCGAAGCCCGCCACCAAGGGAGGCCGAAGGCCGACTAGCGCCAGAAATGGCTGAAAGCCATGAAGCGCGTAGCCAAGCACAAGCGCAGCGTAGGGCTTGGCCGCAGACACGCGGGGCGGGCCGCAAAGCGCTGTTTGCGGGCATTGGCGGCCAACTCGTTTTTTTTCGACAGACTGCAAAGCCCCGTCTTTCCCATTGCGCGGGAAAGACGGGGCTTTTCAATCAACCGGGAAAATCTCAGAGCTGAATGAAGCTCTCCTTCTGCAGCTGCCACAGGCGGCAGTCACCCTGCCCTTTCAGCAGAATCGTGCGCTGATCGTCCTTGGGGAACCAGCGGGAGGTAAAGACGATCTCGCCGTCGTTTACGTAGATTTCCAGAATGGAAGTGTCCGCCAGCACCCGGATATTGCGCACGTCGGCGGTTTCCGCCCGGCGGCAACGGCGGTCGGAGCCCAGCTCATCCTCGAAACACAGGCTGACCAGCCTGCCGTCAAAGCTCAGAACGCAGCTTTCGTTCAGCCGCAGCTCAAAGGGGCCGTTCATGCCGCCGATCTCCAGATCGAACACCGTATCGGGCACGACGGCCTGTTCCCCGGCGGTGCAGGGAAGCGGCTTCAGGCGCATTGCGTCCAGCTCCCGAACGGGATTCTGGCACAGCCGTCCCTGCTTCAGTGTGACCTCCCGGGGCACGGTCAGCAGATGCTGCCAGCCGGCGGCTTTGGTAGGCACGGTGTACTCTGCGTCCGCGTCGGCCATACCGGCCCAGCCGAACAGGATCCGCCGTCCGTCCCGGGTCTGGAAGGTCTGGGGCGCATAGAAGTCAAAGCCGTAATCCCAATCCACAAAGTCGCCGTCCAGCACGGCCGTGCGGGGGTCATCCGTGCCCTTCATGGGGATATAGCCGGACAGATAAATGTTCTGCCGCCGGTTTTCTTCCCGGGCAACGCCCTGAGGCGAGAAGGACAGGAACCATTGGCCGTCCAGCCGGAACAGATCCGGGCATTCCCACATGTAGCCGAAGGGCTTTTCGGAGGTGATGACCGACTGGAAATGCCATGCTTCGCCATCCTCAGAACGCCACAGAAGCACCATGCCCTGATCGTCCTGCCGCCGCGCGCCGGTAACCATGAACCATTCGTGGCCCTGCCGCCACACCTTGGGGTCGCGGACGTGGCGGGTGCAGAAGGTGGGATAATCCTGCCAGGAAAGCAGCAGGCGCTTGGGCGACCAGGAGCCGTCCGGATAGCGGTCGATGCGGATGATGCGCGCTTCGCGGCCGCTGTGGATAAAGTCATGGTCGCCGTCCACCTTGACATTGCCGGTGTAGATCACCGCCAGCCGGTCGTCCTCTACGACGGTCGAACCCGTGTACACGCCATGGCAGTCCCACGATGTATCCGGTACCAGCGGTACGCCGTCAAAATGCCAGTGGACAAGGTCGTCGCTGTGGTATTCTCCCCAGCATTTCAGGGCTCCGGCAGCGTCGAAGGGCGCAAACTGGAACCACGCCCGATAGACGCCATGGTCGTCGCAAAGGCCGCAGGGGTCGTTCAGCCAGCCGATGGGCGGCATCATATGGAAGCGGGGTTCCCACGGACGCGCCGCTTCTCCGCGCTGCTTCTGCAGGCAGACGTTCACCTGCGCCTGTACGACTTTTTCAAGGGCATTCATGATTCTCATTTCGAAAGCACCTCGCTGCATCCAATTTCCAGCACCAGGAACTGATAGCCCGCCAGCAGAATGCCGCCGTCTTTCTCTTCCAGAGAAGGCAGATTGTTCACCAGTACCTTGCGGATGGGGGCAGGCAGCTTCATCCACTGGGGCCGGGCCTGATAGTTGCCCGCGACCAGCAGGGTCTTATCCCCTTTGCGGTAATAGGCCATCAGGTTGTGCTGCTCCTCCAGATAGGCCTCGAATTCGCCGTATACAACGGTTTCGTGGTATTCCGGATCCTTGCGCAGCCGGATCAGCCTGCGGTAGAAATGCCAGACGGAGTTTTCATCCTGCTTTTCCGCCGCCAGATTCAGGACGGGATAGGCGGGATTGACCATCAGCCACGGAGTGCCGGTAGTGAAGCCGCCCTGAGGCGCGTCGCTCCACGGATAGGGAAGACGGGCATGGTCGCGTGAGTAGCGGTTGATGGCTTTCAGCGCTTCTTCCTTGGTGCAGCCCGCGTTCAGCGCCACCTGATACTCGTCTTTGGTGCTGATATCGTCCACCTGAGCAATATCGGTAAACTGCACGTTTTCCAGCCCCAGCTCCTGTCCCTGATAAAGGAAGGGAAGGCCGCGCAGCATGAAGCTCAGGCCGCCCAGCATTTTCTTGGCTTCCGGAGAGCACTCGCCTTCAGGCAGATAGCGGCTGACGCCCCGGGGCTCGTCGTGGTTCTCGATGACGTTGGCCATGTAGCCAATATCCGCCACTTCTTTCTGCACCCCGAAGACCGTCTGCTTGTACTGCTCGGGCGTTACGGGCTTCTGGTCGTACCAGCCCTTCTGGGAGCCGTTCAGGACGGTCTCGGCAAAGTCAAAGATGGAATCGAAACAGCCGTGATCGCCGATATACCGCTCCAGATCCTCCCGCCGCCAGTCGAACAGCTCGGCGATGGTGAAGGCGTTGTGAGGACGGAAGGTGCGGTCGGCCAGCTCGTTGAGCAGGTCTGTCAGGCCCACCGCGTCCCGCAGCATCCGATGGGCGGAGCACAGGCCATCGGGCCGGTCGGCGGGATAGTCCACCGTCAGCGGAACCGGCTTTTTGATATTGATGATGGCGTCGATGCGGAAGCCGGCCAAGCCCTTGTCCAGCCACCAGTTGACCATCCGGTAGATTTCCTCGCGCAGAGCGGGATTTTCCCAGTTCAGGTCGGGCTGTTTTTTGTGGAACAGGTGCAGATAGACGCGGTCGTCGTGTCCGGGAAGCTTTTCCCACACGCTGCCGCCGAAATAACTGCGCCAGTTGTTGGGCAGCTTTTCGCCCTCGTGCCACGGGCGGATGTAGAAATATTGTCCGTAAGGGCCGTCGGGATCCTTGCAGGCCTTGCGGAACCACTCGTGCTCGTCGGAGCAGTGGTTCACCACCAGATCCATCACGATGGACATGCCGCGCTTTTTGCCCTCGGCGATCAGGCGTTCCATGTCCTCCATGGTGCCGAAGCGGGGGTCGATATTGTAATAGTCGGAAATATCATACCCCTGATCCGCCATGGGCGAGCAATACACCGGGGAAAGCCAAAGAATTTCCACCCCAAGCTCCTGCAATTCATCCAGCTTGCTGATAATGCCGGGAATATCGCCGATTCCGTCGCCGTTGGAATCGCAAAAGCTTTTCGGATAGATCTGATAAGCCGTTTTGCCCTGCCACCACTGCCTCTGCATGGGTCGTTCCTTCCTTTTTTTGCGACAACACCGCACAGAAGAGGCGGCAGTTACGCCGTCTTTTCCGTGCGGTATGGTTCTATGTTTCCGTTTGGATTTACCATTCGGTCAGTACGCCGAAGTGATCGGAGATCACCGGGTAGAAGGTTCCATTGAAAATGACCCGGCTGCTGCGGGGCGCGGGCATCTCCCGGCTGAAAACAAAGTCGATCCGCATGGCTTCGACCTTGCCTTCCCGCCAGCCATCGATGTTGCCGCCTACGGTAATGCCTTCGTCCTTGGTTTCCGCCAGCACATAGGCGTCCTGCCAGCCGCTGGCGGTAATCAGGCTGTAGCCCTCGCCGGTCAGGTGAGCGGGGCTGTTGAAATCTCCCACCAGACAGCCGCGGCCCGTGCCTTCGCAGTGGGCGTTCAGCTTGTTCCACTGCCCGGCAAAGGGATCCTGCTCATCCTTCCACCAGCCCATGTGAACGCTGCGGAACCAGGCGGGTCCGTCGGCCAGCTGCACCTGCAGGCCGGGGATCACCCGGCGGCAGCGGCCCTCGGGCGTGGAAACGCAGATGTTATCCGCCGCCAGCACGGGCAGGCGGCTGAGCACCGCCTCGCCCTCTTCCAGATGACGGTAGGCGGGATGGGCGAAGCCCCACGTCCAGGAGAAGGAGCAGCCCTTCTGCTTCAGCAGCCGCGCCGCTGCCAGCGCGTAGTTGTCCGACCGGATCTGAGCATCGGTGGGGCAGGGGACGTAACCGGCGGTTTTCAGCACGTCCATGGGCACATGGGCGGCCTCCACGCTCTGGTTGACCTCCTGCAGCACCACCACGTCCACGTTCTCCCGGATGATGGCGTCCGTCAGGCTGTCCAGACAGAAAGCCGCGTCCCATTCCAGAAGGCTGTGCGCGTTCAGCGTTAGTACCTTCAGCTTATCCTTTAACGGCGCCACTGGTAAGACCTCCCATAATCTGCTTTTGCATGATGATGTAGAAGATAACGATGGGCAGACAGGTCAGCATCAGGCAGGCAAAGGACAGGTTGTAATCGACGCTGAGCTCGGACTGGAAGTTGTTCAGATAGATGGTCAGCGTCCACAGCTTGCTGGAGCGGTTCAGGGTGATCAACGGCATCTGGAAGTCGTTCCAGATGGCCAGACCCTCGCGGATCAGCACGGTGGAAAGAATGGGCGTCATCAAGGGAAGAATGACGCGGGTGTAGATCTGGAAGGTGGAAGCGCCGTCAATGTAGGCGGCTTCTTCAATGCTGTCGCTGACGGTGGCCAGATAGCCCACGTACAGGAACATGCTCTCGCAGGTGGCGTGAGCGATATACAGAAGCGTAATGCCCAGCGGGCTCAGCAGGCCCAGCCAGCCCATCAGCTTGACCACGGGCATCATACGCACCTGCCAGGGAAGGAAGATGCCCAGCAGGAAGAAAAAGTACAGGCCCTTGAAAAAGCGGTTCTGTTTCATGCCGCGGGACAGCGCAAAGCCCATCGGCGGCAGGATCAGCATTTCGCCCAGCAGGGAGACCACGGTGATGAGAATGGTGTTGCCGTAGGCATAGTACAGCTTTTCATCCTGCAAAACGGTGGCGTAGTTGCCCAGATACAGCGATTTGGGCAGCGTGAAGAAGCTTACGGCGCTCTCCGCGGGGGTCTTGAACGTGGTGGTGATGGTGATATACATCGGGAACAGGATCAGCAACGCACCCAGCGTCAGGATCAAATAGAGGAAAAACTTGCCTTTTTTGGTCGTGCGCACTTAATCCACCTTCTTCCTGTTGGATGCCTGAATCTGGATCGCGGAGATCAGGGCGATGATCACACCCGTGGCAATGGCCTGAGCAATCGAATAGCTGTAGCGGTTGCGCTCGAAGCCGTTGTTATAGATCAAAAGGGCGATGGTCTGGGTCGCGGTGCCCGGGCCGCCGGCAGTCATGGACTTGACGTAGTCGAACACCATCAGGCCCTGTTTGACCAGCAGCACCAGCACCACGCTCAGGGTGGGGATCAGGTAGGCCACGGTGATGTGCTTGAACTGCTGCCAGCCGTTGGCGCCGTCGATAGCGGCCGCCTCATACAGCTCCGTGGGGATGGTCTGCAGACCGGCCAGGAACAGAAGGGTGGGAAGGGCGACGCCCTGCCACAGATGGACGAACAAAACGCCGTAGATCGCGTTCTGCTTGCTTGCCAGAATGTTGGTGGACAGCGCCTCGATGCCCAGCGCCTTGCCGATGGCGGGCAGCACATAGAAGAACACCTGTTTGAACACCAGGCTGACGGTGATCATGCTCAGCACGGCGGGCAGGAAGTACAGCGTGCGGAAGAAGGAGCGGCCCTTGAACTCCTTGTTCAGGAGCAGCGCCAGAACCACGCTGATGACGACGACGCCGACGATCAGCATGATGGTATAGCGGAAGTTGAACAGAAGCGCCGCGCCGAATTTTTTATCGGTGAGCAGCTTGGCATAGTTGGCAAAACCGATGAAGTTATAGCCCTTGCTGATGCCGTTCCAGTCCATGAAGCTGTAATAAATGCCCATCAGGATGGGAAAAATCAAGAAAACGCAGTACGCGATAAAACCCGGCAGGCAGAAAAGGCCATAGGTTGTGATGCGCTCGCGGGTCATGGCGGAATGCGTCTTTTTCTTTGACTTTTGCGCTGACATGCGGTTTCCACCTCACTCTTTCAAGTATGAAAAGAGGACAGGGCTGATGGCCCTTGCGGCGCAGCCCTGCCCCCGAAAAATCATTTCAGGCTTAGTTGTTGTAATACTCGTCGATCACTTCAGCCGCGCCCTCGTAGAAAGCGTCCACATCCTGGTCGATCTCCAGCTCGGTGGCCACGTTGCCCAGAGCCTTGCGGAATCCGCTGGGCCAGATGGCGTTCTGGCTCAGGCAGATCTTGCCCTCGGCCATCGCTTCGCTGATGACGGACAGTTCGGGAGTGCTCACGGTCACACCGTTGATGACGCAGGGGCTGCCTTCCTTATCGGCATAGACCTGAGCCACTTCGGGCTGAGCCAGGTACTCGAAGAACTTCAGGCATTCTTCGGGATGCTTGGTGGAAGAAGAGATGCAGAAGTTGGTGTCGATGGACACGACCACTTTGCTTTCCTCACCGGTGGGGTTGGGCATGGGGATCAGAGCGACCTTGATGTCAGGATCGTAATCCTTCAAGGTGGCCAGAGACCAGCCGCCGTTGATGGTCATCGCGGCCTGGCCGGCGATCAGCTGCTGATAGCTTTCGGTGTACTCGGCGCCCAGAGATTCGGGGGTCATGTAGTTGACGATCTGCAGGGAGGCGTTGGCATAGTTCTGCAGCAGCTTGGAATCCTTGGCTTCCAGCTCGCCGGCAGCGATCTGCTTGAACTCGCTGTCATCCTCGGACATGAAGCTCATCATACGCTCCATGCGCTGATAAACCATGGTCTTGTCAGGCAGAGCAAAGGGGGTGATGCCGGCGGCAGTCAGCTTCTCGCAGACATCCATCAGTTCGTCCCAAGTGGTGGGCAGAGCCAGACCCTGTTCTTCGAAGATATCGGTGCGGACATACAGGCCGTAGCAGCTCAGGGAGTAGGGCAGACGCCAGTTCTTGCCGTTGTAGGTGGACATTTCCAGGCTGGAGGGCTCCACGCTGCTCAGGAACTCCTGGCCGGTCAGATCCATAATGATGCCGTCTTCGAACATCAGCTCGAACATGTTGCCGGTGGTGCAGCCGAACATATCGGGCATTTCGTTCAGCTGAGCGCGGCTCTGCAGCACGGTGGCGGTGTCGGGCACCTGCACAAAGTTGACCTTGATGCCGGGGTTGGCGGCGTTAAAGTTGTTGATGACGGTCTCCATCGCGTCGATGGCGTTGGACTCGGTCTTGTGGTAAACGAACTCCAGCTCCACCACGTCTTCAGCGGAAGCGAAGGAGCACAGGGACAACAGCAGCATCGCTGCCAGAACCATGGAAAGAACCTTCTTCATCGAAGGGCACCTCCTGTGTTTTTTGTATGGCTTTATTATAATCTGGTCTAAATCATATAGAAATAGCACAAATTCATATTTCTATGCAAAACTTCAGATTGCGAAAATTTGTTTTCATTGGCGTTTTTTCTCCATGCGTTGACATCCTCCTGAGAAAAATGATAGAATTTTTCGGGTTTCGGGAAGCGACCGGAGAAGGTTCCGAAAGCGCGTCTCAAGCTCCTTTGACGACCCGACTATCATTTTTTTAAGGAAGGAAAAGCCCTTGCAGCGAATCGTATCCCGCCTGCGAACCACCTCCATCAAGCGAAGACTGTGGTCGCTGACGCTGTTGCTTTCCCTGATGATGGCGCTGCTGGGCGCGTTCATCATCTATAATTCGATCAGCGCGGTCTTCGGCCAGCTGCGCCTCAGCGGCCAGCAGCTGCTGTACTCCGCCGCCATCCAAATGAAGGAGGGGGTGGACGAGGCCGTCAGCCTGACTCAGTACCCGGTGATCGCCAGCGCCTACAGCTCCACAGCGGTGTACGATTATCTGGCGGCCTCCCCCAAGGGGATCTACTCGCCGCTGTATGCGTCCCTGCAGAAGGAGCTGCTCAGCGAAATGCTGCTTCATTCCCGCTTCGACCTGCTGGGGGTCTCCGACCTGAACGGGCTGATGCTTTACTGCGACACCACCGGCATGGCCTACAAAAGAACCAACTGCAGCTTTATCAGCGAGGTTTTTCAGGATGCGCTGGCAAGAAAGGGCGCGGCCCGAATCTTTACTGCGGAGGAGGCCCGGGGCCTGTTTCCCGGCCTGTCCCTTCCGGAGTCCTCGCTGTACTGCGCCCGGGCCATCATGCAATTATATCCCCTTTCCGCCGTAGGCGTAGTCGTTTGCCGGGAGTCGCTGGACAACATTACCGAGGTGTTTGACGCCAACCGGCTGTTCGATACCCAGCAGCTTTCCATTCTGACCGACGGCGGAATGCTGCTTTACGGCATGGAGCAGGGCCTGCCTGCCGAGGCGCTGGCGGCCCTGCCGGTCAACCAACTGGACAGCCGGGTGGACTGGGCCTCACGCACCGTCCGGCAGAGCTTCCGGCTGTCCGGCGGCTATGTGGCCTGCCTGCGCACCCCGCTGGACAGCCTGTATCCGCTTCTGAAGATCCCGATGGTGCTGGCGGTGCTGCTGCCGCTGGTGATCGCTTCGGTGCTGTTCATCGTGCGGATGGTCACGCGCAGCATCCAGCAGCCGGTGGACAAGCTGGTGGACGTGTGCGGACGCATCTTCTATGAGGACTTTTCGCCCGTGGAGGACGCGGGCGCCTGTGACGAAATACACCGGCTGATCGAGGCTTTCAACGTGATGGCCGCTCACATTCAGAACCTGATCGAGGAGGTCTACAAGCGCAACCTGACGCTGGCCCAGACGGAGATGCATCTGGTGCGCTCCCAGATCAATCCTCATTTCGTGTACAACACGCTGGAGACCATCCGCGCTGAAGCCTACCTGCATGGGCAATACGCCATCGCCGATATGACGACGCTGCTGGGCAAGACCCTGCGGTACGGCATCTCCCGTCAGGGAGACTGCGTGACTGTGGAAACAGAGCTGGCTCATTTGCAGGATTATATTGCCCTGCAGCAGATGCGGCTGGGCCAAAAGCTGAACGTGCTGGTCAGCGTGCCAGAGGAACTGCGCGGCTGCTATATGATCCGTCTGGCCCTGCAGCCGCTGGTGGAAAACGCCATCCATCATGGCCTGCCCTCCGGCGGCGAAACGGGGCTGATCCGCATTTTGGGTTATCAGGAAAACGGCGACCTGTTCTTCTCCGTCAGCGACAACGGCGGCGGCATCGCCCCGGAGGAGCTGTCCCGATTGCAGGCATACATCGCGGGCGACAACAACGACTATACGTCCATCGGCCTGCGCAATACCCACTGTCGGCTGGAACTCTTCTTCGGCAAGCCCTATGGCCTTTCCATACGCTCTGTGCCCGGAAGGGGCACCAGTGTGACCCTGCGCATGCCGCTGATGTACAAACCCTTCGCCTGAGAAAAGGAAGAAAAAGCCATGATACCTTTGCTGATCGTTGACGACGAATCCATCATCCGGGAAACCATTGCCGCCATGGTGCGCCGGAAATACCCCGAGCAGTTTCACATTTTTCTTGCTTCCAACGGTCGGGAGGCGCTGTCCCTCGTCACTTCCGAAAGCGTGGAGCTGGTGCTGGCGGACATCAAAATGCCCGTGATGGACGGCCTGCAGCTTCTGCACTGCCTGCACGAGCAGCAGCTGCAATGCGACGTGATCTTTATCAGCGGCTTTGACGATTATTCCTTCGTCCGGGAAGCCATGAAGTCCGGCGCGGTGGATTATCTGCTCAAGCCCATTGCCGAGGACGAGCTGTATGCCCAAATCGACAGCTTTCTCAAACGCGCCGCCCTTCGGGTGCCTATTTACACCGCCCGCATCCGGCCGGAGGAAAACGTGTATTTGCAGCAGTACGTACTGGACAAGCTGTTCGACGGTACGGACGCGATTCCCGACAGCGTTCTGGCGGAGCTGCACCTGCCGCCTGCCGCCCCGGCGGCGCTGCTGGCCGCGCCGGTGATTTCCAGCGAGGCCGATCTGCAGTGGTTCGAACAGGTGCATCAGACCCTTCAGCCCCTTCTGGAGGCGGGCTGCACCCTGTTTCAGGGCCGCAAAAGGCAGATGTGCCTGAGCCTGTGCCTTTTTTCCAACCGGGAGCAGTATGACGTTTGGAGCCGCCTGCTGCCGGGCAGTTCTGCACAGGCGCTTTCCCCGGCGACGCAGCTGCCCCATGTGCCGGAGTTGCTTCCACTGTGTCAAAAGCTGTTGGAACGCCGGTTTTTCGACCTGCCCGGGGAAGACGGCCCGGAAAGCTATCCCTACTCTACGCTGATTTCCGAGATGACGGACGAAATCTGCCATTTGCAGGCGGAGGCCTATCATCAAACGCTGCTGCTGCTTCTGCGCCGGGCCTGCGCCCAGTATCCCCCGGTGGACTCCCTGCGGCAGCTTCTCTGCGCCATGATCTACGCCATCCTGCAGGGAAACGCCTCCTTTGTGGCCGTATTCAGCCAGATGGAGCTGACGGCGGACGACATTATCTGCACGATTCAGCAGACCAACTCTGCCGACGCGCTTTATCGGGGCATGACCCGCATCATCGACCTGCAGATCAGCCGGATTCAGGGGCAGATCACCCCCAGCGACGAAACCCACGTGAAGCGCGCCTGCGACTACATTCAGGCCCATTTTGCCGAGGATTTTACGCTGGCTGATCTGGCGAAGCATCTGGAACTTCACCCCAACTATGTCAGCACGATTTTCCGCAAGGTCTGCGGCACGTCCTTCAGCCGCTACCGCAAACGCCTGCGCATGGAAGAGGCCTGCCGCCTGATCCGGGAGACCAACGACAAGTTTTATCTCATCGGCAGCAAGGTGGGCTATCCCGACGCGGTGAGCTTCGCCCGGGTCTTCAAAGAAGAAATCGGCTGCACCCCCAGCGAGTACCGCTCCATGCACGCGCCCGGGGAGGAAGGGTGAGAAGCTGCGAAAGGCTGCAAAGGGCTGCAAGGCCGTCTGTTATTCCTGCTGCAGCATCCATTCGATAAACAGCCCGTAGCCCATGGCGGGGTCGTTGACGAAGACGTGCGTCACCGCTCCGATCAGACGGCCATCCTGAAGAATGGGACTGCCGGACATGCCCTGTACGATGCCGCCGGTTTTCTCAAGAAGCTGCTCGTCCGTGACCCGCAGCACCATGCTGCGCTGGGCCGGGGCGGATTGGCGGGCTACTTCGACGATCTCAATGGCGTATTCCTTCATAGAGGTGCCGTTGACGGTGCAGAGGATGGACGCAGGGCCGGTGTGGACAGCGTCCTTGCGGCCGATGGGAAGGCCGTCCGGATAGAGCGGGTGGGCGGGCGCACTGTCCAGCTGGCCGTAGATGCCGAACTGGTTGTTCAGGCGGATGTTGCCGAGCACCCGATGCTCCCGGAGAAAGCTGCCCTTCAGCTCACCCGGAACGCCGGACTGCCCCTTGCGCACGTCTACCACATCGGCCTCCATCAGTTCGCCCCGGGAAAGGGTCAGCACCTGCTGGGTGTCCGCGTCGGTGATGGCGTGGCCCAGCGCGCCGTAGCGCAGGAAGCCGCCTTCTTCCATCTGTCCGTAAAAAGAAAGCGTCCCCACTCCGGCGGTGGAATCCCGTACCCATGCACCGATCCGATAGCTGCCGGTAGCCCCGTCCTGACGGGGCTCCAGCGTCAGGCGAAGCTCGCCCTCGCCGCGGCGGACTGTCAGGGGCATGGCCCGGCTGCCGCCTTCGTTGACCAGCGCCGTCAGTTCCTCGATGCTGTGAAGGGGCTTGCCGTTGACCTGGGTAATCACGTCCCCGGCCTTCAGACCCGCCAGCCGCGCCGGGCTGAAAGCACCGGTCAGGTCGCTGGTGCCGACGACCAGCACGCCCTCGGTTTGCAGCGCCACGCCGACCGCCTGACCGCCCGGGTACAGGCGCAGATCGTCCCGAATTTCTACCGTGACCTGCCGGAGGGGGATCAGCCCCAGCAGACTGACGGTGGCTTTGGCTTCCGAAACGTCCGCCAGCGTGTCGCCGGTGGCGGAAAGCGCCTGCACATCCGGCTCCTCTGCCGTCAGCCGCAGGGGAAAGGGAAGCTCCGCCGCCGTCTCCTGTCCCGAGGCGATGACCAGCCGCTCCGGCAGCTGCCGCAGCGCTTCCGCCTGAGGCGAATAAAAGCCCAGCACCCAAAAGGCGCTCAGCAGCCAGCCGATCAGCCTTTTTTTTCGTCCCGTCTGTTTGGGTCTCCCATGCTCCTTCATGCTTCCAAACGCCTCTTTCCGCTTTGCATTGCACGAAAGCATTGTTTGCAGAAAGAGGCGTTTTGAATGATGGGAATGGCTGTCAGATGGGCGGTCTGACAAAACAAAGAAAAGTTTGAAAACGCGCTCCGAAAGGTTCCAAACTTTGGCTTGACAGAAAAATGCCGCTGCTTTATAGTGTTTTTGCTTTTGCAAGACAGATACGCAGAGACAAAGAAACAGGCCCGTAATATTTTGGCCGCTTTGAACAGAAAGGACGATGAACGATGCTGACCACGGAACAGCGTTTGCACATGCTGGAAACGCCCCAGAGCCTTGTCGATCTGGTGATCGACACCGACGCCTATAATGAAATTGACGATCAGTTTGCGATTTCCTATGCCCTGTGCGCGTCCGACCGGGTGCGTCTGCTGGCGCTGTGCGCCGCGCCCTTCAAGAACGAGCGCTCCACCGGCCCGGCGGACGGCATGGAGAAAAGCTATCAGGAGATCCTGCGCCTGCTGAAGCTGGCGGAGAAAAACGTGCCGGTATACCGCGGCTCCACCGCCTATCTGCCGGATGAAAAAACGCCCGTCGTTTCCGATGCGGCGGAGGCGCTGGTTCGTCTGGCGATGGAGCATACCACCGAGGAACCGCTGTATGTGGCGGCCATCGGCGCGATCACCAACGTGGCGTCCGCCCTGCTGCTGAAGCCGGAGATCGCCGACCGCATGGTGGTGGTCTGGCTGGGCGGAAACGCTATCGACTGGCCCGACAATCTGGAATTCAACGTGCTGCAGGATGTGGCCTCCGCCCGGGTGGTCTTCGGCTCCGGCGTTCCGCTGGTGATCCTGCCCTGTCAGGGCGTGGTGACGCATTTTACCACCACCGGGCCGGAACTGGAATACTGGCTCAAGGGCCGCAATCCGCTGTGCGATTATCTGGTTCAGCAGACGGTGGACGAGGTGAACACCTACGCTAAGGGCAAGGTGTGGAGCCGGGTGATCTGGGATGTGACGACCATTGGCTGGCTTCTCAATCGGGACGGCAGCTTCATGCAGGATAAGCTGATCCCCACGCCCATTCCGCAGTACGATCATCACTACAGTCAGGATTCCCGCCGTCCGCTGTGCCGCTATGTGTATATGGTTCGCCGCGACGCGCTCTTTGCCGATCTGTTTGGCCGACTGGCAAAATAAAAACGCAGAAATATGGGATTGAAAACGCCCCGTCTGCCTTTCTTTGGCAGACGGGGCGCTCTATTGCTTCCGTTTATTGGGCCGCGATGGTATCGCGGATCTTGGCGAAAATGTTCAGGTAGTCATCCCGGTAATCCCGGGGATAGACCATCTCGACGCCGTAGAGCTTGTTGTTCGCACTGGCGTAAAGAATGCGGCCTGCCACTTCGATGCCGTTGGCCAGCGTGCCTGTGTAATTGGCATAAACACCCTTGGAATCCATCAGCGTGCGCGAAGCCGTCAGGCTGGGATTCCAGACGGTGAAGTTTACGGAACCAATTTCCTTCAGCCGCTGGGTGACCTGCTTTTTCAGATCCTTCTCGCTGTAGTTGGCGGTGACAGGCTCTGCGGAAATGGTGATAATGCACTGCTGACCGTCATGCATCTGCGTTTCCGGCTCAGTCAGGACAAAAACGTCCGTCTGAGATTCGTCCACCAGCCAGCCGCTGGGGCAGTCAAAGCTGAGTCCCAGAGAGCCCGCCGTGTAGGTGGCGTAATTAAAGGTCAGCTCGGGGTGGGGCGTAGGGGTCGGCAGATCCACCGGCGTAAGGGGGATTGGCGTTGCGCCCGCGTAGGGATAGGCCGTCCCCGCCCCGCCGGAAACGTTGCCCGCCACCAGCAGGGAACCCGTGTCCGCGCCGGTATCGTAGGGGTCGATATAGTTTTCCTCGCTCAGCGCATCCTCGGGCGAGATGCTTTCCTCATCCAGATAGGGATTGTCGAAAATGCTCACGCCGCCGCTGTTATTGCCGCCGTCAGACGGAGCCGCCGTCTCCTGCGGTGCTTCGGTGGGCGTTTCCGTGGCGGCGACCGGGCCCAGATATTGGGTGGCCTCGGCGTAAATCTGGGAACCGCTGTTTGACTGTTCGCCGCCGCTGCAGGCCGTCAGGGCGATCAGAGCCAGCGCCAGACAAAGGGCGATTTTCCATAAACGTTTCATGCTGCAAGCCTCCTTGATGCAAAGGTGAAGCAAAGAATCAAACTTGTCACGTTATTGTAACACTTTTGTGATGAAACGTCAACCGTCGGCCTCCGGCAGCATTTCCGGCTCCTCCTGCCCCAGCGCGTCGTAGTCCGCCCGGTACAGCCGACGGTCCAGCGACCAGATCTTTTCGCTGAATACACCGGGCTTCAGCTTTTGAACGGCAGTCTGCATTTCGTTCATCCGGGCGTCCAGCAGATCCACCCAGTGCAGGGCCTCCGCTTCGGGGAACATGGGCTTGCGGGGGCTGCCGAATTCGGCCTCGCCGTGATGGCTGAGCATCATATGCTGCAGAAGCAGCACCGGCTCGCCGGAAATGCCCAGCTTGTTGGCCGCCTCCTGAATGCGGTTCACGCCCAGCACCAGATGGCCCAGCAGCAGGCCCTCCCGGCTGTAGTCCCGAACCACGCCCATTTCGTTGGAGTCCATTTCCTCCGTTTTGCACAGGTCATGCAGGATCACGCCCGCCAGCAAAAGATCGGCGTTCAGCCAGGTATACTGGGTCAGGATCGCCTTGGCCAGCCGCAGCATGCCCGTGGTATGGTGCAGAAGTCCGCCCCGCTCCGCGTGATGGATCCGCTGGGCGGCGGGGTAGTACAGCAGCTTTTCCCGAAAACGATCCAGCATTTCCCGGGTGATGAGCCGGAGCGGCTCGCTGGCAAAGCCGTCGGCAGCGTCGTAGAGCTCCTGCAGCATGGCTTCCGGCGCTTCCGGGGCGCAGGGGGCCAGCAGGGACAGATCGACGGGGTCGCCCTCTGCCAGCCCGCGGATGCGCTCCACCCGCAGCTGCAGACGGCCGTTGTATTCCAGCGTAGTGCCCCGCACCTTGATGACGGTGCCGGGCGCCGGGCAGGGGGTATTGCCGTCCCATACCTTGGCGTTGACCTCGCCGGTGCGGTCGGTCAGGTTCATATCCAGATATTTGGCGCCGTTGCCGCCGGTGCGCTGATCCGCCGAGCGAACCAGCAGAAAGCCTTCGAATTTTTGATCCTTGCCAAGCTCGACGATGGGTAACTGTGCCATGTTCTCCCCCGATTTCTGACAGATTTAGTCCGCGTATACGGCTACGCGGGTGCCGGGCAGGTTGGTGTAGCGGGCGAACTCCGCCTGCCATTCCACGTTGACGGTGCCGATGGGGCCGTTTCTCTGCTTGGCCACGATGACTTCGCCCTGATTGTCGTCGGGCTTGGGGCCGTCCTCCGGGCCGCCTGCGGCGGCGTAATAGCCTTCCCGGTGCAGGAACATGACCACGTCCGCGTCCTGCTCGATACTGCCCGAATCGCGCAGGTCGCTGAGCATGGGGCGCTTGTTTTCGCGGGAGGCGTTGGCGCGGCTCAGCTGAGCGCAGGCCAGCACGGGAATTTTCAGCTCCAGCGCGATGGACTTGAGCTGGCGGCTGATCTCGCTGACCTCCAGCTGGCGGTTTTCCACCCGTTTATCCGTGCCCATCAGGCCCAGATAGTCCAGCACCACCAGATCGAGCCCCTGCTCCATCATCAGACGGCGGCAGCGGGAACGGAGCTGGGAGGGCGTCAGGCCGGAGGTATCGTCGATGTAAATGCGGCAGTTGCTCAGGGCGTTGATGCTGTCGCCCAGCTTGACCCATTCCTCATCGGACAGCATGCCGCTGCGGACGCGCTGCATATTGATGTTGGCCGCCGAGCAGAGAAGGCGCAGGCCGATCTGCTCCGCAGGCATTTCCAGACTGAAAAACGCCACGCATTTATGGGCCTTCTGGGCGGCAAACAGCGTTACGCCCAGCGCCATGGAGGTTTTGCCCATGGCGGGACGGGCGCCGACCAGCACCAGTTCGCCGCCGTGAAGGCCGGTGAGCATCCGATCCAGATCATACAGGCCGGTGGGCACGCCCGCCAGCTTGCCTTTCAGCAGGCTTAGCTCCTCGATGCGGTCGAAGGTGGAAAGCAGCACCTTCTGGATGGGCTCCAGCGTTTCCGCGCCGCCCCGGCGCATGACGATGTCGAAGATCAGCCGTTCCGCGTCCCGAAGCACATCCGGCACGGGATCGGTCTGGGCGTAGCACTGGCGGCTGATGGTCTGGGACGCGGCGATCAGCTTGCGCAGGGTGGCCTTTTCCTGCACGATTTCGATATAGGTGCGGGTGTTGGCCGTGGTGGGCACGAAGCGCACCGCCTCCAGCAGATAGGCGGGGCCGCCTACGCTGTCCAGCGTGCCCCGGCGGGAAAGCTCGTTGCCTACCGTCATCAGGTCGATGGGATTGCCCGCGATGTGCAGCGTCTGCATGGCGGAGAAGATCTCCCGATGCTCGGCGGTGTAAAAGTCCTCGGGCGTCAGGGTCTCAAAGGCGAGCGTGGCCGCGCCGCTGTCCTGCAGCACCGCGCCCAGCACGGAACGCTCCGCGTCTGCGCTGCTGGGCGGCAGCGCCGGAATGTAGTCCTGGCTTTCCATGGGGAGCGCTCTCCTTTCAAGACAGTTGTTTCAAGACGGTTATTTTAGGATGGTTACGGTTGGTTCAGGCCTTTTGGCTTACTTTGCCAGCGGCTCCACATGCAGCTTCATGGGAGCCTTGATGCCGTTATACACGGTGACGGTCACGTCATAGTCGCCGGTCTGGCGCACCGCGTCGCATTCCAGCTTGCGCTTGTCGATCTCCTTGCCGTGCTGGGCCTTCAGCGCGTCCACGATCTCCTGATTGGTGATGCTGCCGTACAGGCGGCCCTTTTCGCCGCACTTTACCTGCAGGCTGATGACCTTGCCCTTGAGGAAATCGGCGGTCTTCTGGGCCTCGGCCCGGCGCTCGGCTTCCAGACGGGCTTCGTTGGCGCGCTTGCGCTCAATTTCCTTCACCGCGCCGGGAGTGGCTTCCGCCGCCCACTTGCGGGGGAACAGATAGTTGCGGGCAAAGCCGTCGGATACGGTGAGAATATCGTCCTTTTTGCCGGTTCCTTTTACGTCGCACAGCAGAATAACCTTCATGATTTATTCATCCTCCTTTTGCTTTTGAAAGGATCCCCGGCTCCGGTAACGAAGCATGGGATCCGTAACGCCTAACAGAAACAGCAGGGCCGGAACCAGCACATAGACCGCGCCGGTCAGAAGCCCCGCCCACAGCCGCCGGTCTTCGTCCTGCCGCATCAGAAGGCCGCACAGCACCGCAGCGCCGCTGATCCGAAAACCCGTGCTGCAAAAGCTGACCAGCACCCGGGCCAGCTGCAGCGCCGCGTCGTTTACGGTGCTGATGGAGATCATCAGACCCAGCGCGCCCGCGCCCAGCAGCGTCAGACAGAGGTTCCGGCCAATGGACAGGCCGGAAAAGCCGGGAGAGACCGTCACCGTGGGGATGGTCTTCTTTTCCTCATCCACCAGAAGAACGGTGCAGCGGGTCTTCCAAACCCGCAGACCCGTCGCCAGTCCGCCCAGCAGAATGACCTGCGTACACAGGGAGGGCAGCAGTACGGTCAGACTTTGACGAAGCCGCAGTTCCAGCGAAAGCTCCAGCTGGCGGCTCATAGGCCGCTGCTCCAGAAGAGAGCTGAGCAGCGAGGGCGCGCCGCTTCCTTCCGGCAGGGAAAGATAGCCCGCCGCCGTCAGCCGGTAGAGAAGCGCGTTTTCGACGTTGGAGCGCCGGAGCGCTTCCACCGCCCGGCGGCTGATCCATTCAGCCGGGGAACCCATGCCCATCATCACGGGCCAGGCCAGCACCAGAATCGCGCTCAGGGCATAAGCGCCCCAGAACCAGCACAGAAACTGCCGGAATTCCAGCTTCATAAACGGAAAACGGTAGGAAAGCACCAGCGGAGGGGCAATGGCCAGAAGCAGCCATATCGGGAAGAAGACCTGCCGGGTCCACAGCCACGCGCCCAGCAGAAGCGCCGCCAGCGCCGCCGGGTAGGCCCACGCTTCTTTTTTGGAGCCCGCCAACGGACAGAGAAACAGGGGCAGCAGAAATACCGCCGCCACGCTGAACGCCGGGATCAGCAGACAAAGCAGAGCGGTCAGCCATGCGCCGACGATCATTCCCTGAATCTTTCCTTTCGAAGGATGGAGTACGATGGCTTTCGTCCTGCTTCTCTCCTTTCCGTGTGGGGTCGCGCGGAGCGTACCTTTCATTATAACGGATGGGACGGGCCGCGTCAATCCGTCTTGCATCCATCCCCGGTTTGGGTTATACTGAGCTATGTATTTTTATACGCCGAAAGGCAGAAGGAGGGGGAGGCAGTGGCGACAGATTTGGAAATCGCCCGGACAGCAGAAATGAAACCCATCGAGGAGATCGCCAAGGCGGCAGGGATCGCCCCGGAGGTCCTTTCCCCTTACGGAAGATATATCGCCAAGGTGGAACCGGCGGCGCTGCCGGAGCGGAACGCCCGGGCGCGGCTGGTGCTGGTGACGGCCATCAACCCCACCCCTGCCGGGGAGGGAAAGACCACGGTATCCGTGGCGCTGGCGGACGGCATGCGGCAGATCGGCAAAAAGGCCATGCTGGCCCTGCGGGAGCCTTCGCTGGGGCCGGTGTTCGGCATGAAGGGCGGCGCGACCGGCGGCGGCTATGCGCAGGTGGTGCCCATGGAGAATATCAACCTGCATTTTACCGGCGACCTGCACGCCATCACGGCCGCCAACAATCTGCTGTGCGCCATGGTGGACAACCATGTGCAGCAGGGCAACGCGCTGGGCATCGACCCGCGGAAGATCTGCTTCCGGCACTGCCTGGACGTGAACGACCGGCAGCTGCGGCAGATCGTGCAGGGGCTGGGCGGGCCCGTCAACGGCACGCCCCGGGAGGACGGCTTTGACATTACGGCGGCCAGCGAGATCATGGCGGTCTTCTGCCTGGCGGCGGATCTGAAGGATCTGAAAAAACGGCTGGGCCGCATCGTAGTGGCCCATACCTTCGGCGGCGAGCCCGTGACCGCAGCGCAGGTAGGCGCGGCGGGAGCCATGACGGCCCTTCTGCGGGATGCGTTCTGCCCCAATCTGGTGCAGACCATGGAGCATACGCCCTGCCTGATGCACGGCGGCCCCTTTGCTAATATCGCCCACGGCTGCAACAGTGTCATTGCCACGAAAACCGCCATGGCGCTGAGCGACTACACCGTTACCGAAGCCGGCTTCGGAGCCGATCTGGGCGCGGAAAAATTTCTGGATATCAAGTGCCGCATGAACGGCCTGTGGCCCAACGTGATCGTGCTGGTGGCCACCCTTCGGGCGCTGAAGCACCACGGCGGCGCGGAAAAGGGCCGTTACGGCGAGCCGAACGCCGAAGCCCTGCGCCGGGGCCTTGCCAATCTGGAAAGCCATATTGCCAACATCCGTCAGGTATGGCAGACGCCGGTGGTGGTGGCGCTGAACCGCTTCGCCGCCGACGCGGAAGAAGAGCTTCGGCTTACGGAAGACCGAATGGCCGAGCTTGGCGTGCCCTGCGCCCTCTGCGACGGCTGGGCCCGCGGCGGCAGAGGAACGATGGAGGTGGCCGAACTGGTTTGCCGGACGGCGGACGAAAATCCCAGTCCCCAGCCGTCCTTCACCTATCCGGACGAGCTTTCCCTGCGGGAAAAGATCGAAGCCGTGGCCCGGCGCATCTATCACGCCGGTTCGGTGAATTTCTCCGCCGAGGCCCTGAAGGGGCTGGCGGCGCTGGAAAAAGAGGGATACGGCCGCTGCCCGGTCTGCATTGCCAAGACCCAGTATTCCATGAGCGACGATCCCGCCAGACTGGGCGCGCCGGAGGGCTATGAGCTGACCGTCCGCTCCGTCCGGCTCAGCGCCGGGGCGGGCTTCGTGGTGGCCTTTGCGGGCAGCATCATCGCCATGCCCGGCCTGCCCAAGGCTCCCGCCGCCCTGAACATCGACGTGGACGACAACGGCCAGATCGTCGGCCTATTTTAAGCAAGGAGGAACTGTGATGCAAAGTCTGCAAATGGAACTTTTACAAATCCTGCAGGAGGACTGCCGGGTGCCGCTGGAAAAGCTGGCCACCATGACCGGCGCGCCGCTGGAGGAAGTGGCCCAGACCATCGACCAGATGGAAAAAAGCGGGGTCATCCTGCGCTATGCGCCCATTATCAACTGGGACCGCACCGACCGGGAACGGGTGGAAGCCATGATCGAAGTGCGGGTCACGCCCCAGCGGGATCAGGGCTTCGACGCGATAGCGGAGCGCATTTATCGCTTTGACGAGGTGAAATCCGTCTATCTGATGAGCGGCGCATACGACCTTCTTCTGCTGGTGGAGGCGCACACCCTGAAAGAGCTGGCTTTCTTCGTATCCACCAAGCTCAGCACGCTGGAGACCGTCACCGGCACGGCGACCCACTTCGTGCTCAAACGCTACAAGAGCGACGGCGTGATCTTTGAGGGCAGCAATCAGGACAAGAGGCTGGTGGTGACGGCGTGAGCTTCGATCCGAACCGTTATCTGAACCAGCGCGTGGCGGCGGTGCCCAAATCCGGCATCCGCAAGTTTTTCGACGTGGCGGCTACCATTCCCGGCGCGATTTCGCTGGGCGTAGGCGAGCCGGATTTCGTTACGCCCTACCATATCCGCAACGCGGCCATCAACAGCATTCTGGACGGCGAGACCCAGTATACCAGCAACTGGGGCCTTCTGGAGCTGCGGCAGGAAATCGCCGCCTATGTGGAAAACCGCTTTCATATTTCCTACGACCCCAAGAATGAAATTCTGGTCACGGTGGGCGCCAGCGAGGGTATCGACCTGGCTCTGCGCGCCCTGCTCAATCCGGGCGACGAGGTGCTGGTGCCCGAACCCAGCTACGTCAGCTACGCGCCCTGCGTGATCTTCGCGGGCGGTACGCCCGTGGCCGTGCCCACCAGCGAGGCCAACAACTTTGTGCTGACCCCGGAAGCGCTGGAAAAGGCCGTCACCGCCAAAACCAAGGCGCTGATCCTGCCCTACCCCAACAATCCCACCGGCGGCATTCTGGGCCGCCCGGAGCTGGAAAAGCTGCGGGAGGTCATCCTCCGGCATGACCTGATTGTCATTTCCGATGAAATCTATGCGGAACTGACCTACAACGGGCAGGGCCACGTCAGCATCGCTTCGCTGCCCGATATGAAGGAACGGACGATCTACCTCAACGGCTTCTCCAAGGCCTTTGCCATGACCGGCTGGCGCATGGGCTATCTCTGCGCCCCCGCCGCCTTTACGGACGTGATGTGCAAGATCCATCAGTACTCCATCATGTGCGCGCCCCGTCAGGGACAGGTGGCCGCGGTGGAAGCCCTGCGCAAGGCCAGAGAGGACGGCTGCCGGGATGTGGTGGAGATGCGCCAGAGCTACGACCGCCGCCGCCGGCTGATGGTGCAGGCCTTCCGGGATATGGGGCTGAGCTGCTTCGAGCCGCTGGGCGCGTTCTACGTGTTCCCCGGCATCCAGAAGACCGGCCTGACCAGCGAGGAATTCTGCACCCGGCTGTTGAAAGAAGAAAAGGTGGTCTGCGTGCCCGGCACGGCCTTCGGCCAGAGCGGCGAGGGCCACATCCGCTGCTGCTACGCCACGGCGCTTTCTCAGCTCAACGAGGCGCTGGAACGCATGAAGCGCTTCCTTGACAGGCTGTGACCGGCTTCGAAAAAGGAAAAAGAAAATGGAAATGGAAACAGGCGACCCGAAAGGAGCGATGTCCGATGCATCACCGGCGATTCTTCCGTGTTTTCTCCCTTCTTCTGACGTTCACCCTGCTGGCCGGGGCGTTCGCGCTGGCGGAGGAGGACGTATCCATCACCATTTACGATAATCAGGGCAACGTCGTAGCGGGGGAGGGGGCGGCTACTGCCCCCGAGGACGGCGAGACTGCGGCAGAAGAACCCGAGCTGACCCCGGAGCCGACCCGCGATCCCGCTTTGTCCGTCTACGAGGTGGACGGCTCCATCCTGCTGACCCTGTCCTTCACCGGCGACGTGACCATCGGCTCCAATGTGCAGGCCAGCTCTTCCATTTTCGAGAAGGAACTGAAAAAGCAGAAGGGGGACATCACCTTCCCCTTCCGCAATGTTCGGGATATTTTTCTGGCGGACGATATGACCATGGTCAACTTTGAAGGAACGCTGACCACCGCCGGGAAAAACCCGAAGAAGCGGGATTATTCCTTCCTCTTCCGGGCCGACCCCAGCTATGTGGCCATGCTGCCCGCAGGCGGCATCGACACTGTTTCCTTCGAAAACAACCACGCCGACGACATGGGCGAGGAGGGCCTGAAGGAAACCAAGGAGACCCTGCTGGCCGCCGGAATCCCCTATGCCAGCGAGGACGAACCCGCCATTCTCACCGTGAAGGGCGTAAAGATCGGCTCTTTGGCCTACCAGACCTTCGACGGCCGTCACGACGAGCTGATGGAGAAGGTGCCCGGCGACATCGCCGCGCTGCGGGCGCAGGGCTGCGAGTTCATCGTGGTCAGCTACCATTGGGGCGCGGAAAAGGACTACTCCCCCAACGACAATCAGATTCGGCTGGGCCGGGCCACCATCGACGCGGGCGCCGATCTGGTGGTAGGCCACCACAGCCACCGAATCAACCCCATCGAGTATTACAACGGCAAGTACATCTGCTACTCGCTGGGCAATTTCAGCTTTGCGGGCAACAACAAGCCGGATGATATGTCCACCTACATTTTTCAGCTTCGGGTGCGCGTCCGGGACGGCGTGGCCAGCAGCGAGGAATTCAAGATCATTCCCTGCCGCATTTCCAGCCGAACCGACTACAATGATTTTACCCCCACGCCTTATACCAAGGACACCCATATCGAGGCGGTGCTTCGGGTGCTGAAGGAAAACGGCAAAAAGCTGGAATACGCGGTGGAATCGTATCCGCTGAAATTCTCGGATGAGGAATAAAAAGGGGTGAGGGGTTGCGGAGTGTCAAAAAAGCGGAGGTGCAGGAGGCACTGCTGCCACTCAATCGTCGCGGGGACTACTGCCGTAGTCCCCGCTCGTTTCGTGTCACACCTGCGGGTCGCTAACCGCCTATGGCGGTTGTGCCCACCGGGCACCCACTTCCCTCCGGTGCCTGCCGGGGTTATAGGGCGGCGAGAAGGAGCGCGCATCCAGTGGATGCAGCTGCCGAAGGCAGCTAGCGACTGACAGCCGTCAAC
>SFGO01000034.1 GCA_004556545.1 Clostridiales bacterium
ATTCTCCTTTGAAACAATAGCATTCCGAAATCGTTTCAAGAATGACACAATCGTACTTGTCAAACCATGTCAATTCCGATTGCGGCTGAATGCCCCTAAGAACCGTTCGCAGCCACTGGAAACATTCGATAACCGCATCGTAATTTTTGCGCTGGAAAAACACATTGGCATAACCAACCATGATAGAATTGATGTCATCGGCAAACGCTGCAAATGCCTTGCCCAAGTATTTCTCTGCTTCGTCTGCATCGTGTAAATAATCGCCAAGCACCATTCCAATCATTGCGTTATTCACGCCGCAGACATTGTATCTTTTCAAAATTCGCAATGCTGCTTCCGGATTGTGTAGCAGCAAATGAGCCTTTGCCATTTGTGTTCTAATGGAAACCTCGCTAACAGTATCATCTTGATTTTGAGCAATAAGCTCGCACGCATGATTCAGCAATTCGATTGCTCTGTTATTCAATTCCCGATGTTCAGTATCCTCGCCTAATTCCAAATAAAGCAATGCACACTGATACACAATGTCAAAATTGTTCGGGTAGCTTTTTAATGCCTTTTCCGCTTCCGTAGTCGCTTCTTCATACTCTTTTTCCCACGTCAATGTTACGATCCTGTCAAGGGCAGATGCTGCATTATTATTTCGCCACTCATATCCGAGAAGAACATCCGTAGAGGTGTTAAACAAGTCTGCCATTTCAAGAATCAGATTGATCTCGGGTGTAGATTGATTTGACTCCCATTTATAGACAGCACTGACACTAACACCCATCGCTTCTGCAAGCTGCTCTTGTGTCATCTTTCTTTCCTTGCGGAATTTCTTGATATTTTCAGAAAGTTTTACTCTCATAATTTGCCCTCCTTGCCTTTGATGGCTATATTATACTATGAAAGTATGTCTAAATGAACATACCAGCAGTAAATTTGGTTGAAATATTTTTTTACTATTATTGCGAGTTTGCAAAAAACGCCTGTGCTGCAAGATGTACAGCACAGGCGAAATGTTAATCAAGCGGTTTGTATTCAGTTACGGTTTTTAGATAGGTTTCCGGGTCACCGTTCAAGATAAGATCTGCATACTCCAAAGGAGCATTGTAAATCAGATAGTCAAGCTCTGACCGTTCGTACATATTTCGGGCAACTTCGTTCTCAACGGCGATAGTGTCAATCGCCATCATGCTGCCATTGGTGAATTTCAGTTCCACACAGCAATTATCGAAATTGTACTCGCAGGAAATCAGCTTTTTCATAGGGTTTTACCTCCAAAAACTATATTGTTTGGAAGTAACGTAAGCGTGGGTTTGTAGTGTGGTATCTTTAACTATAGGAAACTCCGTTTTCCCATTTGGATACGGCCTGGGGGCTGACCCGGAGCCGCTGGGCCAGCTGTTCCTGCGTCATGCTTTTGGAAAGGCGAAGGGTCTTGATCCTTCCGCCGAAATCAAGGGTACTCATAAGGAAACCTCCGTCATACAGGATGGATGTTCTGTCCGGGCCCGGGCTCCCTGAACGGCTTTCAGTATAGCGGCAAAACCCGCCGGGCGCAATGACCCGGCGGGTGAGAAGGGTTGAATCCCGGTTGGGTTTTCGAGAGGCTTTATTGGGAAACGGTATACAGCGAATAGAAGTACCCCCGGCGTTCCATCAGCGCCTCGAAGGATCCCTGCTCCGCAATGCGGCCGTCCCGCAGGGCCAGAATCGCGTCGTAGCGGCGCAGCGCACTTTCTTCCAGCGTGTGCGTGACGACGATGCGGGTCATGCCGCTTAAGTCCAGAATGGCATGGGAGACCTGATGAGCCGTCTGCGCGTCCAATGCGGCGGTGGCTTCATCCACCAGCAGTACCTGCGCGTTTTTCAGAAGGCTGCGGGCGATGGAGATGCGCTGCTTTTCGCCGCCGGACAGGCCGCTTCCGTTCTCCCCGCAGAGATAGTCCTCCCCGCGTTCCCGAATCAGCCCGGAAAGGCCGGACAGGCGAATGGCCCGCTCCACTGCTTCCTCTGGAAAATCCGCAAACAGTGTGATGTTTTCCCGGATGGTGGCGTTAAAGATGAACACGTTTTGCTGAATGACGGAGATCAGGTCATACAGAGAGGAACGGCGGATGTCTCGGAGCTCCTGCCCATCGTAAAGAATCTGCCCAGAATAGCCGGTCTGGGAGGCGCTCAGCAGGTGCAGCAGGGTGGACTTGCCGCTGCCGGATGCGCCGACAACGGCGTAGCTTTTGCCCGGTTCAAACGAAAAGGAAATGTCTCGCAAAATCGGCTTGTCATCTTCGTAGGAAAAAGCCAGATGGGAAAGTTCGATGCCCTGTGTCAGCGAACCGAGCTGCACGGAGCCTTCCGGCTCCCCGGCTGCTTCCAGCGCGGAGGCCGCCTTGGCGATCAGCGCCCGGGCCGCCTTCCGCTCCGCCAGACAGACAGGGATGACGCTGATGGGGCTGATAACGTAGTTCATCAGCTGTACGAAAAGCAGTACCGTACCGACCGTCAGCCCCTTCCCCGACAGGGCCAGCGCCGCGCCTATCAGAAACACGCCCAACTGGGTCGTTACGCCCGCCAGACTGCCCATCCTCTGAATGAGAATGCCGATGCGTTCCTTGCGGCAGCGGGCGCTGGTCAGGCTGCGTACGCTGTCTGCAAACAGTCGGCATATCTGCTTTTCCGCCTGAAAGGACTTGATGACGGAGAAGCCGCCCAGCGCGTCCTTCAGCGCAGCAGTGCAGGCTTCGTTCTGATCGGACAGCAGCTTTTCGGCCCCGGCGGCCTTCCCGCCCATCAGAAGGGAGGCGGTCACCGGCAGCAGCGCCAGCAAAGCGGCGGCTAGCGTCAGCAGGGGACTGTACCACAGCATCATGGCAAAGGCACCCACGAAAAGCAGCAGGCTATTCGTCAGGGAGAAAAGATTCGTCAGACAGCCCTTTTCGATCACAGAAAGGTCGTTGGTCAACGCCGAAAGGTACAGGGAAGAGTTTTCCCCGGTGAAAGCGGCCAGCGGCCTTTCCATCAGACGTCCAAACAGAGTTTCCCGGTACTGGGCCATGGCCCTAGTCAGAAAGCGGGGCTTGAAAAAGTAGGAAAACAGACAGGAGACAGCCGCCCCGGCCACCAGCCCCGCCGCGATGACCGCCAGCTGACGGAGCGTCCAGCCCGCGCCGCTGCCGCCGATCAAGTCCATAATCTGCTGCAGAAGCCAGGAGATCAGCAGATTGGCCGCGGCGCTCAGGAGAACGTCCGTCAGGGCCAGAGCAAAATTTAGTCGGTTGCCCCGGAAAAACGTCCGGGTGTAGGGCCGCAGGTCAGGCTGAGCCATAGAGGCAGGGTTTTTCATGGCTGATTCTCCTTCTGCGCTTCTTCCGCGCAAAGCTGCCGCCATAGGGCCAGCAGCTCGTCGTCATGGTCTCCCTCCGTCAGTTGCCGCTCCACGGAGGCCAGCGCCGATTCGCCCAGATCGTCGTAGACGGTGGCCTCGGAGACGGTTCCCGCACAAAATTTGACGCTGTCCATCCGGTAGGTGGGGGCCGCGTCAAAGGCCGTCCCTATCCGGCAGGCCCGCCGGAGCCAGTCCTCTGCCTCCTCTGGCCGCCCCAGCTTCCGGGAAAGATGGGCGCACTCGGCGCAACAGCAGGCCAGAATTTTATCCACATAGCTCACGGCATCCGGGCCCGTCTTTAGGGAATCCAGCAGGTGGCACAGCCACTGCAGCGCGTCCAGAGCGGACGAGTCATCGCCCTTTCGTTGATAGTAATAGACATAGGCCGTCATCAGCCGTACCGACAGACTGGTCAGATCGCCCATCGCGTCGGTCAGATAGGACTCCGCTTCCTTGAGCGGATGGCCGCCGCCTGTCAAAGTCAGGGCGATCAGGGCGTTGTGAACGCCGCAGATGTTGGTCTTTTT
This sequence comes from Clostridiales bacterium, assembly GCA_004556545.1. Classification (GTDB taxonomy): domain Bacteria; phylum Bacillota; class Clostridia; order Christensenellales; family Aristaeellaceae; genus Limiplasma. The sequence goes on from SFGO01000034.1 coordinate 3,898, forward strand.
CAGAATTTCCAGCGCCTGATCCCCCTCGCCGAGCTTGAGGCAGCACTGGGCGATATGGTACTGAATGAAAATATCGCTGACGGCGGGGTCAGTATTCTGGGATAGCAGGGGAAGGGAGCGCTCCAGCAGATCCCGGCCCCGGCGAAGCCAGTCCGGCCGGTTCTGCTCCAGCCCCGCCAGCTCATACAGGGAGCCGCAGCGGTACACGACGCGGAAATCGTTGGGATAGCGGCGCAGGGCCTCCTCCGCCTCGGACACGGCCTCCCCGAAGCGTTTCTCCCGCTGCAAATGGAGGAGCCGCCGGGCCAGCGCCTCTGCGGAGCTTTGCTGCAGCTCGAAGCCCGCCAGCGCGTCCAGCGAGACGGAAAACAGGTCGGCCATATCGGCGATCAGCGCCAGATCCGGCGTGGCCGCGCCCCGCTCCCATTTGGACACGGCGGCGAAGGAAACGCCCAGCGCTTCCGCCAGCCGCTCCTGTGTCAGGCCGTTTTGCTTCCGCAGACGGCAGATATTTTGGGCAAGGGATAATTTCATGAAAAGAAGCCTCCTTTTGTTTAGGGCCATACCGGCCCATGCGGCTTTCTTCTACAATGTATCACGGCAGACGCCCGATGAAAAGGCACAGTTGGTACAGTAAAGACAGAAATTTCTAAACCAATGGTACAATTCGAAGCTGCGGGCGGTCTGCGCCCCCGCCGGGCCGGTGCTTGTACAAATTTCCCATTCCGTGTATAATAAAGTGTTGTCATAGGCGCTGACGGACGCAAACGGAGAGGAGGAAGCGGCGGATGAAGGAGAAGGGCAGACGGCTGCTGGCTCTGCTGGCGGCATTTTGGCTGGCACTGACCCTGTGGCCGGTTTCCATGGTTCAGGCGGAGGAAGGAACCGGCTATACCTACATCGCGCCTACCCTGTCCAAAAGCGCGGATCCCTACGACCCCGAAAAGCCCGAGGAGCTGAGCGCCGATCAGCTTTATGCCAAGGCGGCGATTCTGATCGAGGCCACCACAGGCGATGTCATTTTTGAAAAAAATGCCGACCAGACCATGTATCCCGCCTCTACCACCAAGATTCTGACGACCCTGCTGGGCATTATGATGGGCGACCTTTCGCAGGAAGTCACCATGACGGAAACGGCGGCGCAGGTGGAGGAAGGCAGCTCCACCACCGGCCTGCAGGCCGGGGAGACCATCAATTTTCTGGATCTGCTCTACGCCACGATGATCCGTTCCGGCAACGACGGCGCGCAGCTGATTGCCGAGCTGATCTCCGGCAGCGAGGCGGAATTTGCCAACATGATGAACGAAGCCGCCGCCATGTACGGCTGCACCGGCACCCATTTTGCCAACGCCAGCGGTCTGCACGATCCCAACCACTACACCACGGCCCGGGATATGGCCAAGCTGGCGCAGGCCGCCATGCAGAACGATACCTTCCGGCAGATTGCCAAGACCTTTTCCTATACGCTGCCCCGCAGCAACGTGCGCCGGGAGAGGGTCATCTCCGGTGTAAACGAAAACTGGCTCAATCCCAATCAGGCGACGCAGGACGACCCGGAAGGAGCCAACTCCACCTATTATCCGGACGCCATCGGCATTAAGACCGGCTATACCGCCGCCGCCGGCTACTGCTATGTGGGCGCTGCGGAGAGGGACGGGGTAGAGCTGATCTCCGTGCTGTTCTACACCAGCAAGTCCGGCCGCTGGTCGGACAGCAAAAAGCTGATGGAGTACGGCTTCAGCCAATTCGTCAGCATGACCCCGCTGGAACTGTACAACGAAAATCCCATCACCGTGGAGACCTCCGGCTTTTCGCTGGATGACGCTGACCTGGGCCGCCTGCCGCTGGAAGTGCGTGCGCAGGCTTCTACCCGCACGGTGAATATCATCGGCACCAAGAGCGATCTGGAAGCCATGGCCCGTAACCTGAGCCAGACCGTCCTGATTGAATACACCCGGGATTTCGCCGCCCCCATTGAAAAGGGCGAAGTGATGGGCACCATGACCTATTATCCCACCGACGGCGGCAATCCCGTCGTTTACGACCTGATCGCCGGGCGAACCATCCTGCGGCGGGATAACGCCCCGCTGACGCTGGAAGAAATCGAAGCCGAGGTGAAGGCCGACCCCAATCCGCTGCCGCCCCTGTCTGTGGAGCTGGCGTTGGCGGTCCTGCTGCCCTTCGCCGTTATCTTCCTGATCGTCCATCTGATCCGGCGGGCGCTGCACAAGACCGGGCGGCATAAGAAGAGCCGGGTGCCCCGGCCCCGGAACCGTTACTTCCGATAAAAAAGATTTCACGCATTCCAAAAAGGGGGAAGGGATTTGATCGCACAGGTCATTGTGGACGTGGTGCACAGCAACGTGGATCGTCCCTTTTCCTATCTGATTCCCGAAGGCATGCCGGTGGAGCAGGGCAGCCGGGTCAGCGTGCCGCTGGGCAAGCGCCGGGTGGACGGCTTTGTGGTGGCGCTGCTTTCGGACGAGGAGCTGCCCGCCGACGTTCCGCTGCAAAAGCTGCGGCCCGTGGCGGCGGTGCTGGATGATTATCCCGCCCTGCTGCCGCCGCTTCTGACGCTGGCCCGTCAGCTGGCGGAGGAAAACCACTGCCCCCTTTCCGAAACCCTGCGGCTGATGCTGCCCGCCGCCATGCGCACCGGGCGCATCCAGCAGAAAAAAGAGCTCTGCGCCGTTCTCTGTCCCGGCGTGAACGCGGAGAAAGAAGCGGACGCACTGCGCCGTGCCCCCAAGCGGGCCATGGTGCTGCGGCTTTTGAAGGACGGCCAGCCCCACGGCATCGGTCAGCTGTCTCAGCTGGTGTCCAATCCCCGGGACGCGCTGAAGGCGCTGGGGGAGCAGGGCTTGGTGACGCTGACCGAGCGGGAGGTCTTCCGCTCGCCGGATACGGAGATCGAACCGGCCCGAACGACCGCGCCGCCCCTGACAGACGACCAGCAGGAAGCGCTGGACAGCATGATTCCCTCGCTGGAAAAAGGCGAGGGCGCGTTCCTGCTTCACGGCGTGACTGGCAGCGGCAAGACCGAGGTCTATCTGGCCATGGTACAGCGCACGCTGGAAATGGGCAAGGGCGCGATTATTCTGGTGCCCGAGATCGCTTTGACCCCCCAGATGGTTCGCTGGTTCCACAGCCGCTTCGGGGAGAATACCGCCGTGCTGCACAGCCGCCTGACCGACGGCCAGCGGTATGACGAATGGCGGCGCATCCGGCTGGGACAGGCCCGGGTGGTGGTGGGCGCGCGCTCCGCCATTTTCGCCCCGGTGGAAAAGCTGGGCCTGATCGTCATTGACGAGGAGCACGAGCAGACGTACCTGAGCGACAAGCACCCCCGCTACGACGCGCGCCGGGTAGCCCGCCAGCGCTGCGAAAACGAAGGGGCCGCGCTGATCTTGTCCAGCGCCACACCCAGCATCCTTTCTTTTGCGATGGCTCGCCGGGGAGATTACACGCTGGTGGAAATGCCCCGCCGGGTGGGCGACCGGCCGCTGCCGCAGGTGACGGTGGTGGATATGCGCCGGGAGCTGGAAGCGGGCAACCGCTCCATTTTCAGCGCGCTGCTCATCCAGAAGCTAAAGGAATGTCTGGAAGGCGGCCATCAGGCTATGCTGTTCCTGAACCGCCGGGGCTACAACACTTTCGTCAGCTGCCGAAGCTGCGGCTATGTGGTCAAATGCGAGCAGTGCGACCTGAGCATGACCCTGCACCGGGAAAGCCCGGAGGATCCGGGAAAGCTGCGCTGCCACATGTGCGGCGCGGTCAAGGCTCCGCCGACGGTGTGCCCGGAGTGCGGCAGCAGGTACATCCGCTATTTCGGCAGCGGCACCCAGCGGGTGGAGGAAGAGATGCACAAGCTCTTCCCGACGGTCAGAACCGTCCGCATGGACATCGATACCACCCGGGGCCGGGACGCTCACGCCCGCCTGCTGGACGAGTTCGGCAAGGGCCGGGCGCAGGTGCTCATCGGCACGCAGATGATCGCCAAGGGGCTGGACTTTCCCAGAGTGACGCTGGTAGGCGTGGTGGCGGCGGATATGACGCTGAACCTGCCGGATTACCGCTCGGCGGAGCGGACGTTCCAGCTCATCACGCAGGTGGCGGGCCGGGCCGGACGGGCGCAGGAGCCCGGCGAGGTGATCGTGCAGAGCTACAAGCCGGACAACCCCTGCATTCAGGCGGCGGCGAAGCAGGACTACCGGGCCTTTTTCGAAATGGAGTTTTCCCGGCGGCGGGCGGGGCTGTATCCGCCCTTTACCATGCTGTGCCGCCTGCTGGTGGAAAGTCCCGACGAGGCCGAGGCCAGGGATACGTCCGAGCGGCTGTACGATACCCTGCAGACCTATCTTCTGAGCCACCCGGTACAGAAGAAAAAGACGCTGATGATCCGGGCGGATGAAGCGCCGGTCAAACGCATCCGGGGGCAGTACCGCTACCATGTGCTGCTCAAGCTGTTCGACCAGCCGGAAACCGCGCCGCTGCTGCGGCTGATGTCGGAATTGACGGCCACCGGCACGGAACGCTGCCATATTTACGTGGAAATCAACCCCGCTACCATGATGTAGCGGACACAGAGTAGGGAGAGATGTTGGATGGCGCTGAGGAAGATCGTAAAAATCGGGGATAACAAGCTGCGCAAGGTCTGCAAGCCGGTGGAAAAATTTGACCGGCGGCTGAAAATTCTGCTGGAGGATATGGCGGATACCATGTACGACGCCAACGGCGTGGGTCTGGCCGCGCCCCAGGTGGGCATTCTGCGCCGGGCCGTGGTCATCGATGTGGGCGAGGGGCTGGTGGAGCTGGTGAACCCGGTCATCGTGGAGTCGGACGGCCAGCAGAGCGGCCCCGAGGGCTGCCTGAGCATCCCTGGCCGCAGCGGCGTTGTCACCCGGCCCAACCATGTGAAGGTGCAGGCTCAGGACGCGGACGGCAACGCCATCGAGCTGGAAGCCGAGGAGTTCTTTGCCCGGGCCGTGTGCCATGAGCTGGATCATCTGGACGGCGTTCTCTATGTGGACAAGATGGACCGCGAGATCCTGGAGGGCGACGAGGAATACGAGCCCGTGGACGGAAGCGAAGAGGAGGACGGGGAATGAGAGTTGTTTTTATGGGAACGCCGGAGTTTTCCGTCCCTATTCTGCGGGCGCTGGTGGAAAACGGCTATGAAGTGGCCGGCGTTTTTACCCAGCCGGACAAGCCCAAGGGCCGGGGCGGCAAGGTGCAGATGACCCCGGTGAAGGAATATGCCCTTTCGCAGCAGATTCCCGTATTTCAGCCTTTGAAGATCCGCAAGGACGGGCTGGACGATCTGAAGAGCCTTGCGCCCGACCTGTGCGTCACCGCCGCCTTCGGGCAGATTCTTTCGCAGGAAGTGCTGGACGTGCCCAAGATCGGCACGGTGAACGTGCACACCTCGCTGCTGCCCCGGCACCGGGGCGCGGCTCCCGTGCAGTGGACGGTATGGCAGGGCGAGACCGTCACCGGCGTGACCACCATGTTCACCGACGCGGGCATCGATACCGGCGATATTCTGCTGCAGAGGGAAACGCCCATCGGCCCGGAAGAGACCGCCGGAGAGCTGACCGAACGCCTGTCCCATCTGGGGGGCGAGCTGCTGATCGAGACCCTGCGCCGCATCGAGGCGGGCGACTGCCCCCGGCAGAAGCAGGACGAAAGCCGCATGACCTACGACCCCAAGATCACCAAGGAAATGGGCGAGATGGACTTTACGGAGACCACGGCCCAGTGTGTGAACCGGGTGCGGGCCATGAGCCCGTGGCCCTGCGGCTATGTGACCACCGAGAATGGCGCGCTGAAAATCTGGAAGGCCCGCGCCGCTCAGGGCAGCGGACAGCCCGGCACGGTGCTGTGCGCCGACCGGAAAAAGGGCCTGATCGTGGCCACCGGCGACGGGGCGGTTGAACTGTGCGAAATTCAGGCTCCCGGCGCAAAACGGATGGAAGCCAAAGCCTATCTGCTGGGCCATGCCATTCCCGAAGGACAGAAATTGAGTGAGGCAAAGCTATGAACGAACAGAAACGCCCTGCGCCCGCCGCAGGGGAAAAACGGGACGAACGCCGTCCTTCCGGCGGGCAGAACGGCCAAGGCCGCTCCTATGCCGGAAAATCCGCTGACCGCCGGACAGACCGTCCGCAGGGCGGTTCCTTCCGAAAGGACGAGAAGCGCCCCTATGACGGCAAGACTGCCTCCGGCCCCCGGAAGTTTGACCGGGACGGTCAGCACCGCTCCCAGCCGTCCGGGAACCGCTCTTTTGACAAAAAGACCGACCGGCCTTCTTCCGGCAGGCCCGCTTCCGGCAAGCCTTCTTTTGGCAAACCTTCTTATGGAAAGTCTTCTTACGGCAAGCCCTCCGGCCCCCGGAAGCCTGCCGCGCCTGCACAGCCCGGTGCCCGCAAGCTGGCGCTGAAGGTGCTTTTGGACGTGCATGAAAACGGCGCCTACGCCGCGCTGAGCCTGAACAAAAATCTGCCCCGGGACTTGAAGCCCGAGGAGCGCCGCCTGACCACTCAACTGGTGTACGGCACGCTGGAAAACGAAGTGAAGATCGATCATGCTTTGAACCAGCTGACCGAGTATCCCGCCCGGGACGCTGTTACCCGCGACGCGCTGCGGCTGGGCGTTTTCCAGATCTTGTTTTTGGAGCGGGTACCGGACAGCGCCGCCGTGGACGAATCCGTCAAGCTGGTCAAGCAGATGGGCGCGGAAGCCTCTGCGGGCTTTGTGAATGCGGTGCTGCGCAATCTGATCCGCCAGAAGGACGAGCTCTCTTGGCCGGATGCGGCAAAAGACCCGGAGGAATGGCTTCATGTGGAAAGCTCCGCGCCCCTGTGGCTGGTGAAAAAGCTCATCGAGGCCTACGGCTTCGAAACGGCGAAGCAGATGCTGACCTACCGGGAAGCCAGCCATCCCACCACCGTCCGGCCCAATCTGCTCAAGCTGGACGACCATGGTTTTGAAGACCTGCTCCGTAAAAAAAATCTGTCCTTCCGGGCAGGCGTGGCTCCCCATGCCTATCTGCTGGAGGGCGTGACCGAGCCGGGCTTTGACCCGGATTATCAGGCGGGCCTTTATTCCATTCAGGGCCAGAGCAGCATGCTGGCCGCCGAAGCGGTGCAGGCCCGGCCCGGCATGAAAATTCTGGACGCCTGCGCGGCTCCCGGCGGCAAATCCGCTTATCTGTGCGAGACCATGCAGCTGACGGGCCGGGTCTATGCGTGGGAGCTGCACGAAAAGCGGGCTCTCCTGCTGGACGGCGTTCGCCGCCGTCTGGGACTGGACAATCTGCGCACCGCCGTGAAGGATGCCTGCGAGTACCGGCCCGATATGGAAAAAACGCTGGACGCGGTGCTGCTGGATGCGCCCTGCTCCGGCACGGGCGTTCTCAGTCAGAAGCCGGATATCAAGCTGCGCCTGAAGGAAAGCGACCTGCCCGCCATTGTAGAGACCCAGAAGAAGCTGCTGAATACGGTGTGCCGGTACGTCCGGCCCGGCGGTCTGCTGGTGTACTCCACCTGCTCTGTGCTGCCGGAGGAAAACAAGGCGCAGATCGAGGGCTTCCTGAAGGAGCATCCTGAATACACGACCGAACCCATGCCGCTGACCTTCCCGGCAGAGCTGCGCCTGCAGCAGGACGGGCTGGGCCTGCAGTTGCTGGGCTTCCGGGATCAGGTGGAGGGCTTCTACATCGTGCGCCTGCGGAGGAACTACTGATGCCGGAAAAACGGATCCTGCTGGATATGACCCCCAAGGAGCTGGGGGCCTACTTCAAAGAGCTGGGTCAGCCCGCTTTCCGGGCCGGTCAGGTGTACAGCTGGCTGACCCGGGGCGTTCCCTTTTCGGAAATGAGCAATCTGCCGAAAACCCTGCGGGAGCAGCTGATGGAAACCTGCGACGACCTGCCCATGGAGCTGTACGGCGTGTTTCCCTCCCAAAAGGATGATACGGTCAAGTTTCTGTTCCGCTGCCGGGACGATAACCTGATCGAGGGCGTGCTGATGCACTACCATTACGGCTACTCCCTGTGCATCTCCACACAGGTGGGCTGCAAAATGGGCTGCGCCTTCTGCGCCAGCACCCTGAACGGCTGCGTCCGGAGCCTTTCCAGCGGGGAAATGCTCTCGGAAGTGCTGCTGGCCAACCGTTATCTGGGCGAAAAGGGCCGGGTGGGGCACATTGTTCTCATGGGCAGCGGCGAGCCGCTGGATAATTACGACAACACCGTCCGCTTTCTGCGGGCGGTCAACGAGGAAAAAGGGCTGAATGTAAGCCTGCGCAACGTATCCGTCAGCACCTGCGGTCTGGCGGATCAGATCCGCCGACTGGCGGAGGAAAATCTGGGCATTACGCTGAGCCTGTCCCTGCACGCCCCCAACGACGAGATCCGGCGGCAGATCATGCCCATCGCCCGGCGCTGGCCTTTGGGCGAGGTCATGGCCGCAGTGCGGGAATATGTGAAGAAAACGGGCCGGCGGGTGGTGTTTGAGTACGCGCTCATCGACCAGCTCAACAGCCGCCCGGAGCATGCCGTCGAACTGGCGGCGCTGCTTCGGGATCTGCAGTGCCATGTGAATCTGATCCCCCTCAACCATGTGGACGAGCGGGCGCTGCGCCCCGCGTCGCCGGAGGCGGTGCAGCGCTTCCTGCACACGCTGGAAAGCCGTCATATCTCCGCCACCGTGCGCCGGGAAATGGGCTCGGATATCGGCGGAGCCTGCGGTCAGCTGCGGCGGCGGGAACTGGAAGGAAAATCAAAGGAGTAATACCATCATGCGGGTTTGCCACAGGACACATCAGGGTTTGGTACGGGCCAGCAATCAGGACAGTCTGCTGGTGGAAGGGCGCTTGTACGGCGTCGCCGACGGCATGGGCGGCCACAAGGGCGGGGAGACCGCCAGCCGGGTGGCCGTGCAGGTGGTCAAGAACGCCCTCAGCCGCAAGCGCCCGGAGGAGGACGCGCTGCGCATGGGGCTGGAAGCCGCCAACCGCCGCATCTACGGCATGGCGGGCAGCGACGAAAACCTGACCGGCATGGGCACCACCATGACCCTTCTGTGGGAGGGAGAGCAGCGCATCCTGATCGGCCACGTGGGCGACAGCCGCGCCTATCGTCTCCGGGACGGCAAACTCAGCCAGATCACGCAGGATCACAGCGTGGTAGGGGAGCTTCTGCGCAATCAGGTCATCACGCCGGAAATGGCGAAGAAGCATCCCTACCGCAACATCATCACCCGTGCCGTGGGCATCGACCCGGTGGTGGAGGTGGATGTGCTTTCCGAGGACAAGCAGCTGGACGACCTGTGGCTGGTCTGTTCCGACGGCCTGTACAACATGGTGGACGACAAGGACATCGAGGAAATTCTCAATACGCTCCATGAGGAAAAGGCCGCGGACAGGCTTCTGGAGTTGGCGCTGGAAAACGGTGGCACCGACAACGTCTCCTTTGTGCTGGGACGGGTGATGGAGGTGCAGGGCGAATGATGAAAGGAATGATCTTCGCCGAGCGCTACCAGCTGGAGGACTTTATCGGTCAGGGCGGCATGTCGCTGGTATACCGGGCGGTGGATATCCGCACCGGGCACAGCGTGGCGGTGAAAATTCTCAAAAGCGAATACAATTCCGACAAGGAATTTCTGGAGCGCTTTCAGCGGGAGGCGCAGGCCGCCAGCCTGATGAGCCATCATAATATCGTCAATCTGCTGGACGTGGGCGTGGAGGGCGAATACCGCTATCTGGTGCTGGAATACGTCAGCGGCAGCACCCTCAAGGACGTGATCCGTCAGAAGGGACGGCTGAGCACGCAGACCGCCATTCAGATCACCGTGCGGATTCTGAGCGCCTTGCAGCACGCCCATGACAACGGCATTATCCATCGGGACATCAAGCCCCAGAACGTGCTGATCCATTCCGACGGCCACGTAAAGGTGGCGGACTTCGGCATTGCCCGCATGACCAACGCTTTCACCATCTCTAAGGGAGATACCGTGGTGGGCTCGGTGCATTATTCCTCGCCGGAGCAGGCCATGGGCGGCGTAGTGGAGGCCACCAGCGATATTTACTCCACCGGCGTGGTCATGTACGAAATGCTGACCGGCCGGGTGCCCTTTGTGGGCGATACGCCCGTTTCCGTGGCCATGCAGCACATCAACGACGCGCCGCCGCCCATTACCGACTACGCGCCGGAGACCCCTCCCGCCGTGGTGGCGGTGGTGATGAAGGCGCTGGCCAAAAATCCCAAGGATCGCTTTCAGAGCGCCCGGGAAATGGCGGATGCGCTTTTGCAGGCCAAGGACGGCCGACTGGATCCAGAAACGATTCAGCCGGGCTTTTCCCGGCTTCCGGCCGGAGCCGTGACCCCGACCCGGCAGCAGCCGGTGCAGCCGCCCAAGCGGCCTGCCGAAAATAAGCCCTACCGGCCCGGCCCGGTCTCGCAGACCACCGGCCGGATGAAACGGCGGCGCTACTCCCGCAGAAGCATTCTGCTGACCGCCGGGGCGACCGTTGTGGTGCTGGCAGTGCTGACTTTCGGCATTCTGGCCATTTTTCATCGGGTGACCAACCGGGTCATCGCGCCGGACGTGGAGGGCTACACCGCGGAGGAAGCCATGGCGATGGCCAAACGGGCGGGATTGGGCTGGCAGCAGACCGAGCAGAATCATGATACCATTCCCGCCGGGGTGGTGATCTCTCAGCTGCCCGAGCCGGATACGGAAATGAGCCGGGGCGACAGCCTGCTGGCTACCGTCAGCCTTGGCCCCAGTCAGGATACCGTGCCCAACTGCGTGGGGCAGCTGTATGACAATCTTTCCAAGGATCTGCGGAAGCAGGGCTTCAGCATTGTGGTCATCCGTTCGGTCTCTACGGAGCCGCTGGGCACCATTCTGCAGCAGAACCCCAAGGGCGGCGAGGCCTTTACCCCCGGGCAGGAGCTGGAACTGACCATTTCCGGCGGCAGTACGCTGGTGCCGGACGTGACTGCCCGCACCGAGGAAGAAGCGGCCAAGCTCCTTCGGGAAAACCAGCTTTCTGTCGGCGAGACCGTCTATGTGGAAGTGCTGGATGAAAGCCAGATCGGCATGGTCATGGCTCAGAACCCCGTTTCGGGCACGCTGGCCGTGCTGGATGCGCCCGTCGTATTGACCGTCGCCACGAAGAGCAAGGGCTATAAGGGCGAAATCAGCTTTACCATGGAAAAGGCCGATCAGGATCGAACCATCCGGGTAACGCTTTTGGAAAACGGGCAGGAAGTGGAGCAGTACTCCGCCGTTTATCCCGCCGGGCAGAGCGGAAACGTCATCACGCCCCTCAGCTCCGCCTACGGCGGAAGCGCGTCCTGCCGGGTATATGTGGACGGAAAGCTCTATCTGGAGCAGCCCGTCGCCATGGAATAGGAGGAAACAGCTTGATGGAACAGAGCGCCCGGGAGGGCGTGATCGTCAAGGGCGTGGGCGGCCTGTACTACGCCCGTCAGCCGGACGGAGAGGTGCATGTGCTTCGGGCCAAGGGCAAATTTCGCAAGCAGCACAAAACGCCCATGGTGGGGGATCGGATTCTGTTCACCCCCGCCAGCGGGGACGAGCATGGCTGGGTGGAGGAGATTCTGCCCCGAACCAGCGAGCTGATCCGCCCCCCGGTGGCCAATATCCATACGGTGCTGCTGGTGCTGGCGCCTCAGCCCGAGCCGGACTATCTGCTGATCGATACCCTGCTGGTGATGACGGCCCGGCAGAACATCCGCCCGGTGCTGGTAGCCAACAAATGCGACCTTTCTTCGGAAGTATACGAAAGTCTGGTGCGGGAATACAGCACGCTGCAGATTCCGATTCTCCGGGTCAGCGCCGAGGCCGGCGAGGGGCTGGACGAGCTGCGGGCCGTGCTGCGGGAGGGCGTCTGCTGCTTCGCCGGACAGTCCGGCGTGGGCAAAAGTACGCTGCTCAGCGCCGCTACGGGGCTGGAACTGAAAACCGGCGAGATCAGCCGCAAGATCAGCCGGGGCCGCCACACCACCCGCCATGCGGAATTGATGTTCCGGGACGGCTATCAGGTGCTGGATACCCCCGGCTTCAGCCTGCTGGAGCTGGAAATGGGCATGGAGCCCATTCAGCTCAAGGATTATTATCCCGATTTTGCCCCCTATGAGGGACAGTGCCGTTTTTCTCCCTGCTATCACCTGAGCGAGCCGGGCTGCGCCGTGCTGGAAGCCGCCCGGGAGGGAAAGCTGGGCAGGGAACGGCTGGAACGCTATCACCTGCTGCTGAACCGCGTAAAAGAAGCATGGAGGAATCGTTATGACTAAAATCGCCCCGTCCATTCTGGCTGCCGACCCCCTTCGGATGTTTGAAGCCGTGAAGCTGGTAAAGGATACCGGCTGTGACGAGCTGCATTTTGACGTGATGGACGGCCATTTTGTGCCCAACATCAGCTTCGGCCCCAGCCTGCTCAAGGCCATTCATCAGGAATTCGACCTGCACTGCGACGTACATCTGATGATCTCCGACCCGCTGAAATATGTGGAGAATTTCGCCGCGTCCGGCGCGGGCACCATCACCATCCATCAGGAGGCCAACGACTTCCTGCCCTGCCTGCGCAAGCTGCGGGAGCTGGGCGTGCGGGTGGGCGCGTCGGTGAAGCCGGGCACCTCCGTGGAAGCCCTGCGGGAAGCACTGCCGCTGCTGGATCGGGTGCTGCTGATGACCGTGGAGCCGGGCTTCGGCGGACAGAAGCTGATGCCGGACGTGCTGCCCAAGGCCGCCGAGCTGCGCGCCATGGGCTTTGCCGGGGATATCGAGGCCGACGGCGGCATCAACGGCGAGAACGCCGTCCGGCTGGCGCAGGCAGGGATCGATACGCTGGTCATGGGCACTGCCTTTTTCCGGGCGGAGGAGCCGAAAGCGCTGGTGCGCCGGGTGCATGCCCTCTGAAAAAATGGCAAGAATGAGAAACGTCCCCTGAAAGAAAAACGGGAAAGGACGGCTTTCTCATGAAAACGACAGACTCGAAACAAATGCAGCCCGGGGAAGCGCTTTTCAGGATTTACCCCCGGAAGAAAAGAATGAAGCGCGGCCCCGTCCGTCACTGAGCCGCGCCGGATCGCATCGGGAAAGGAATGAAACTGGTTATTGAATTTTGACGAACTGCCGCTGCTTCCGCAGCTGTTGGCCGCGGTCAAAGCCTGCGGCTACGAAACCCCTACCCCCATTCAGCGGGATACCATTCCCACCGTCCTTGCGGGAAAGGACGTGCTGGGCTGCGCTCAGACGGGCACCGGCAAGACCGCCGCTTTCGCCCTGCCGATCCTGCAGCGGCTCTATCAGGAGCGGCCTTCCGGGAAAGGCCGGAACATTCGGGCGCTGATCCTGACTCCTACCCGGGAGCTGGCCCTGCAGATTCAGGAAAACTTCGTGTCCTACGGCAAACAGCTGCCGCTGCGCTCCTGCGTTATTTTCGGCGGCGTGGGGCAGCAGCCCCAGGTGGAGCAGCTCAAGCGGGGCGTGGACATCCTGGTGGCCACGCCGGGCCGTCTGAACGACCTGATCGGTCAGGGCTTTATCAGCCTGGCCAAAATTGAAATTTTTGTGCTGGACGAAGCCGACCGGATGCTGGATATGGGCTTCATCCACGATGTGAAAAAGGTCATCGCCCTTTTGCCGGAAAAACGGCAGACGCTTTTCTTCTCCGCCACCATGCCCGCCGAGGTGGAAAAGCTGGCCATGAGCATCCTTCACAATCCGGTCAGCGTGAAGGTAGACCCGGTCAGCAGTACGGTGGATACCATCGATCAAAGCCTGTACCTGGTGGATAAGGCCAACAAGAAGCATCTGCTGGCCGAGCTTCTGCGCCGCCCGGAGGTGGAAAGCGCGCTGGTCTTTACCCGCACCAAGCACGGGGCCGACCGGGTGGTGCGGGAGCTGAGCCGGGAGGGCATTCAGGCCCGGGCCATTCACGGCGACAAGAGTCAGGGCGCCCGACAGGAAGCGCTGGCGCAGTTCAAGCAGGGCAAGATCCATGTGCTGATTGCCACCGACATCGCCGCCCGGGGCATCGATATTGCGGGATTATCCCATGTGTTCAATTATGACCTGCCCCATGAGCCGGAATCCTACGTTCACCGCATCGGCCGCACGGGCCGGGCGGGTCACGAGGGCGTAGCCGTCAGCTTTTGCTGCATCGACGAGATGAAGGATCTCAAGGCCATCGAGAAGCTTATCGGCAAGCAGATTCCCCGCCGGGAGAGCCGGTGGCCCATGCAGGTCTTTACCGAAACGGTGAAGCAGCCGCCTCAGCCCCGCCCCTCCAAAAGAGAAAAGACGGCGGAACCCGTCCGGCCTGCCGCTGCCCAGCGGCCCGAAAAACCGAAAAAGCCGGAGAAGAAAGCTCCCCAGCCGGAAATGCCGGAAAGAAAAGCGCCGAAAGCAGCGCGGCCTGAAAAGCCCGTCCGGCCCGAAAAAACTGCGCCCCGCCAGCCGGAAGCTCCGCGTTCTGTTCGGGAACCCAAGCCCATTCGAGAGCCCAAGCCCCTGAAAAATGCGGAACGTCAGGCGGAATTCCGCGCTACGCGGCTGGAACGGCCCAATGTCCAGCCGGTTCGTCCCAAGGCGGAACCCCTGTTTCTGGAAACGCCCTTTCTGGAAGACCGGCCCGTCCGAAAAGAGGAAGAAAAGCCTGCCATGACCTATCAGCAGTATATGCAGAAGCAGCGCGCCTCCTCCCGGATGCGTTTTTCCACCGGGGAAGACCGGCGCTGATAAGGCCCGAAAGAGCCGAATATCCGACGTGCTGAAGAGGAAAAGCCGATGTACATTGCCGATCTGCACATTCATTCCAAATATTCCCGGGCTACCTCGTCCGACTGCGACGCACCCCATCTGGAGCTGTGGGCGCGCCGCAAGGGGATCGGGCTGGTCGGCACGGGAGATTTTACCCATCCCGTCTGGCGGTCAGAGCTTCGGGAAATGCTGGAGCCCGCCGGAAACGGCGTATATGCCCTGCGGAAGGAGTTCGCCCTGCCGGCCGATGTGGCCGGCGGGGGAGACCCCGTCCGCTTTGTGGTATCCGGGGAAATCAGCACCATCTACAAAAAGGACGGCAAGACCCGGAAGGTGCATCATGTGATCCTTCTGCCCGGTCTGGACGAGGCGGAGGAGCTGGCCCACCGGCTGGAAGCCGTCGGAAACCTGCACAGCGACGGACGGCCCATTCTGGGCATGGACAGCCGGGATCTTTTGCAGATGACCATGGAGGCCTGTCCTTCGGTCATCTTGATTCCGGCCCATATCTGGACGCCGCACTTCTCCGTGTTCGGCGAATTTTCTCAATTTTCCACGCTGGAAGAATGCTACGGCGATATGACCGGCTGTATCCACGCGCTGGAAACCGGGCTTTCTTCCGATCCGCCCATGAACCGGCGGGTGTCTCAGCTGGATTCCTACCTGCTGGTGTCCAATTCCGACGCCCATTCGCCCCAGAAGCTGGGCCGGGAGGCCAATCTGCTTTCCTGCGGAGTGACCTATGGAGAACTGAAGCATGCGCTGGAAACCGGCGAAGGTTTTGAAGGGACGATCGAGTTTTTCCCGGAGGAAGGCAAGTACCATCTGGACGGCCACCGGGCCTGCGGCTGCTGTCTGGAGCCGGAGGAAACCAACGCCCTGAACGGCCGCTGCCCGGTCTGCGGCCGGAAGCTGACCGTCGGCGTGCTGCACCGGGTGGACGAGCTGGCCGACCGGCGGGAGCCGGGGCCACTGTCCAGACCCTTCGAAAGCCTGATGCCCCTGCCGGAACTGTTGGCCAACTGCATGCAGACCGGCGCGGCCAGCAAGCGGGTGCAGGGCGCTTATCTGGAAATGCTCAAGCGCTACGGCCCGGAATTCTATATCCTGCGGGAGCTTCCGCTGGATGTGGCAGAGCGGGACATGGGGCCCGGCGTGGCCGAAGCCCTGCGCCGTCTGCGCGCGGGGCAGGTACACAAGCAGGCGGGCTACGACGGCGAATACGGCGTGATCACCGTTTTTGAGCCTCACGAGCTGGAACTGCTGGAAGGGCAGACCTCCCTGCTGGAGCTGGCGGGCTTTGCCGCGCCCAAGGCGAAAAAGCAGCCGTTGAAGGCCCGAACCGTCGAAGCTGAACCCGAGGAAACGGTGCAGAAGCTTCCGCTGCGCATGAACCCGGAGCAGGAGGAAGCCATCCATGCGGAGGAAGAAATCATCGCCGTGGTAGCAGGCCCCGGAACGGGCAAGACCCGCACGCTGGTGGAGCGCATCGCCGATCTGGTGGAGCGGCGCAAGGTTCCGCCCAAGGAGATCACCGCCGTGACCTTTACCCATCAGGCAGCGGAGGAAATGCGCACCCGGCTGAAGGAACGGCTGGGGAGCGCGGCGAAGCCCATTACCGTGGGTACGTTCCACGCCATTGCCCTGAAGATGCTGAAAAAAAAGCCCCTGTTCAGCCGGGAACAGGCTCTTGCCCTGATGGCGGAGCTGCTGGAAGAACGGGGCGAAAAAACGTCTCCCGCCGAAATGCTGCGGCTATTGTCGCAGGTGAAAAACGGCGTGGAGGTTCCGGGCTTTCCTCCTGGATTGCGGGAGGCCTACGACGAGCGGATGCACGCACTGGGCGCTCGGGATCTGGACGACCTTCTGACGGAAGCGCTTCGGCTGGATGAAAGCCGAAAAGCCTGTTTTCGCCACCTGCTGGTGGATGAATTTCAGGACATCAATCCCCTGCAGCACCGGCTGGTGGAGCACTGGCGGCAGGGCAGCCTGTTCGTCATCGGCGACCCGGATCAGTCCATATACGGCTTTCGCGGCGCGGATGCGGACTGCTTCGACCGTCTGCGGGAACGGCACCCAAATTTGCGGCTGATTCGTCTGAAGGAAAACTATCGCTCTGCTTCCCCGGTGCTGGATGCCGCCCTGTCCGTCATCGACCGAAATCCCGGTTCGCCCCGGCAGCTTCATGCCAACGTCACAGGCGGCGCGGCTGTCCGGCTGATGCAGGCGGACGATCCCTTTGCCGAGGGCGTGTTCATCGCCAAAGAGATTGAACGGATGGCGGGCGGCATAGACATGCTGGAAGCCCATCATCAGAAGGCGGATCGCACGGTTCACCGCGCTTTTTCGGAGATTGCCGTTTTGTGCCGCACCCATCGGCAGCTCGAGCAGATCGAGTACTGTCTGGAGCACGACGATATTCCCTGCGTGGTATCGGGCCGGGAAAATTTCTGGGAAGACGGCAAGGTGCGGGGAATGCTGGGTTTCTTCCGTTCCCTGCAGGAGCCGGAGAATTTTGCCGCCCTGAGCGACGCTTTGTCCCTTTTGTGGAAAATTCCCGCGCCGCTGATCCAGCGGGCAGGAGAAGCCCTTCGAACGTTGGAAAAGCCGGACGGAGCCGCCCTTCGGGAGGCGCTTGCGTCCTTTGAGGTGCTGGCACCGTGGCTGAGCGCCGTGGAGGAGCTTTGGCCCCAAATGAGCAGGGGAAAGCCGCGCAAATTGCTGGAACGCCTTCGGGAGCTGTGCGGGCTGGAAAATGCTAAGCCCGTTGCCCGTCTGCTGAACGCCGCCGTCTTCCAGAATCGGATGGAGGATTTTCTGGAACGGACGCTGCTGGGCGCGGAGGGCGACCTGCAGCGCCGGGGCGAAGGCACCGTGCAGAGCGGCGCGGTGCGGCTGATGACGCTGCACGCCTGCAAGGGTCTGGAATTCCCGGTGGTTTTTCTGGCGGGCCTGAACGCAGGCGATCTGCCGCTGGAGCGGGAAAGCAGCCCCACGAATGTTGAAGAAGAGCGGCGGCTGTTTTTCGTGGGCATGACCCGCGCCCGGGAGGAGCTGATCCTCAGCTACGGCGGTCAGCCGTCGGCCTTTACGGACGAACTGCCGGAAAACGTCCGCCCGCAGCCGGTGCGCGCCAGGAAGCCTTTGGTGAAGATGGAGCAGCTCAGCCTGTTTTGAGCAAAAATTAAAGAAGCAAACGAAAGAGGAAGAAAAAATGGTTTCTTTATTATTGGCGGTCATTTACCTTGCCTTTATCAGTCTGGGCCTGCCGGACGCTCTGCTGGGCTCCGCATGGCCGGTGATGCAGGGCGAACTGAACCTTCCCATTTCCTTTGCCGGAGTGGTCTCCATGGTCGTTTCCGGCTGTACGATTCTGTCCAGTCTGCTGTCCGACCGGATGACCCGGAAGATGGGAGCGGGTCTGGTAACGGCGCTGAGCGTTCTGATGACGGCGGCGGCGCTGTTCGGCTTTTCCATCAGCACGAAGCCGTGGATGCTGATCGCATGGTCTATTCCCTACGGCCTTGGCGCTGGCGCGGTGGATGCCGCCCTGAACAACTATGTGGCGCTGCACTATTCCTCCCGGCACATGAGCTGGCTGCACTGCATGTGGGGCGTGGGGACGACCATCAGCCCCTTCATCATGAGCATGGCCCTGCAGCGCGGCTGGGGTTGGCAGACGGGGTATCGCTCGGTCTCCTATATTCAGGTAGCCTTGACGGCCATTCTGTTTCTCAGTCTGCCGCTTTGGAAAAAGCGCACGGAAACGCCGGAAGGGACAGAGAGCGAGACGGGAGAAAAGCCCAAGCGTTTAGGACAGCTTTTGCGGATTCCGGGCGCATCGTTGACTTTACTGACGTTTTTCGGTTATTGTGCCATGGAAACCACGGCGGGGCTATGGGCCAGCAGCTATCTGGTCAGCGCCCGGGGCGTGGAAGCGGGAACAGCGGCCCGTTTTGCCAGTCTGTATTATCTGGGCATCACCCTCGGAAGATTTCTGAACGGTTTCATTGCCGACCGTTTCGGTGATCGCAACATGATTCGCGCCGGGCTTGGGCTGGCATTGGTCAGCATTCTGGTGATTCTCCTGCCATGGCGCATTTGTCCGCTGATTGGGTTAGTGACCATGGGGGTGGGCAGTGCTCCGATTTATCCCTGCATCATTCATTCCACGCCGGAATCCTTTGGCCGGGAGAATTCTCAGGCGATTATCGGCGTGCAGATGGCCAGCGCTTATATTGGTTCGACGTTTATGCCGCCGGTATTTGGGCTGATTGCGCAGTACGGGAGCATTGGGGCGTATCCGGTGTATTTGATGGGTTTTGCGCTGTTGATGATAGGGGCGTATGGAGTATTTATGAAGAGGGGAAAGCGCGGCTGAGGGTTTGCACGGGGAAAGTTCCCAGTGCGTCCGCAGGCGCATACCCCTGCATTGGTACGCCGACTCCCCGAAGGGGTGCAGGGGGGAACGAAGGGAAGACGCAAGGCGGGTTGCCCTTGGGCAACCCGGTCTGCCTTTGGCAGACTGAACTTTTGAAGGCGGTTAGCGCCCCGGAGTTCAGGCAAACAACAAGCGGAGCGCACGGCAGTGCGGGCCGCGCCGATTGTTTGCCCCGAGGAAAGCCACCCTGCTAGCATGACAAGAGACAGCTTTGCCGTAAGAAATTCCCCTTGGCGGGGTCTGACGCGCCGACTCCGGCGCGAGGAGAAGGGCTTGCAGCCCTATGGGGCGCTCTATTGCTTCAAGGGGCGAACCGAAGGTTTCCAAAGGGCGAGCGGAAAGCCCTTTGGTGCGCCCGCAGGCGCAAACCCCTGCACCCGGCGGGGCCTGACGCGCCGACTCCGGCGCGGATAGGGACTGGCCGTCCCAAGGGGTGCTCACACTTTTCTTTCGGTGGCGAAAGAAAAGTGTGCAAAAGAAAGCCAGCGGCACGGCGACTCCGGGAAAAAGCCCTTTATTGCCCATTTTTGAAAG
>SFGO01000150.1 GCA_004556545.1 Clostridiales bacterium
TAAAGGGCTTTTTCCCGGAGTCGCCGTGCCGCTGGCTTTCTTTTGCACACTTTTCTTTCGCCACCGAAAGAAAAGTGTGAGCGCCCCATAGGGCTGCAAACCCTGCCCTCGCGCCGGAGTCGGCGCGTCATTCCCCGCCAAAGGGAATTGCTTACGGCAAAGTTGTCTTTTAGCGATGCAATGCAGGGGGCTTTCCGCTCGCCCCCCTGCACCCCCTTCGGATCGCCAACCGAACAATAGAGCGCCCCATAGGGCTGCAAGCCCTTCTCCCGCGCCGGAGTCGGCGCGTCAGGCCCTGCCAAAGGGAACTTTTTTCAGCAAAGTTGTTGTTTAATGCTACTAGCAGGGGGCTTTCCGCTCGCCCCCTGCACCCCTTCGGATCGCCACCCGAACAATAGAGCGCCCCTTGGGACGGCAAGTCCCACCCCGCGCCGGAGTCGGCGCGTCAATCCCTTTTCCTTCTTTCTACCATCAAAGGAGTGTTATCCCCATGCAGCTTCCTTCCACTTTCTTCGGCTGGGTACGCTTCCTGCTGGAGCAGTACGGCCCCCTGTTTCTGAGCGGCGTCGGCGTTACGCTGATCGTTGCCATCACCGGTACGCTGGCAGGCTTCCTGCTGGGCCTGCTGGTGGCTATCCTGCGCACGATCCCCACGTCCCCGAAAGACCCCGCCTTGAAACGCATACCGCTGAAGATCCTCTCGTGGCTGCTGGGCGTGTATATTGAAGTGTTCCGCGGCACCCCCATGATCGTGCAGGCCATGGTGATCTACTACGGCGGCATGACCATAGGCCTTCGTATGCCGGTGCTGACCGCCGCTATCCTGATCGTCAGCGTCAATACGGGCGCGTATATGGCGGAGATCATCCGCGGCGGCATCATCAGCGTGGATAAGGGCCAGAAGGAGGCCGCCCACGCCATCGGCATGACCCACTGGCAGAGCATGGTGTATGTGGTCCTGCCCCAGGCCGTGCGGAATATCATGCCCTCCATCGGCAATGAATTTGTGGTCAATATCAAGGACTCCAGCGTGCTGAATGTGATTTCCGTCAACGAGCTGTTCTTCATGTCCAAGTCTGCGGCGGGCACCTATCTGCGCTACTTTGAGGTGTTTTTCATCACCGCATGCATTTATCTGGTGCTGACGTTCACCGTTACCCGGCTGCTGCGGATTTTGGAACGCAAGATGGACGGCAAGACCAATTACATCATCTATGGCTCCCAGAGTGATTCCAAGGCCTCCATTAAGATCGAAAAGGAAGAAGGTGTGCCCCGTGACTGAGGTGAAGACGATGCAGGGAACCCCCATTCTCAGCGTGGAACACCTGAAAAAGAGCTTCGGCGAGCATGAAGTGCTGCGGGATATTACCTTTGAGGTGCCTCAGGGCGACGTGGTCAGCATCATCGGCTCCAGCGGCAGCGGCAAAAGCACGCTGCTGCGGTGCATCAACTTTCTGGAAGAACCCACCGACGGCCGGATCCTGTTCCGGGGCAAAAATGCCGAGACGGAATGGACGCGGGCCCAGTATCATTCCAAGGTGGGCATGGTGTTCCAGAGCTTTAATCTGTTCAATAATATGAGCGTGCTGAAGAACTGCATGATGGGCCAGATGAAGGTGCTGCACCGGGGAAAAGCCGAGGCGGAAGAAAAGGCTCTGCTTTATCTGGAAAAAGTGGGAATGGGCCCCTATCGGGACGCCCGTCCCGGACAGCTTTCCGGCGGCCAGAAGCAGCGCGTGGCTATCGCCCGGGCGCTGGCCATGGATCCCGAAGTGCTGCTCTTTGACGAGCCTACCAGCGCGCTGGACCCGGAAATGGTGGGCGAGGTGCTCAGCGTTATGCGGGAGCTGGCGGAATCCGGCCTGACCATGCTGGTGGTGACGCACGAAATGGCCTTTGCCCGGGATGTCAGCAAGCGGGTGATCTTTATGGATTCGGGCGTGATTGCCGAGGACGGCGCACCGGAGGACATTTTCACCCATCCGACCCAGCAGCGCACCCGGGAATTCCTGAGCCGCGTATTGGAAAAGAAAGCTTGAAATCTCAAACCGCGTCCGATTCGAGCTGTACCGAGTCGGGCGCGGTTTTTCTATGCTTCTTCCGTGACCCGCCCGCCCTCTACCCGGAAACGATGCTCGGCCCGCTGCGCAACGGATAGATCATGGGTGATGAGAACGATGGTGTGCCCCTCCTGATGCAGACGCGCAAACAGGGCCAGCAGATCATCCCGGGTAGCCGGATCCAGCGCGGCGGTCGGTTCGTCGCATAAAAGAAGCCGGGGCGAGCCGCACAGCGCCCGGGCGATGGCGACCCGCTGCTGCTGGCCGCCGCTGAGCTGGTTGGGAAGATGTTGGGCACGGTCTGCCATGTCTACCTTCCGCAGGGTCTCCAAGGCGGCTTCCCGGCGGCGGGACTCCTCCACGCCCTTCAAAAGCAGGGGAAAGGCCACGTTTTCCCATGCACTCAGCTTTTGCAGCAGCTGAAATCCCTGAAAGACGAAGCCGATCTTTTCCCGGCGCAGGGCGCATAGCTCCCGGGCGCTCAGGGACGAAACTTCCGTGCCGTCCAGCCGGTAACGGCCGGAGGTGGGGGAGTCCAGACAGCCCATCAGGTTCAGCAGGGTGCTTTTGCCGCTGCCGCTGGGGCCGACAAAGGCCGCGTATTCCCGGGGTTGAATGTGAAAGGAAACGCCGTCCAGCACGCGGACCGGCCCGCGTCCGCCGCTTTTCGGATAGGCTTTGCAAACGTTCTCCATGACGATCAAGCCGTTCACCTCGGCTATAGTTTGCGCGTCTTTCTCTGTACAATTCGCCTTCGGGGTGATATGATAGACGGCGGGTTTTCAGAAACGCCGGGGCGGGCTGCTTCGGCATACACAAGGAGGAAATCGGATGATAGCGCTGGCATGCGACCATGGTGGATTCGATCTCAAGGAAGCAGCAATCGAGGTTTTGAAGGAGCTGGGCCTGGAATACAGGGATTTTGGCACCCATGACCGCAAGAGCGTGGATTATCCCGTTTACGGCGCTCGGGCAGCCCGGGCGGTATCCAGCGGCGAATGCGACCGCGGCATTATCCTCTGCGGTACGGGCGTGGGCATCGGCATCACGGCCAACAAGGTTCCCGGCATCCGCTGCGTTACCTGCTCCGATACCTACAGCGCCCGCATGAGCCGGCTGCACAACAACGCCAACATGATCGCCCTTGGCTCCCGGGTGCTGGGCACCGAGCTGGCCAAGGATATCCTGCGGATCTGGCTGACCACGGATTTTTCCGATGAACAGCGCCATCGCGACCGGGTGGAAATGATCGCCCGGGTGGAACGCGGGGAAGAAATCGAATAAAGGCAAGGAAAAGGGGGACGGTTTCGCCGTCCCCCTCAGAGTGTCAAAAAAGTGGAGGTGCAGGAGGCACTGCTGCCACTCAATCGTCGCAGGGACTACTGCCGTAGTCCCCGCTCGTTTCGTGTCACACCTGCGG
>SFGO01000035.1 GCA_004556545.1 Clostridiales bacterium
CGTTCGTGCGCGCTCGTGCTCACTCTTTTCCTCTTTCAAAAAGGGCAAGGCTTTTTCCCTCCGCTGCCTATCGCCGCTCTGCTCCCCCGCAGTCGGCGGCGGGCAGGCTTACCCCTTGCGGGTTGTGATGCTTCGGTGTGGCTTGGACATTTTTGCAGCGCAGATAAACGGGCTGATTTTCTTTTTCCGCGTTGACATGGAGCAGGCTTACCCCTTGTGGGTTGGGATGTTTCGATGTAGCTGAGGTATTTTTGCAACACAAAAGGCCAGCGGGATTTCAAATCCACGCTGGCCTTTTTAAGCGAGCCGCGAGGCCTGTCGCCGAGTGGCGGTAGCTTCACGGCCAAACTGCATGTCCCACGAGCAGCCCCGCGCCCAACGGGCGCGGTATGGGGTGCAGGGCATCGCCCTGCCAGACCGGCGAGCCGTGGCACCTGTTGTGCCACGGCGGTAAAACCCCGGCCAAGCCGCATGTCCCCCGAGCGCCCTGCGCGCCTATGGCGCGCAGTCCGGGGTCAAGGGGTACTACCCCTTGCTTGAGCTCGGACGGTGATGCGGCGCTCGCCGCCGTGGGCGCAGGTGAAAAGGGTCAGATCGTAGGGGCTGTCCAGCATGGCGTCCACGTCGGTCTTTTCAAGGGTTTCCTGCTGAACGACTTCGTAGCGGTAAATATGGCCGTCTGCATCCACAAATTGAATGGGGTCGCCCAGTTCCAGACTTTTCAGACGGCCGAAATGATCCAGATAGTTGTGCCCGAGAATCACCAGAGAGTTGTCATAAACGCTGCCCCAATAGCGGCAGGGCGCGGTGCGCAGCTTGGCGTAGCTCCAACTGCTCATGATGGGCAAGGTCAGCCCCAGTGTGGGCAGCTCCAGATAGCCGATGTATTTTTGCCCGCCGATGGTCAGCGTGGGCATTTCGGGAAGCGAGCCGCTTCCACCGACTTCCGGCTGTTCGGGGGACGGTGTGACCGAAAGCAACGCGGAGTCATCCGCGCCTTCCGGCAGGATCAGTCCCGCGCCTTCGGCGTTCAGCTCCGCCTGCAGCTGCTCCAGCACGGCGGCGGCCTCCTGTCCGGCGGCGGATTCCTCCCGCTGGTTTTCATAAAGCAGCGCCGCCGCGCCCAGCAACAGCAACGCGCCCAGAATCATGCAGAAGGCGCCGGTTCTCTTTCGGAATTTGCTCTGCCTTTCCATGCTACTCATGCCGTTTCCCCGTAAAGCGAAGGAACCAGCCAAAGGCGAACAGTACCACGCCCAAACCGGCCAGCGCCAGCACCGGCCACACCAGAAGGCCGGTCTGCGGCAGCTTGCTGTCCCGGGGCGGCGTAGCGGAGGGGCCGGGCGTTCGAGTGGGCGTGGGAAGCGGCTTCTTTTCCACCTTGGGTCTGGCGGTCACGTCATAGTTCCAGCCGGTGCCGCTTTCGTTGGTCATGGGAACAGCCGCCATAAAGGCGTTCATCCGCTCAAAGCCGTAGCCGGAAGCAGGGGTCTTCTGCATCACCAGATACAGTCCGCAGGGAACACGGGAGAACACCACCCGTCCGTTTCGGTCGGCGCTCCGGCTTTGCAGGCGCAGGCCGGGATGCTGCTGGGCGTACTGCGCCAGCGTTTCCGCCACGCTGCTGGCGTTCAAATCCTCCAGCGAAACGTCGGTCGGGGCAAAATCAGCCGTCAGCTCAAAACACAGGTTGCTGCCGCGAACCACGGCATCCCCCACGCGGAACAGCCAGAACTCGCCGCCGGACGCAGCATTGCCCTTGCCGTCGGTCAGATTCAGGGTAATGGAGCCGTTTCGGCTCCCATCAAACTCGTCGGCCACCGCCGCCGGGCACAGCAGCAGGCAGATCAGCAGGGCGAGCAGTACGCCACGCAGAAGCGTTTTCCTTTTCATCGGGTTCAGCTCCTCTTTCGGTATCGAATCAGCAGGAAGATCAGCAAAATCAGCAGCATGGGCGCGGCCACAATGGGGGTGACCACCAGCGGGTCGATCTGCACCATATCCGCCGGAACGAAGAGAACGGGTTTTTCCTTGGCGTTTTCCACCCGATGGCCGCGCACCAGCAGCCGGTGGCTGTTGATGCCGTAGGGGGTGCAGGTGACCAGCGTGCACAGATCCTGCCCCGGCTCGATGGCCAGCGCGTCCACCTCTTCCGGCTTCACGATCAATATCTGATCGATCTCGTAGGTCAGCAGGCGGTTGAGGACGCTCAGGGTGAAGGTATCGCCTTCCTTCAGGCGGTCCAGGTCGGTAAACAGCCGGGCGCTGGGCAGGCCGCGGTGCGCGGAAAGCACGCAGTGGGTGCTCTCGCCGCCCACCGGCAGGCTGCTGCCCTGCAAATGCCCCACGGCGATATTCAGTACGCTGGGGTCGGTTCCGTGGTAAACAGGCAGTTCCACGCCGATCGCGTCAATGTCGATATAGCCCATAATTCCCGCGCCGTTCACGTCCAGCAGCTCCTCATAGGGGGACAATTCCGGGCGCTCGGACAGGCTTTGATACTCCGCCAGCGGAAAGGCCAGTCCGGCCAGCGCGGCGTTGTACGCATCGGCGGCTTCGAAATACGCGGTGTAATCCTTCTGGGTCATCTTGGACAGCGTATCCTCATACGCGCCGATGGCGCGGGTCTGGTGCAGCGAATTCCAGTAATCGCTCACCGTCGGATACAGCAGAATACACATGCCCAGCAGGAACACCGCCACCAGCAGGATGGTTGACAGATGCTTCTTCATTCCACACTCCATCAAGGGCTTGGATATGCCCTCCCGAGACAGGCGGCTTTTCGTTCCTGTCTCGGGAGGGCATACCGCTCCGGGCAGGGGCGTTTCCCTGCCCGGCAGACAGCATGCCGTTTTACGCCTTACTTCGTGGCGGACATTTTCTTCTTGGTCACCAGCAGCACCACGGCCACAGCCATGAGCAGACCGCCGATCACGTAGAAAATGGTGGTGCCCACACCGCCGGTGGAGGGCAGCTCAACGCCGGTCTTATTTTCGATTTTCACGGTGCCGGTGCTGTTCTCGCCGTAGGTCACGGTAGCCGTGCCAACGTTGGTGGCCGTATTGATCGTCGCAGTAATCGTTACCTTCACGGGAGCGGCCAGCTTATTGTAACCGGCAGGAGCTTCTACCTCTTCCAGATAATAGGTATCGGTATCCAGGCCGCTGATGGTGAAACTGCCATCGTCATCAGGAGTTTCGAAAACGGTACCTTCCGCCTTGGTTTCCGTCCAGCCGGTCACTTTGCCGTCGGTAACTTTCACATAATAGTTCTTGCCGTCAACGGTCTTGTACAGCACGAACTTTGCACCGGCCAGAGGCGTTTCCGCGTTCTCTTTCATGGTGTACTTCAGCACGTCAAACTCCCAGACGTAGGTGTAGGTCTTGCTTTCCGGCGTATCCTTCTTTGTCGTCGTGCTTCCGTCGGTATAGCTCAGCTTGGTCGTGTTGGGGTTGCATTCGCCGCCGATCACCGCTTTTTCATTCACGGTAGCGGAATAGGTCACGGTCACAACGTCGTTAGGCTTCAATTGGCCATCCACAAACCGCACCTCAAAAGTGCAGCCATCGTTCAGGTCTGCCGTCACCAGCGTATAGTCCGTGTCCGCCTTCAGGGTGCGGTTGCCGATCTTCACCTCGACCTTTCCATTGAAGGTCAGGCCCGCGCTCATGGTATCGTGCAGCACATAGCCCTTCGGCTGGCCATCCACCACGGTAATCGTGGTTTCGAAATCCACGGTCTGGCCAATATCCGCATCGTTGGTCTCGCCAAAGGCGCCGGTGGAGTCCTCTTTCACCTTTTTCTCAACGGTAGGCTCGCTGTTCTTTTCCTTGATGGTCACATTGGGCATGGTGGTATCCAGCGAGCACAGCGCGCCCAGATCGGACTGCACCAGATAGTAGCCCAGATCCAGACCGGTGAACTTGACTTCGCCGGAAGTGGCTTTCGTCTGGCCGTCGTGGTCAATGCTATTGGCCGTCGCAAAGGCGATCGCCTTGGCCGCAAAGTCCGCCGCAGAAGCGTTTTCTTTCCACGTCACATAGCCCAGTTCGTCGATATCGACGTAATTCAGGCCTTCAGCGCCAGTCTTAAAGAATTCGTCCCACTTCGCGCTGACCTTATAGTTCAGCGCTTGGTAATCCTCGCTATGGCTGTCCAGGTCAAAGATCCGGTAAATGGTATACGTCTTACCGACAACCGCATTATCAATGGTAATGCTTCCTTCTCCGGCAGCCGCCGCAGTTCCCGCCAGCGCCAGCACCAGCACCAGCGCAAGTAATGTAGATACGACCCGTTTCATGTTCCTCTTCCTCCTCCGTGTGTATGTGATGCCGAATGTGTTCCGCTGCAGGCGCTGTCCAGTCAGCGCCGGGAGTTCAACGGATGGACTCCCGGCTGCGCCTGCGTTTCTTCGCGCATCCGTACAAAAGGCTGATTGCCATCAGGGCAATACCGCCGATTGTATAAAGTAGGGGACCGGTTCCGCCGGTATCGGGCAGGCGCGGCCTGCTGCCGTTGACGATGGTATTCAGCTTTGTCCCATCCCAGTTTTCGGACGTACCGTCCAGGTGCGTCACGGTCACGGTGATAACGTCATAGGCCACCGTCACCGCGTAGGTATCCTCCGGGTCCAGATAGCCGGTCGGAACGCCGGTTTCAGTCAGCCGGTACTGATGCCCCGACGGAATTCTGTCGAAGCGCACCATGCCCTCCGCGTCCGATTCAGCCGTGAAGTTTCCGACTGTCACGCTGGTTCCATCTCCCCGGCAGATGGAGCACCGTTCCGTATCATGGGCCAGTGTAAACACCGCGCCGGGCAACGGCTTGCCGTCCCGGTCGGTTTTCAGGAAGCTGAATTCCGCCAGATAGCCCTTGACGGCCGGGATGGGATAGTCAATGTTCTTGACCTCCGATATTTTTTTCTGACCGTTGATTTCCTCAATGGTCTGGTACGTCAGCTTGGTTTCGCCGTTGGTCTCATAGACCTTTCCTTCTACAAAATCCGGGCTTTCGTTTTTCAGCCGGACGCGGTAGGTAATGGCGTAATCGTACAGCGTCCGATTGCCGTCCGTGGTTTTCCGATAGCCGGATTGCTTCAGATCCCACTGAATATCCGACTTGGTTGGGTCAAACGACGCAGTGTTTTCTCCGTTTTCGTCATTCGACCCCGCCAGCTTATTGCCCACCAGCTGACCGTTTTTGGTATAGAGGCCGATAAATTCCACGCCGTCCGTTCCCGGACTGAGCACAGGCACTTGGTCGTTCGTCACCCAGATCGCCGACGCGCTGGTTTCGTGGATCATTTTGATTTCCTGAAAAATCTTGTCATAAGCCGTTTTCAAACCATTCGTATCGGTGCTGTCGTAGTAGTAGCCGGAACCGATGCTGTTTCTCAGCCAGTTTTTATAGGCATCCTTGCTGGATGCGCTTCCGATTTCGTAACTCGTACCGGTACGGTCGACAACGGAAAAACCGTCTGATTTTTCGCTCTGCTGAACATATTCCTGAATCGTTTGTCCGCCCACGTCCACACCGATGGAAAAAATCTTGATTCCTTCATTTTTGATGGAGTTGGCCATGTTGCGCGCCCGAATAGCCGCTTCGTCGGAATAACTGGTGCCATACGAGCACGGCTTGTTTAATACGCGATCACGAAATCTGGTTCCAGACCCATCATATGGGTCATACCCACTGTAACCGCTGCTGATATAGGTCGTCGGGAACCCATCGCTCAGGAAAATGATATACTTGTTCTGATTCGTAGCGGACGCAAGCATATCCTTTCCCATTTTCAATCCGGCTTCAATATTCGTAAAGCGATCATGGGTCTCATCATATTTCCATTTATTGATAATAGCTTCGGTTTTAGTGCGCATCTGGTTTTTCAGGTTGTCGGCTTCGCTCTGATTTGAACATGGCTGCAGGCCGAATATTTGGTGCGCATCCGTATTGAAAGCTACGTAGCCGATCTTACTCACGCCGTTGCTGGCTTCCGCAAACTCATCCAGAAATGCTTCCGCTGCATCCATCGCCGCTTTGTAGCGAGTACTGTCTCCGAAATTAGACTTCATTGTGTTGGAAATATCCATCACGATGACCACTGCCATATCCGGCTCCTGATAAAAGGTGGAAATTTCCGTCGGGGTCTGCACGGTCAGGGTAATATCGAACACGTTTTCCAGTTCGGTGCCCTGAATGGTCTTGCTGACCTTCACGCCGTCAGCGGCGTTGACATTTTCGCCGCCGCGCGCCACCACCTGCCCATCGGAGGGAGCCGCAGTGCTCTGCGGTGCGGCGGCGCGGCTCCGCACGGCGGCCCGCGCCTCGTAGGCTTCCGCTTCTTTGATTTTGTCGCTCCAGTAGGTGAAGTATCCGCTGTCCCGCAGGGCCATCCAGGCGTCGCCGATGCACAGCTCGGCCACCGGGCCGTCGGGCACCGCATAGCAGCGCACGGCGATCTCGTCGCCAAGACGGATCAGCTCACCGGTTTCCCGGAAGGAGACCCGCAGCTCCATCGGGAAGGCCGTCCGGCTTTGGGCGGCTTCATCCAGCCGCAGCAAAATACGGGCGCTTTCGCCGTCGGCGCTCCAGCGGCCTATCTCGGTTTCCTCCGCCGCCAGCACACCCTCGCCCGCAGAAGGAATCACGCCCTCCGGGAACGCGACGGCGTACTGTCCCTCCGCAAAGCCCTCCGGGCATGCAACATCCATATGCAGCACGAATTCCACGCCCTGCTCCACGGTATACACGCCGTCTTCATCGGCTTCGGGCTCCGTGCCGTCCTCGTTGGTCAGCCGGAAGGACAGACTGCCGCCCCGCTGGGCCGCATAATCCGCCAGATCTGCGCCCGCCGCGTCCGTTTCCGTCAGCGACAGCACCGCGAAGGGCGAAAAGGAATCCGTGTGGAAGCTGACGTACTGCCTGCCGTCCTCATCGGTCAGGCGTTCAAAATCCAGCCATTCCCAGCCTTCTTCGCTGCGATGCGCTGCCAGCAGGTTTTCTCCCGCCGCCACGGCTTCGTCCAGACGGAGGGTCACTTCCGCGCCGCCTTCTCCCGCGTCAAAGCCGATATCGGCCAGCATCAGATCCGCGATCGCCCGGCGGCCTTCCAGCGCCAGCCGGGCAGTCAGCTCTTCCCGGAGACGAAGGGCTTCTTCTTCCTCAGCGAAGTAGAAGCGCGCGGTCAGTTCTTTTGTCTGAAGCGCGCCGCTTTCCGCATGAATCACGCGCACTGCGCCGTCCAGCGCCGTGTAAACGCAATCCACTGGGCACGCAGGCACGTTGTCCAGCCGGATCTTCAGCGCCAGCGCTTCCGGCTGGGTCAGCTCGCCGCTGCCTTCTGCCGCTGCCAGCCGCTCCCGCAAGGCGTCCAGCAGATGTCGATATTCTACTTTTTCATCGGTTCCCGCGTCCTCCGCCGGGCTGCGCAGGCTTTCGACGGTTTCCCGCAGGGTCTCGTAAGCCGGGGATACGCCGCCGGGCTGCCGTTCGATCAATTTGTCCAGCAGCGCGGCGAATTCCGCCGAGGAAACGCTTTCCTCGTTTTGCGCGGCTTGCACCGCTTCCCACGCCGCGTTCCAGCGCGCCTCGTATGACGTTTCCGGCGCAGCGCCGTTTTCGCCGTTTTCCACGCGGTCGTTCGCTTCTTCGGAATCGCCCGGCAGTTCCTCGTTCAGGCTGTCGATCAGCGCCGCCAGCTTTTCCGCCGCCGTCAGAGGCGGGACGGGTTCAGGCGTTTCTTCAGTTTCTTCCGGTTCTGCCGGTTCTTCCGACGCCTCAGGAGAGGCTTCTGGGGAAGCGGACGGCTCGACAGAGGGCTCCAGAGAAGGCTCGATGGAAGGTTCAACGGAAGGCTCTAAAGAAGGCTCGATGGAAGGCGCTTCAGACGGTTCGGGCGTGAGTTCGCCGGAAGCCTCCGGCGATTCCGTTCCTTCCGCATCGGGGGCGGGCGTTTCCGGCGTTTCGCTGTTCTGCGCCTGCTGGTAACGCCCGAACGCATCGTTCAGGCTGCCGTAGCCGCAGATGGTTCCATCGGTCGTAAGATAGGTGCTTCGGCACACGCTGTTGCCGGAATTGCCTTCCAGCACGGTCAGCGTGTCGGAATCCGCTTTTTCCAGAATGCCCACGTGGTCGGGCTGGCCGTTCTGCTGCCAGTCAAAGAAAACAATATCGCCGCTTTGGGGCGCATATTCGCCGGGCGCACGGTACAGCCCGTGAGCCTGCAGGGCGCGCACCCAGCTTCCGCAGCCCGCCTCCTGAGGGAAGGCGCTCTCCGGCACACCGGCATAGTGCAGGCAGAAGGAAACGTACATGGCGCACCAGTCGCCATATTCCGAGCCGTACCAGCGGCCGTAGCGGGTATAGCCCTTCTGGCTGCCGTCGGCGTCAATGATAAAGTCAGTCGTGCTTTCCCGGTAGCCCAGCTGCGTGCGGGCAACGGCCAGCAGATCCTCAGGCCAGCTTCCGGTGAGCCGGGCCTGCGCAAGGGTCGCTTCCCAGTCCTTCCCCGTTTCTGCCGTGTGCACGGCGCAGAAAATCGCCTTGTCCGCCGTGGCAGTCGCGCCACAGGCGTCCGTAGCCGTCAGGCGGACATACAGCGTCGTCACGTCCGCCGCCTGCATGGCCGTAACGCGAAGCTGTTTTTCCGTCCGATCTTTTTCTTCCAGCAGCGTTGCGCCGCCCTGATAAACCGAGACATTGTACGTTACCGGCGCTACGCCGCCCTGACTGCTCAGCGTAAACGTCACCTCGTCGCCGCCGAAGCAGGAGCGCGTCCCGGTATCCACCGCCGCCCGCAGTTCTCCGGCGCTGACCGCCAGCCGCCGTTCCTCGCAGACGGACTCTTCCCCGCGCATCGCCGTCAGCCGGACCGTATACAGGCCGGAAGCCGAAATGGTATAATGGAAGGAAACGCTTTCCGGCGCAAGCTCCTGACGCGCCGTTATGGAGCCGTCCGCCGCTGTGATGGCAAAGACCAGCTTTTCGGCATTTGCCGCCGCAAAGCTCCATTCTCCCGGCTGACCGGCCTGCAGGGTTTCAGGCCCGTGCAGCGCTTCGATCTTCATGGGTTCTTTTTCCGGCTGTTCTTCGCCGGTTTCATTCCCGGCAGGCTCCGCCGTTTCCGCAGGTTCTTCCGTCATGGAAGGTTCCGTTGTTTCCGAAGGCGCTTCTGTAACAGCAGGTTCCGCTGTCTCCGCAGGCGCTTCCGTAACAGGGGATTCCGTGTTCTCCGCCGTTTCCTTCGGACTGCCGTTGCCGTCCCCGTTCGGAGCGGGTGCCGTTGTTTCCGCCGTTATCTCTTCCGGCGCAGTTTCTTTCTGCTTTTCCGCAGGAACCGTGGGTTCCGGCAGCGTCTGGGGATAGCAGCTTTCGGTATGCGTGTGCTCGGGCAAGGCGCATACCAGCACTGTGGCATAGCAGCCCTCGCCGTGGGTGTGGTTTTCTCCCTCTTCCTGCCCGCAGATCAGCGCCTTTTCAAAGCAGGCGCCGGAGTGAATGTGAGCTTCCAGGCCGCACTGGGGCGGCGCGGTTACGGTAATGGCCGGTCTGACCAGTTCCGCCGTCACTCCCAGCGCCACCGCCGCAGACAGCGCCGCCACGACGGCATACAGCCAACGGCGGCGCGCTCTCTGCCGAAAGCGCTCCTCCATATATTGCTTCAGATTGCTCTGTTCCTTGTTCACGTTCTTTCCCCCTTGATCCGGCGAGCGGCCCCATTCTGTCGAACCTGCTCAGTCAATCAGGCCAAAGTTCTTCAGCGGCCAGACGCGCATAACGATCTGACCCACCGTTTCGTCTTCCTTGATGAAACCGATCACGGAACTCCGGCTGTCCACGGAGGTGGAGCGGTGATCGCCCAACACGAACACGCATCCGTCCGGCACCTGCACCGGGTATTCCAGATCGGAAATTCCCTTGCTCCGATCGGTCACATAGGGTTCTTCCAGCTTTTCTCCGTCCACGGAGACATAGCCGTCCTCATCAATATCCACCCACATGCCCGCCGTGGCGATGACCCGCTTGAGCAGCAGCTTATTATTGAAGTAAAAGCCGCATACCTGTCCGCGCTCGAAGCGCTCGGTTTTCATGGCCACGATGATGTCGCCGTCGTTCAGGTTCGGCTCCATACTGGAACCGGTAATCCGGAACACCGGCATGAAAAACGTGGAGATCAGCACGGCCAGCGCCGCCACCACCGCCAGCACCGACACTGTGCCCAGCAAAGCCCGGCGGTATCTGCGGCGGTGCCGCAGGCGCTCCCTTTCCGCCTGAAGCGCCTCCAGCGTCGGCAGCTGTTCTTTCTCTTGATTTCTCATTCAGAACCGCTCCTTATCTGGCTTCCATCAGGCGGCGAAGCACCTCCTGCCCGCGCACCATTTCTTCGCATTGCCGGGCGAATTCCGTCCTGCGCCGCTCGATGTCCTGCTCGGCCTCCGCCAGCTTTTCGTCCGCTTCTGCCTGCGCCTGGGCCAGAATTTTTTCCGCCTCTTCCCGGGCTGCCTCCAGCGCCCGGGTGGATTCGGTGCACCGCTGCATGGAATGGCTCATGCTTTCCACCTTTTCCATCAGCCGCCGCATGTCCTCGCGAAGGGCCGCATCCTCTTCGGCCCGTTTCTGTTCTTCCTCCCGGCTGGCGGCGCATTCCTTCAGCGCTGCCTCCGCCTTTTCGGCACGGGCCTGCAGCTGGCGGTTCTTTTCGTCCAGCTGATCGATCAGCTCCCGCTGACGGCACAGAATTTCGACCAGATCCGCCCGGCCCAGCTTGCGCAATTCTTTATCGTTCATCGCAAATCATTTCCTTGTTGGAGCTTTGAGGTGACTTCCCGCCTGACAAAACGCGAAACGCCCAAATCCCGGCACGGTTCCGGGC
Organism: Clostridiales bacterium; assembly: GCA_004556545.1. Classification (GTDB taxonomy): domain Bacteria; phylum Bacillota; class Clostridia; order Christensenellales; family Aristaeellaceae; genus Limiplasma. The sequence continues at coordinate 10,871 of SFGO01000035.1, forward strand.
CTGAGCTGCGCGTCTGAGAATGATGATGGAATCGTTCTTGGTTCTCGTTCTTTCATCCATCCGACATCCATCCGATGGAGCAAACGTTTGTTTCCATCATCAATATACCAGAATAGCCAAAATAGGACCATCTGTATTATATCACATTCTTTATTTTTTTCATCCTATAGAAAGAGATTGTCTTACTTTTTTAATAACTTGGCCTTGAATTTACAGTCGGGTATTCCATTTTCTCTTTTATCGCCTGATCGGCACGCTGATTTCTGTGACAAATTTATCCAAATCATTGGTGATTCCATAATCGATCATGGTAATTTCCCGGGAAAATCCGCCGGGCTTCCAACCCTTTTCCTGCCAGAAAGCCGCCAGCCGCCGGTACTGCTCCAGCGCTTCCGTATGGCTTCCCCGAAAGCGGACGGTCAGCCCTTCTTCTTCCGGCAGGGAAAGGGTCTGCCCCTGATAGCTGTCCTCCTCGTCCAGCAGGAGAAACATCCCGTCATAGCGGTCGAAGCGCCCCTGTTCCAGCCGTTCCGCCGAGATGCTCACGCCCACCTTGCCCAGAAAAACGGACGCTTCGTCCTGTTCTCCCTCCAGCCGGCGAATGGGCGCTTCCATATCCAGCGAACTATGGATCCGCAGATTTTCCTGCATCCACACCATCCGGCAGGCGGGCAGCGTCCGCACAACGATCCGATCCAGCTCCGCGCTGCTCGCCTCCTGCAGCTGCCGAAGCCGGTTGTCGATTTTTCTTTCGATCCTCTCCAGCTCCCGCCGCCGGGCCGCCACTTCTTCCTTCTGCTGGCGCAGCTTGGCTTCGATGGCGTCCACCTCCCGGTTCTGCAGAAAATCCTCGATCTCCGAAAGAGGCATATCCAGCGCGCGCAGATACCGCACGGTATTGAGCGCCTCGAACTGGCGCACGCTGTAATAGCGGTATCCGTTCTTTTGATCGACCATTTCCGGCTTCAGCAGCCCGATATTCTCATAATGGCGCAGCGTGCTCATGCTCATATGAAAGAGCTTCGCCATTTCCCCGATGCGGAACAGCTTATCCACGGACGTTTTTCTCCTTCAGGCTTTCTTTTCGGCGCAGCGCGGAAAAGGCAATCACGCAGATCAGCACAGACACCAGCGACCCGCAGGCCGTCGCAAGGCCCATGGGAAGCAGCGTATCCGGGAACATTCGGGAGGTCAGCAGCGCGCCGGGGATCCGCACCAGCGCAATGGCGATGATGTTGTGCAGGAAGGAAAGCCCGGAACGGCCCACCGCGCAGAAGTAGCCGCTGAAGCAGAAATGGATTCCGGCGAAAAAGCTGTCCCAGATATAGCCCCGCAGGTAGGCCGCCCCCGCTGCGATTGCCGCTTCGTCGGAAGTGAACAGGCCCACGACCGGCTCGGCGATCCACTGCATCAGGAAGGAAACGACCAGCCCGAAGCCCGCCGCGATAGCGCTGGCGTACCAGAGAGTGCGCACGGCCCGTTCCGGCTTGCCCGCGCCGATATTCTGGGCTCCCAGCGCCGACACGGTGGACAGCATGGAGGACGGCACCAAAAACAGGAAAGCGATCACCTTTTCCACAATTCCCACTGCCGCCGCGTCTGTCAGGCCACGCTGATTGACGATGATGGTGATGACCATAAACGCCACCTGAATCAGTCCGTCCTGCAAGGCGATGGGCACGCCGATGGACAGCAGCTTTTTCATCACCGGCTTTTGGAGCCGAAAATCCGATTTCCGCACTTCAAGGCCGTCTTTCTGCCGCCGCATCATCCCGAAGGAGACCGCCACGCTGACGGCCTGCGAAAGGGTGGTGCCGAGCGCCGCCCCTGCCGGGCCCATCTGCATCGGCCCCATGAATAGAACATCCAGTCCGATATTCACGGCGCAGGCCACCGCGATAAAGATCATGGGGCTTTTGGAATCTCCCATGCCGCGGAAAATGGAGCTGATGACGTTATAGGCCGTAATAAACGGAATGCCGATAAAGCAGATAGTCAGATACTGCACCGTTCCCTCCACAGCGGCGGCCGGCGTGGACGTAGCGGCCACAATGGGACGAACGCAGCAGAGCAGCGCCGCCATCAGCACCAGCGACGTGCCCAGAAACAGCACCGTCGTATTGCCCACGCAGACGGCCGCCTTTTTCCGATCTCCGCCGCCCACGGCCTGCCCGATGGACACCGTTGTGCCCATGGCCAGCCCGACGATCATCACGGTGAGCATATGCATCACCTGAGAGCCTACGGAAACCGCCGTGGTACTGGCCACACCTTCATACTGCCCGATGATGAACAGATCGGCCATGCCGTACAGCGTCTGCAAAAAATAAGACAGCAGATACGGCAGAGAAAAAGACAGAATATTCTTCCAAATGCTGCCCGAGGTTCGATTCGTTTCCATGGCGGCTTCCCCCTTCTTTTTCGACCTCCGTATTATAAACATTACAACGGTTGTAAGGTCAAGCATTTTTCTCGAAAAGCTTTGTATGAACGATGTTCTTTTCTCTTATGCGTCCCGCCCGCGCCGTGCTATCATACGCTTGACCCATTTTGTTCCATTTGCTGAATGAGTTCAATGAGTAAAATGAGTTCATTAGGAAAGAAGGAACCGTCATGACGGAAGAAGAACGCATTTTCAAAGGCGAGCTTTTCGCCTCCGAAGTCCCTGAACTGGTCGCCAAAAAGCTGAAAGCCCACCGGCTCAGTCAGGAATACAGCCAGCTTTTCGAAGAGGATGCGGCTGAACGGGATCGGATCCTTCACGAGCTGCTGGCCTCCATAGGCGAAGGCACCTTCATGCTGGGGCCCATCCGTTTCCATTACGGCTGCCACACCCGGGTGGGAAGCCACTGCTTTATGAACTTCAACTTTACCGTACAGGACGACGCCTGCATCACCATCGGGAACCACTGCAATTTCGGCCCCAATGTGACCATCGTCACCCCCATGCATCCCATGCTGCCGGAGGAGCGCCGGGGGCTTGTATGCAGCGACGGCGAGGAGCGTTTTCTCTGCTGCGCCAAGCCGGTCGTCATCGGCGACGACTGCTGGTTTGGAGCCAACGTGGTCGTCTGCCCGGGCGTGACCATCGGCGAAGGCTGCGTCATCGGCGCGGGCAGCGTCGTCACCCGGGATATTCCGGCCCGTTCCTTTGCCGCCGGTTCTCCCGCCCGGGTCATTCGTCCCATCACCGAGGAGACCGACGCCATTCGGAACAAATTCCCGGAGCTTCGGTAAAGGGCTTCTTTCAGGCACGGCGGTGCCCGTGGGTGAAGATCAGCTGTCCATGCTGGAGCAGTGCTGGGAGATCTTCCGGCCTTTCAGCACGGTCTACGCCGAAACCTTGTGCGACGTTCGCCGGGTCATGCGGATCGACTATTTTGAAAATGGGAATTTGATGAAATAATAATAGAGCATGAACGGGACGGCTTGCTCGAAAGCCGTCCCGTTCATGATTTTTCTTCCGCCAAATATTCTCCCGCCAGCTTCAGCAGCTCGGCCCGGCTTTTCAGCCCCATGGCGGCCGTCATGCGCTTGATGCGGTATTTGATCGTGTTCTCCGTGGTGTGCAGGGATTCGGTCATGTCGAAATAGCGGGCTCCCCGCAAAAGCTCCCGCAGGATGTCCAGATCCAGGCTGTCCATCCCGGTCAGCAGTTCCTTGAAGCGGAAGACCTCCCCCACGTGGGGATCCTGATAGAAATCGCCGGGCAGCTCCGGCGAAGGCTCCGTCGGCTGGGTATCCGCCGCACCGGGCTCATCCGCCGCTTCCAGACGGCAGGGCACCCAGACGCACCGGCGAATTTCCGGCTCCTTTTCCAGCTTGCGGCACAGTCGCACGGCCTGCGCGCCGCAGGCAAACAGATCCATTCGGAACAGTGAGATTCCCTCTTCCCGGGGAAGCGCCTGCTCGCCGAAGGCATACAGCCGGGGCCCGCCGTCGCCGGGCAGCAGACGGCGCAGGGTCATGGCGGCCACATCGTTGGCGCAGAGCACCGCGTCCAGTTCGGCAGCGTCTCTGGCCAGCCGCCGGGCCGCTTCGATCAGGTTGCCGCTGTTTTCATAGATTTTTCCATCGGGGCACTGGCACAGAAAGGCTTCCTTCTTCACTTCGTCCGCCGCCGAGGAAGGATGCACCGCGAACAGCGCCCGCCGTTCCGGGGTACGGACGGCGAAAATCGCAGCGGCGGCTTCATAATCCGGCGCTGCAAATCCGCAGCGAACGCCCTGCGGCGGCACCCCCGCGATCAGGCAGGGGATGTTTCGAGCCGTCAGCCGGGCCAGATGGCTTTTCAGCCAGCCCACGGCGCTGCCCACCAGCAAAGCCGGTTCATCCGCCAGCGGCTCGCCTTCGTTCGGCAAATAAAGTCCCCAGCCCCGTTTCCGCGCTTCCTCCCGGATACCGGCCAGATAGGCCTGCGCCCAGAGATTGGCCCCGTAGGAAGGTTCGATCAGCAGCTGGATCATTCTTTCGCCCCGTTTCAGACAATCAGATAAAAATAAATTATTATACCGGTATTTTGGACGAAATGTCAAGCCAAAAATTCACCCAAAAGGGCGGCGGTTCTTGTGTTGAAACCCGTCCGGCAGGCGGGTACAATCAGGCTATCCGAAAGACCCCCAAAACGAAAGGAAGGTTTGCCGATGGACGTTATTCTCAAGCATGAACCTATGACCATCCCGACCTATGAGCCTTACGCCGCCAATACCCTGCCCTTCTTTCTGGAAAAGAAAGCCTATCAGGGAGCGACGGGCCGTATTTATCCCGTGCCCTACACCGACCGCCTGTCCAACGAGCCGGTCAACAAGGATTACGATTCCTACACGCTGGAAAACGAGCATGTGAAAGTCGTACTGCTGCCGGAACTGGGCGGCAAGATCCACGGCGCGGTGGATAAGCACAACAACTACGAATTCATCTATCAGAACACCGTCATCAAGCCCGCCATGGTCGGCATCGCGGGCCCGTGGGTATCCGGCGGCGTGGAGTTCAACTGGCCCCAGCATCACCGTCCCACCACCTTCATGCCCCTGGAAGCCACCCCGAAGAAGAACGCCGACGGTTCCGTCACCGTCTGGATGGGCGAAGCCGAGCCCTTCCACCGGATGCGCGGCATGGTGGGCATCACCGTGTATCCCGGCCGCTCCTATGTGGAAGCCAAGGCCGTGGTCTACAACCGCACCGATTCTCCTCTGCCCTTCATGTGGTGGAACAATCTGGCCGTGCGGGTTCACCCCCAGTACAAGGCCACTTTCCCGCCGGATGTGGCTTACGGCAACGACCATGACCGCCGCGCCGTCATTCCCTTCCCGGTGATGAAGGGCGTGTACAAGACCGCCCGTCCCTTCGATTACGGCAAGGGCACGGACGCCACCTGGTTCTCCAACATCAAGCTGCCCACCTCCGTCATGGTGATGCGGGGCCAGAGCCAGATGAATTTCCTCGGCGGCTACGACTTCGCCGCGGACGCGGGCACCGTGACCGTTTCCTGCCACCACACCAGCGTGGGCAAAAAGATGTGGACCTGGGGCGACGGCCCCTTCGGCCGCGCATGGTGCGCCAACCTGACCGACAACGGCGACCGCTATATCGAGCTGATGACCGGCGTTTACACCGATAACCAGCCGGACTTCACCTATATCATGCCTGGCGAGACCAAGGTGTTCACCCAGGTATGGTATCCCATCCACGCCATCGGCGAGGCCAAGAACGCCACGCTGGAAGGCGCGCTGTCCCTGAGCGTGAAGGACGGCGAGGCGCGTTTCGGCGCGCTGCCCACCTGCGAGCGCAGGGGAGCCACCGTCCGCCTGACCCTGAACGGCAACGTGCTTTATGAAAAGACCGCCGACCTGTCCCCCGAGACGGCGCTGACCGACTCCTGCCCCCTGCCCGAGGGCGCGAAGGAGACCGACCTGTGCCTGACCCTGAGCGACTCCTCCGGCAAGGCGCTGGTCAGCTATCAGCCCATCGATATTTCCAAGAAGCAGCCTCCCAGGGCCCGGCCCATCCCGCCGGATCCTCAGGATGTGGCTACCGTCGAGGAGCTCTACCTCCACGGCGCGCATCTGGAGCAGTACAAGCACCACACCTATGTGCCCGAGGATTATTACCGCGAAGCTCTGCGCCGGGACGCGACCGACCTGCGCTGCAATCTGGCCATGGGCCGCTCCATGATCGAGAAGGGCGACTACGTCAGCGCCCGCCGCTATCTGGACGCTGCCATCGCCAAGCTGAAGATGCGCAACGACAACCCCGCCGACACCGAAGCCATCTACCACATGGCCCGTCTAGAGCGGCTGGAAGGCCATCTGGACAAGGCTTACGATCTGTTCTGGGCCGCGGCGTGGCAATACGGCTGGCGCAGCCCCAGCTATTATGAAATCGCCTGCATCGACCTGTGCCGGGGCGATCAGGCGCAGGCCATCGAGCATCTGGAGCTGGCGCTGGAAACCAACGCCCGTCACTTTGCCGCCCGTGCCATTCTGGCCTACCTGCGCGGCAACGCAGATGACCTGAAGGCCATTCTTGAAATCGCGCCTCAGGACGGCCTGACCCGGTTCCTGCTGGGCCGTCTGACCGGCGAAGCCACGCTGAGCGCCTATACGCTGGGCCGCAGCGAGGACATGACCGACATCGCGCTGGATCTGGCTCACGCCGGGCTGAAGGCCGAGGCCGAAGCGGCGCTCCGTGCCTGCACCGCCCCCAGCCAGATGCTGTATTACCATCTGGCCCACCTGACCGGCGAAGCGCCCCAGCATTGCAGTCTGGATTACTGCTTCCCCAACCGGCTGGAGGACATCCCCGCCCTGCAGGCGGACGAATGGCAGGCGCAATATCTGCTGGGCTGCCTGTACTATGACCGCATGAACTACACCGCCGCCATGACCGCGTGGGAAAAGGCGGAGAAGCTGAACCCGTCCGACGCTTACACCAAGCGCTGCATGGCGCAGGCCTGCTTCGACCACCTGAGCCAGCCCGCCCGGGCGCTGGAGCTGATGAAGCAGGCGCTAGAGCTGGCCCCCGACAACGCCCGTATTCTCTACGAGCTGCTGCAGATGGAAAAGAATCTGGGCTTCTCCGTGAAGGATCGCCTCCACCTGCTGGAATCCCACAGCGAACTGGCAAAAATGCGGGACGATTGCTTCCTGGACGAGATCATCCTGTATACGCAGGACGAGCAGTACGAAAAGGCCCGGGAGCTGCTGCTGAGCAAGCGCTTCAACATCTACGAGGGCGGCGAGGGCAAGCTGACCCGTCATCACGGCTGGCTGTACACGCTGATGGGCCAGAAGGCGCTGGAAGCGGGCGATACCGAAAAGGCGCTGGAATGGCTGAAGACCGGCCTGATCTATCCCGCCAACTACGGCGAAGGCCGCCACTACAGCGCGCAGGAGGGCAACGTTTACTACTACACCGGCCTGTGCTACGAAAAGCTGGGCGACGCGGCTAAGGCGAAGGAAGCCTATCAGGAAGCGGCGGGCCAGCCCAACCAGATCACGGAGATGACCTTCTTCACCGCGCTGGCGGAAGCCAAGCTGGGCCGGGAGGAAGACGCGCGCAAGACCTTCGAAAGCATGGTAGAGGAAGGCGAGAAGCGGCAGGCTTCCAGCCACCGCTGGGGCTACTTCGGTGTCGGCATGGCCGCGCCCCTGCCCAGCGAGCTGGACATCAAGCGCATGAACCTGATCGACGCGCACCTTTTGATGCTGCTGGGCAAGGCGGGCCTTGGGCAGGATTACCAGAGCGATCTGGACGCGCTGAAGGTCTACGATCCCTACAACAGCAAGCTGGATTTCTTCCGGAAGCTGAAATTGGTGTAATCGTGTAACCCAATCATAAACGGAGCGCCTGTGAGAGATTCGCAGGCGCTCTTCAGAGTATCAAAAAAGTGGAGGTGCAGGAGGCACTGCCTCCTGCCGGGGTTATAGGGGCAGAGCCCCTAACCCTTATGCCGCAGCACTTTCCCCGCAAACCAGCTTAAGGGTGCGCAGCACCGAGGACGAGAACAGCCCGAAGGGCTGCCGCAGTCCGAAGCCCGCCACGCCCGGCGGGGCGGGCCGCAAAGCGCTGTTTGCGGGCGCTGGCGGCCAACATGAGGTTTTTCGACAGCCTGCGGAGCGCCTGTGAGGGATTCACAGGCGCTCCTTGCAAAATCCATCCATTTCAAACGCCCGCCGGGATTTCTCCCCGGCGGGCATATGGCTTTCAGGCCGCAGTATTCAGCGTATAGGCGGTGATGGTATAGCCGCTCTCCCCGGCTCTCAGCTTGACTTTCCTGCCGCCCCATACTATAATAATCACGTTGTATAACGTATGTTTTACAACGTGATTGGAAATGCGCCGCTCTTTTGCGGCAGAAAGGATGATCCCTTTGCCCCCAAAGCCGAAATTTACCAAAGAAGAAATCACAAACGCCGCCCTGACGGTGGCCCGGGAGAAAGGCATCGCCGCGGTTTCCGCCCGGGAGGTCGCTCTGGTGCTGGGCACGTCCACCCGCCCCATTTTTACCTATTTTCGTACCATGGACGAGCTGAAAAAAGAAGTGCGTCAGTTTGCGGAGAATATTTTCCAAAATTACGTGGAAAAGGGTCTGACCATGGATCCGCCGTTTCTGGGCGTCGGCGTTCAATATCTGGCGTTCGCCCATCAGGAGCCGGAGCTGTATAAGCTGCTGTACATGACCCGCCCCGAAGAAGGGCAATGCAGCGCGCTGGAAGCCATGAGCCGGGTGCAGGCGCAGGTGCGGAACCGCCTGATGGAAATCTACCATATAGACGCGCTCGCAGCAGACCGGTATTTCCGGGATATGTGGCTGGTGGTGCACAGCCTGTGCTCCCTGATCGTTACCGGCAACTGCGCTTTTTCGCAGCAGGAGGTGCAGCAGCTCCTGACCGGCTTCAGCCTGAGCCTGTGCAAGGCCTTGAAGGAAGTGCCGGGCTTCGCCGAGGGAACCTTCGACCGGGACGAAGTCTTTCGCAGGATGATTGGAGACGCCGAAACGAGGGTTTGAAGCAAAGTTTTGGTCAATTCGGAAAAACGCCCTTGCAATTTACGCAACATATGTTATACTATCCATCCGAACAATGTTCAGTAATGAAGTTGCTCGGATGGTTTTCTATGCGGAAGTAACATTCAATCAAAGCAAGGAGAAAAGCAATGCTTCAAATTCAGCATCTAACCAAGGCCTACGGTGACAAAAAAGCGGTGGACGATCTGTGCCTGCACATCGCTCCGGGCGAAATTTACGGCTTTATCGGCCATAACGGTGCGGGCAAAACCACCACTCTGAAATCCGTTGCAGGCATTCAGGCCTTCGACGAGGGCGAGATTCTCATCGGCGGTGTGTCCATTCAGGCGGATCCCCTCCGCTGCAAGCGGGAGATGGCCTATATTCCCGATAATCCCGACCTGTATGAATTCATGACGGGCATCCAGTACCTGAACTTCATCGCCGATGTTTTTGCTGTGGATGCGGCCACCCGGCAGGAACGGATTCGGAAATACGGCGATCTCTTCGAACTGACCGGCGATCTGGGGCAGCCTATCGCGGCCTATTCCCACGGCATGAAACAAAAGCTGGCCATCATTTCCGCCTGGATCCACGAGCCCAAGCTGATCCTGATGGACGAACCCTTCGTCGGTCTGGATCCCAAGGCTTCTCACCTGCTCAAGGGCATGATGCGGGAGCTGTGCGACCGGGGCGGCGCGATCTTTTTCTCCACCCACGTGCTGGAAGTGGCGGAAAAGCTGTGCGATAAGGTGGCTATCATCAAGGGCGGCAAACTGATCCGCTCCGGCACCATGGAAGAGGTCAAGGGCGACGACAGCCTGGAAGAGGTCTTCCTGGAACTGGAGGGAGAGCAATGCTGAAGCAGCTGGTGAAAAAGCAGATGGCGGAAATTTTCCGCAGCTATCTGTATGACGCCAAGAAAAACAAAAAGCGCTCCAAAGGCGCCTTCATTCTCTACTTCGCGCTGTTTGCCCTGCTGATGGTCGGCGTGCTGGGCGGAATGTTCGCATTCGTGGCCCTGATGCTGTGCGAAGACATGGCGGCGGCGAATATGGGCTGGCTGTACTTCACGCTCATGGGACTAATGGCTATCTTTATGGGCGCATTCGGCAGCGTGTTCAACACCTATTCCAGCCTGTATCTGGCCAAGGATAACGACCTGCTGCTGTCCCTGCCCATTCCGCTGCGGGTCATCGTCGCCTCCCGTCTGGTAACGGTCTATCTGATGGGCCTGATGTATTCCGCGATGGTCATTCTCCCCGCGGTGATCGTGTATTGGATCCAGGTCGCCCACAGCGCGGCGGTCATTGCGGGCGGTCTGCTGCTCATGGTGCTGATCTCGCTGATCGTGCTGCTTCTGTCCTGCCTGCTGGGCTGGGTGGTGGCGAAGATCAGCCTGAAGCTGAAGCACAAGGGCATTACCACGGTGCTGGTATCCCTTGTGGCCATCGGCCTGTACTATTTCATTTATTTCAAGGCGCAGACCGTGATCGCCGATCTGGTGGCCAATGCCGCCGTCTACGGCGCAAAGATCAAGGGCGCGGCCTATCCCCTGTATGTATTTGGCCGCGTAGCGGAGGGTGACTGGCTGGCCATGCTGCTGGTCACAGCCGTGACCGTCCTGCTGACGGCTCTGACCTGGCTTTTGCTTTCCCGCAGCTTTTTGCGTCTGGCGACTTCCGGCGGCAGCGCGGCCAAAGCGCGCTATCAGGAAAAGAAAGTCCGGGTCCGCAGCCTTTCCGCTGCGCTGCTGGGCAAGGAGTACCGCCGCTTTGTTTCCAGCCCCAACTACATGCTGAACTGCGGCTTCGGCATTCTGATCCTGATCGCCGCAGGCGTGATGATGCTCTTCAAGGGCGGTGAGCTGTCCATGCTGCTAACGTCGGTCTTTAACGGCTCGGAAGGCATCGTGCTGGCGCTGACGGTTTCCATGGCCTGCCTGCTGGCCAGCATGAACGACATGGCCGCGCCCTCCATTTCTCTGGAAGGCAAGAACCTGTGGGTGCTGCGCTCCCTGCCGGTGCCGGTCTGGGAAGCGCTGAAAGCCAAGCTGAAGCTGCAGCTGCTGCTGACCGGCATCCCGATGGTGTTCCTGCTGTGCTGCGCCCTGCCCATGATGGGCTTCTCGCCGTTGCTGGCGCTGCTGGCGGCGGTATGCTGCCTGCTGAACGTACTGCTGATGGCGCTGTTTGGATTGTTCATGGGGCTGAAAATGCCGAATCTGAACTGGACCAGCGAGATCACGCCCATCAAGCAGAGCGGAAGCGTGATGTTTTCGCTACTGGGCGGTTGGGTATATGCCATTCTTCCCGGCGCAGCCGCGCTGCTGCTGGGTCCTCAGCTGGCCCCGGCACTGGTTCCTTCCCTGTTTGCTCTTCTGACGGCAGCGCTGTGCGTTCTTCTGTATGTCTGGCTGAAAAAGCGGGGGACACGAGCGTTTGCCGCGTTATAAAACATGCTTCAGCCCGCCGGAAATCCTTTTCGGCGGGCTGGCTGATTCATCTCATTCTTTTCATCGGCGGCTTTCGGGCCGCCGTTTGATATATAGAAGAAGATACAAGAAAAGCGCTATCCCGAACCGGGAAGCGCTTTCTTATCCTATGAATCGCCTTGCGGCGGTTTGGTGCGAGTGGTGATACAGCATTTTTCAAAAAACACAGTAATATCAATGGTTTTAGGACACCCGAACAGCGAAATTACTTGTATTCCGCCCTCTTGAAACCGTCAATTTCAGCAGCTATTGCTCGGTTCATCTCCCGGTAAGGAGACGACATCCTTGCAATAATCAGTACATAGCGCGTCTGTTACCCAAAGTGGCGCTTGGGTCGGCAGGCGCGCTATTTTTATGCCCAGATGCGGGCGAAGGAGGTGTTATTGTGAAAGCATATGGGAAGTCGTGGGGC
>SFGO01000151.1 GCA_004556545.1 Clostridiales bacterium
GGTTAGCGACCCGCAGGTGTGACACGAAACGAGCGGGGACTACGGCAGTAGTCCCCGCGACGATTGAGTGGCAGCAGTGCCTCCTGCACCTCCACTTTTATTTTCCTAAAACATACGCCCGAACCAGCAGGGCTCCAAACATTCCGGCCACCCAAACAACTGCCGCCGCCCACTTAGCGGTGGTGCAGCGGGACGCTGCTTTGGCCGCGCCGGTGCGGCGGCGGGCGGGATAAGCGGCGCATACTTTCCAAAGAAGCGCGTTTTCCAGAAGATCCAGCAGGGAACGCAGCGCCGCCAGTCCATACATGGCCCAGCGCAGCCAGCGGAAGGCCGCCAGATTGTGGCTGACCACCGCCAGCACCAGCGCCAGAAACAGGGCGAACACACTGTCCAGCCGCCAAAGACGGCAGAGCAGCTTTTGTCCCTCCGGGCCGACTTTTTCAAAGCAGTCGAAAAGCTCCTCCGGGGAATAGCTGCGGCGCATATCCGGCAGTTCAAACTGGCCGTCCAGCGTCTTCAGCGCGGGATAGCCCCGCTTGCGATCTCCGTAAAACCCGTAAAGGCAGGCGGCGGAACCCACTGCGCCCACGATGGTCAAAATCAGCCAGGCCGTGCTGCTCATGCCTGTTCCCCCTGCCGCAGCGTCAGCCGGGTGCAGGGCACGCGGCCTGTCAGCAGATCGTCCAGATGGCACTTCGCATGGCCGATCATGACGTTGGTGCCGTGCTCCACGGCCCGCAGGGCAAAGGCCAGCTTGGCCTTCGCGCCGTTGGCCCCCGCGCGGCTGGCGCCCTCGCAGTGCCCCATCAGTTCGGCCACCTTCTGCCGCATTTCCTCGATGCTGTCCGCCTCCACCCGTTCCACCAGCGTGGAGGGATCGTCTTTATTGAGATAAATGCCGTTGGTGCCGGTAAGCAGCACCAGATTCTTCGCATGAACCAGACGCGCCACCACGGCGGCCGTCTCGTCGTTATCCACGCATTCCACTACTTCCATGCCCTCGGCCCGACGGCTGGCCAGCTCCAGCTTGCTGACCTCCTCGTCGTTGACCGGGTCGTTGTAGTTGATGATGGGAATGGCGTTCTGCTCCGCCGCCCGGTACAGCATCTGCCGAATGTGTTCCCGCCGCTGGGGATCGTTAAAATGGGTATGCTCCACCAACACCTGCCGCACGCTGTATTCCGGGCGGATGAAGGTACGGTAGTTGTTCATCAGGATGGACTGGCCCTGCGCCGAGTAGTCCACCTTGATCTGCTCCTTTTCGCCGGTCAGTTCATGACCGTTGCGCTGAAGATAGTCCAGACGGCCGATCTCCGTCGCGCCGCTGGAGACCAGGATCATGCCGGGCCGGAGCGCCATGGCCAGCCGCTGAAACACGTTGTAGTCGATGACGCTGTCCTCCTTCTGGATCAGCGCCATACTGCCGATTTTTACGACCAGATCAATATTCTGCATCTTATGCGTTCTCCTTTGCTTCTGTCAGAACATGCATCCACTTGCGGCTCTTGAGCCTTGGAATGCCGATGAGCATTTTGACGATTTCCTCCACCACGGTACACAGATAGACAGCCTCCAGCGGCCAGTGCCAGCACAGCGCCGCCAGTCCGGTCAGCGGTACGCCGACGAGCCACAGCGTTCCCGCCTCCAATGCCAGACTGAAAACGGTATCTCCGCCGCTGCGCAGTACGCCCACCACGTTGACCGTATTCAGGGCCCGGAACCAGATGGACGCGCCGCCAAGGATCAGGATCAACTTGGCCTTCTGCCGCACGCTTTCGCTCAGGCCGGAGAACAGGTTCACCAGGGGCCAGCGCAGCAGGTAGACCACTACGCCCAGCAGAAGGCCTGCCAGCACGGCGCCGGAGATCAGCCGCTTGCCGTACAGATAGGCCCGCTCCTTATCGCCGCTGCCCAGCGTCTTGCCCACCAGAATGGCGCAGGCATTCATCAGGGCGAAAATGGCCACCCAGACCAGATCGTTGATGGTATTGCAGACGCCCATGGTGGCCACCGCCGCGTCGCCCATGCGGCCATAGAAAACGCTGTACATGGTGGTGCCAAGGCCCCACAGGCCCTCGTTGAGCACCACGGGAACCGCCGTTTTTACAAAATGGGAAGCAAAGCCCGGTTCCTTGCAGAACCACTCCGACGGCTTTGCCCCGGCAGGCAGACGCTTGCCGTAGGCGAACGCCAGATTGATCAGCAGGGTCACCAGAGCGGAAAGGGTGGTGGCGAGAGCCGCACCCTCCACGCCCATAGCCGGGAAGGGGCCGTGACCGAAGATCAGCATGTAGTTGAAAAACGTATTGAAGATAATGCCGCCGATGCCCGCCAGCATGGGCAGATGGGTCTTCTCGGCGCTCTTGATGGCGGTGGCGTACACGCCGTTGACGGCGGAGAACAGATAGCCCGGCGCTACGATACGCAGGTATTGAACCGCCATCTCAAAGCTTTCGCCGGGGGTCAGGAAGCAGGCCACCACCTGCCGGGGAAACAGCATGCCTACCGCGGTGAACAGCGCCGCCACGATCAGGGCAAAGCGCATGGCCAGCCCCATGGACCAGCGCAGCCGTTTGATATCCCGCGCGCCCCAATACTGGCTCATGAAAATGGCGCTGCCCGAGCAGGTGCCGAAGCAGAACAGATTGAACACGAAGGTAAAGCGGTTGGCCTGGGTCACGGCGGAATAGGCCGCGTCGCCCAGCGCGGACACCATCAATCCGTCCACGATATGCAGCGAGCTTTCCACCAACGACTGCATCACCATGGGCAGGGCTACCAGAAAGACGTTGCGGGCAAATGGCCGGTCCCAGCAAAGGCAATCCCGGAGGAAGCTCCGCAGCCGGGCGGCGGGAGAACGTACTGCTTGCATAAAGGCTCCTTTCGAAAAGAACAATCAAAAATAGCAATCAAGAGTAGCAGTCAAGAGTAGTAATCGGATCATTCCTGAAAATCCAGACAGAAAAAAGCGCGGCGCTGACGCCCGCCGTTTTTCCTATGCATTGTAGCACAACCCGCGCCGGTTGGGAAGGAGAAATCGAGGGGAAATAAAAAAGCCGGGGCTACGCCCGGCACAGTCTGTCGAAAAGCCCCGAGTTGTCCGCTGTTGCCCGCAAACAGCGCTACGCCGGTTTGCGGGGAAAGTGCTGCGGCACAAGAGTTAGGGGCGCTGTTCCGCAACCTCAATCGTCGTCTTTGGCACTGCCGTGCCAAATTCTCGTTTCGGTTGACGGCTGTCAGTGGCTAGCTGCCTTCGGCAGCTGCATCCACTGGATGCGCGCTCCCTCTCGCCGCCCTATAACTCCGGCAGGCACCGTAGGGAAGACGCAAGGCGGGTTGCCCTTGGGCAACCCGGTCTGCCTTTGGCAGACTGAACTTTTCAAATAGAATTTGAAAAGTTCACCGTCGCCCAGTGGGCACAACC
>SFGO01000152.1 GCA_004556545.1 Clostridiales bacterium
GGGTTATAGGGCGGCGAGAAGGAGCGCGCATCCAGTGGATGCAGCTGCCGAAGGCAGCTAGCGACTGGCAGCCGTCAACCGAAACGAGGATTTGGCACGACAGTGCCAAAGACGACGATTGAGGTTGCGGAACAGCGCCCCTAACCCTTGTGCCGCAGCACTTTCCCCGCAAACCAGCGTAGCGCTGTTTGCGGGCAATGGCGGCCAACTTGGGGTTTTTCGACAGGCTGAATCACCCCTCTGGCGGAGAGGCCCGTCAGAGGGGCGATTGCTTTTATGGGAAATGAGAAGGGGTCAGCAGCGGCTCGAAGATCGCTTCCGGGCTGCTTTCCCGCTCCACCCATTGGCCTGTTACCGGGTGCCGGAAGCGGCAGCGGAAGCTGTGCAGGGCAAAGCGGCCCGGCAGCTCTGCCGATTCCGTGCCGTAGAGAAAGTCCCCCACGATGGGACAGCCCAACGCGCTTAGATGTACGCGAATCTGATGGGTGCGGCCCGTGTCCAGCCGAAGCCAGACCAGACTGCGATGGTTTTCCTCCCGAAGAACGCGGTACCAGGTACGGGCCTCCTTGCCGCCGGGGCCGGTCTCCCGCTTCACGGTGGCCCCATCCATCTTGCGGATGGGCAGGTCGATCAGGCCTTCCTTCTCCGGCAGACGCCCCTCCGCAACGGCCAGATATTCCCGCTGAAACAAGTCGGTATGCAAAAGCCGCTGCATCTGATCCTGCCCATAGGCGGTCTTGGCCACCAGCATCAGCCCGCTGGTGCCTTTATCCAGCCGGTTCACGGGCCGGTAGACGAAATCCGGCGGGCAGCCCAGATAAGCGTAAACGGCGTTTTCCAGCGTAGGCAGCGCTTGTCGGGGTGAGGAAGCCGAGGGCAGAGGCGCAGGTTTCTCCACCATCATCAGATGCTCGTCCTCAAAGGCGACCCGAAGTTCCAGCGCCGCCGGGGCGGGAGCGGTATTTTCCTTCTCCGGGAAGGAAAGCCGCAAGGTCTGCCCGGCGCGGATGGCGGCGTTGGCCAGCACGGGCGCGCCGTCCAGCAGAATCTGCCCGTGGAATTTGGCCCGCTTGAACAGCCCGTTGGACATCCCCAGCCCCTTCATGGCCGCCTGACGGACGGTCTGCCCGTCCAGCTCCGCCGGGATGGTCAGATGAAGCTCCGGCATGGGCCCGCCTCCTTTTTCAAAAGCTGACAACAGTATAGCACGCCCGGCCCGCCTTGCCAATTCCGCCCGTTCCTGCTAAGATAGAGGCATCTTTTTCGGGAGGCGTTTTTCATGTCCGTATTCATGCCATTGGTTGCTCGTCCCGCCGCCGTGCGCGCTCTGCGGGACTGCTATGAAATTCTGGGCGATTTGACCCCGCTGAAATCCAACTGCGGCAAGCTGTGCGGCGCTGCCTGCTGCGAAAGCGACGAAACCGGCGAAAACGGCATGCTGCTGTTTCCCTATGAAGAATGGTTCTACCGCAAGCCTATTCCCGATTTTCCCTTTCATCTGGCCGAGGACGATTCTCTCTACAAGGGCGGCAAGCGGCTGATATGCGAGGGAACCTGTCCTCGGGAATACCGGCCGCTGGCCTGCCGGCTCTTTCCGCTGCGCATCCGTCTGGACATGCAGGCGGAAGGGCAGACGGTCAAAGCCGTGCCGGAGATCGATCCCCGGGCATGGTGCTGCTGTCCCCTGCCGGAAATGGGCGGCCTGCGGGCCATGAGCGGCGAATTTGCGGAGGCCGTCCGCAAGGTGGGCGAGCGCATGATGCGCAACACCGATCTGCTGGAAGCCCTGTACGGCGAGCAGCGCCTGATTGACGAAATGAGGCGTTTCTGATGCGGGTCATCGTCATCGGTTGCGGCGCGGCAGGCGCGGCAGCGGCCATCGCCGCAGCCCGGGCAGGTCATCGTGTCACGGTGCTGGATCGAAACCGGAAGCCCCTGAAAAAGCTGGGCGTTACGGGCAATGGCCGGGGAAATCTGCTCAATCGGGGTCAGCTTCGGTATTACGGCCAGACGGGCTTTGCTTTGAGCGTCCTGGAGCATACTTCCCGGCAGGCCGTGGAAGCCTTTTTGGAGAGCGCGGGCATTTCCCTGACCGAGGAGGACGAGGGCCGGGTCTATCCGGCCTGTTATCAGGCTTCCGCTGCGGTGGACGCGCTGCTTGCCCAAATGGACGCGCTGGGCGTGGAACGCCGCCAGAACGTGCGCGTCACGGCCCTTCGCCGGGAAGACGGCGGCTTTGTACTGGAAGGGACCGAAAGCGTCTACGGCGAGGAAAAAAGCAAAAAGAACGGCAAAATCAAAAAAGGCGAGCTGCTGGAAGAACGGCCCGTTTGCTTTCATGCCGAGCGGGTGATTGCGGCCTTTGGCGGCGCGGCGGCCCCGGCTCACGGCACCGACGGCACGGCCTACGGGCTGCTGACGGCGCTGGGGCACACGCTGCACACGCCCCGCCCTGCCCTCTGCCCGCTGACAACATCCGCGCCCATCCCGGAAAAGCTGGCAGGGCAGCGGGTTCGGGCCCATCTGACCCTGCTGGACGAAAATGGAAATCCGCTGGATCAGCGCCGGGGCGAGCTACTCTTCACGGCGGACGGGGTCAGCGGAATTGCCGCCATGCAGCTGGCCCGAAGCGTTCGGCCCGGCCACATTCTATCCGTTGATCTGACGGAAGCGCTGACCGGCGCGCCGGACGCAGACGCGGCCCAATGGCTGCGGCTTCGTCTGGCACAGCTGGGCGACCGTCCGGCGGCGCGCTTTTTCGCCGGTGCGGCGGTTCCCGCCTTGGCGGAAGCGCTTCTCCGTCAGGCGGGTCTTCCGATGGATGGGCGTCCGGCAGCGGCTTGGACTTCTGCGGAGATACAGGCGCTTTCCCGCGCCATTCGGAATTTCCGTCTGCCCCTTTCCGGCGTGCGCGGCTTTGATGCGGCGCAGGTCACGGCAGGCGGCATCGACGCTGCGGAGTTCGATCCCGCCACCATGGAAAGCCGTCTGGTTCCCGGCCTTTACGCCGCAGGCGAGCTACTGGACGTAGACGGCGACTGCGGCGGCTACAACCTCCTCTTCGCCTTCGCCACCGGTCAAGGAGCACTGCTCCTTGACCCCGGACCGCGCCCATAGGGCGCGGGGCTGCTCGTGGGACATGCCCGTTGGCCGGGGTTTTACCGCCGCTCGGCGACGGGCCTCGCGGCTCGCGGGTCTGGTGCGGCTCCCTGCCGGTTGCATAGCATAGACCGCCATTCGGCAACAGGCCTCATGGCTCGCACAAGGAGCAGTGCTCCTTGACCCCGGACCGCGCCCGTAGGGCGCGGGGCTGCTCGTGGGACATGCCCGTTGGCCGTAAAGCTACCGCCGCTCGGCAACGGGCCTCGCGGCTCG
>SFGO01000153.1 GCA_004556545.1 Clostridiales bacterium
GATCTCAGACGGGGCGACCGCGGCGAGGAAGTGCGCGAGCTTCAGCAGATGCTCTGGGATACCGGATTCATCTTTGAAGAGCCGGACGGCGTATTCGGCGGCAATACCGAAAAGGCCGTGAAGTGGTTTCAGGAATACGCGCTGCTCAAGCAAACCGGCGTAGTCGACGACAGAACCATTGATTCGCTCTATGCCTGCTGGCTCCGGATTATGGATGAAAACGGCTACACCGTGCCCGACGACGAAATGGAGCCCCAGACCGCGGGCTTCGTGCCGGGGTACAATCCGTATGGCGATGACGACTATGGCGACAGCTACGGCGATTATCCGGCCTACTGCCATCGCTATACGATGGATGCGGGCGACGAGCACGTCGAGATGTGCAGCTTCCACGCCCAGATGGCCGCAAATCAGACGCTGCCGGGGCTGGAAAAGTGGACGAACGAGCTCAACGATCTCTACAGGGAGTGGATCGACCTTTCTATGGAGAAGGATCGCGCCGCCGTGGCCTCCTCTCAGGCGTTCTTCATGCTCTGGCTGGAGCAGCAGCGGATCGCGCTGGAGCAGCAGGGGGTCGAGAATGTGGACGATCACATCGAGGCGCTGCTGCGCAATCAGTGCGTCGATCTGTGCAGCCGAGTGTATGCGGCCCGGGTGGAATAATTTTGAACGAAAGAAGGACGAACCATGAGTATTGCCAGCTATAATTGCCCCCAGCTGCGGCGGCCCGCTCAAGTTCAGCGGTGAAAGCTGCAGACTGGAATGCGCCGCCTGCGGCAACAATTACGAGCCGGAAGCGCTGGAGATGATGGCTTCCGAGGAAAGCGGCGACGAGATCACCTTCGCCAACGACGCCAAACGCTTCGACACAGGCGGCGGGCGGCACGCTGGCCAGCCAGTGGAAAGAGTATTTTTATGTGGATTCCCTGCCGGACAACGTGCTGGCGACGAAAGCGGAAAAAAAGGAAAAAGCCCGCTTTGGCGGCAGCCGGCATGAGGATGACAACGTCATTTCGGACGGCAGTGTCGTCGCCGTGGCCGACGGCCAGTGCATGATGATCGTGGATCAGGGAAAAATCGTCGATTTCTGCGCCGAGCCGGGCGAGTATGTCTTTGAACAGGGCGATGAGCCCAGCATCTTCTGCGGGCCGCTCAATGACGAGAAGATGAAAGCCGTTCTGAAAACCACCTTCGACTGCCTTTCCTTCGGCGGTCAGGCCAACAGGGATCAGCGGGTCTATTTTTTCAACACCAAGGAGATCCTGGGCAACAAATACGGAACGCCCAGCACCGTGTCCTTCCGCGTGGTGGACAGCAACATCGGCCTGAATATGGACGTCTCCATCCGTTGCTTCGGCGAATACAGCTATCGCATCACCAACCCGACGCTGTTCTACGTCAACGTTTGCGGCAACGTGGAAGGCGACTACACCCGCGAGCAGATCGATAGCCAGCTCAAGAGCGAACTGCTGACCGCGCTGCCGGGGCATACCGCCGAAATCGCCGATGCGCTCAATGACGTGCTTTCCGAAAAATGGGTCAACCTGCGCGGCGTGGAAATCGTCTCCTTCGGCGTGAACTCCGTCAAAGCCTCTGAAAAGGACGAGGCGATGATCAAGGGGCTTCAGAAGAACGCCGTTTTCCGCAACGCGAACATGGCGGCGGCGCACCTGGTGAGCGCGCAGGCGCAGGCCATGCAGGACACTGCGAAAAATCAGGGCGGCGCGTTCACCAGTTTCATGGGCATGAATATGGCCCAACAGGGCGGTGGTATGAACGCGGCACAACTATTCCAGCTGGGCGCGCAGCAGCAGGCACAGGCTTCACAGCCGAGCGCAACACCTCAGAGCGCAAACGCGTGGAAATGCGCCTGCGGCGCGACGGCAACGGGCAAATTCTGCCCCGAATGCGGCGATCCCTTTGACGATCAAGACCTTACCTGACGCGGCGATTTTCATTTTGTTTATCTGAACCTTGTCCATGCGGCTCATAAAACACCCTGCTGTAAAGGCTGCAAACTGCCGGTGGAAATCCGGCGCACGCGCTCAGGAAAACTGTATAGCGTCGCATGGAAACGGGACTGAATCCGAGCGAGGGAGGCGATTCTCTTGCCATGACGGTTCATCTGGCCATAACAGCCGCCGCGTGGCTTACGGGTTGCACTCCCGGTAAAGCCCGATTTCCTTGATGGACACGCATTTTTGCAACCAGACCGAGTAACGGACGCCGAGGCAACGGAGTACCACCGCCGGATGACTGCTTTGTTCAAAGCATGCATTCGGCGGGTTTCTTTTTTGCTTTGGTATCCGTTGCCCGGCCTTTTTGCATTTTGGAACACGGCAGTACCGCCTGCGCCGCTCCATGCCCCGGCTCCGGGAACAGGAGCACGGACATGAGCGGCCTTATTTTCTTTGAGAAAATTTTTCAAATAGGAAATTACCCTTCCTATTTGGCTGTTAGGCTTCAGCCAGAGCCAAGGAAAAGAGGTGATCGACCGTGACGGCAAACGAGCGCCGCGCTGAAATCATGCGCATCATGACAGCGCGGAGACAGGAATCCATGGGCCGTCTCGCGCTGGAACTGGGCGTGACCCGACGTACCATCCGCTCGGATATTACGGCGCTCACGGTCGATTATCCTCTGGAAACACAGCGTGGAAACGGCGGATGTGTCAAGGTGGCGGACTGGTACCATCCCCACCGCAGCATCCGCAAGTACACGGACGAAGCCGACGTGGTACAGGCGGCGACCGCTGCCGGTTACAAGGACATCTACAAGAAAACCCTGATCGGTATTGGCGAGATGGAGAAGCTCATGGGCAAGGAGCAGTTCCGCTCCATCCTCGGCCAGTACGTCACGAAACCCCATGGCAAGCTGACGCTGGTGCCGGAATCCGACCGGCGCGAGGCTGTCACTGCCAGCACCGCCCAAGAGGACTTCGGAGGGAAGGGCTTTAGCCCTGACTAACGAGAGCAAATTGAAAATTTGCCGAGTGTAGGTGCGGATTGACTTAAGGCAATTCGCACCCGGAGATTACGGAGGTATGAAGAAGATGAGTAGCTTTTCCAATCCCAAGAAGGTCATGATCCCGTGCCGCTTTTCCTTCCTGCACTGCTGGGAGCCTGACAGCGTCAACGGCAGCGAACCGAAGTACAGCGTCAGCGCCATTATTCCGAAGTCGGATACGAAAACGGTCAGCGCCATCAAGGCGGCCATCGAGGTGGCCAAGCAGGAATCCCTGCCCAAGTGGGGCGGCAAGATTCCCCCGAACCTGAAGCTGCCTCTGCGGGACGGCGATATCGACCGCCCCGAGGATGAGGCGTATGCAGGCTGTTATTTCCTGAACGCCAA
>SFGO01000154.1 GCA_004556545.1 Clostridiales bacterium
CTCCTTTCGGTTGGTTTGTGTCAACTCTACTATACCACATGGAGTCCTCCGGTCTCTTTCTTTTGCCCTTACTGTCCAATATGTATTGTAGCTCTACAGAAAAATTGTGGCAAAATCCCATGGATAAATTGACTTTGAGGCCTTTCTTTGTTACAATAATTGCGCAAAAAACGAACGTTTCCGTTCACGGGAGGTGAGACAATGGACGGTGGCAGTTGCCATCAACGATGCCAGGGCATGGAAAACGATAAACCGCCGCGATGGGTGCGCCGCTGTCTGTTGATCTGCGCCTGAACCCATCCAGCTTGTCTTTGTTTGCCATTGCCCGAACGCAGTCGGCTTCTGCTCCTTTTGACCGGCCCGGAAAGAGCTTCTTCGGCGCAATGGTTTTTTTGCGCTCTTTTTCCGGCTTGCCGTCAGGGTTTCCCTGCCCGCCCCATCCGGTGTGGAGCAACGAAAAAAGGAGGAACGAAACATGGACGAGAAGGAAAAGGATGAACGGAAAAAAGAGGATCTGAAAACTTCCGAAGCGCCTGAAAACGCTTCTCATGAGATTCATTCGGACGACGACCACGAAAACGCCACGGCTCAGCATCCCGACTACTGTCAGGAACTGGCCGGCATCGTTCGGGGCACCATCACGCCCAAGGCGCTGAAAGAAAAAGTTGAAAACTACCACGAAAACGATATTGCCGACGTTCTTGCCATCCTGAACCGCGCCGAGCGCGAAAAGCTCTATCATGTTCTGGACGCGCAGACCCTATCCACCGTGCTGGAATACGCGGAGGACATCGAGGTCTACCTGAACGAGCTGGGGCTTCGGCAGCGTATTCAGGTACTTTCCCACATGGAGACCGACAAGGTGGTAGAGTACCTGAAAACGCTGGACAAAACCGAGCGCAACAACCTGATGGATCTTCTGGACGAGGACACCCGCCACGACGTGAACCTGCTCTGGTCCTTTGACGAGGACGAGATCGGCAGCGTCATGACCACCAACTACATCGAAGTCACCGAGGGCATCAGCGTCCGGGAGGCCATGAAGGAACTGATCGATCAGGCGGCGGAGAACGACAACATCTCCACCATTTACGTCATCGACAAGGACCGCACCTTCTACGGCGCTATCGACCTGAAGGAGTTAATCATCGCCCGGGAAAACACGCCCCTGAACTCGCTGGTGATTACCTCTTACCCTTACGTGTACGCGCAGGAGCGCATTGAGGACTGCGTTAACGCCATCCGCGATTATTCCGAAGACTCCATTCCCGTCCTGGACAACCAGAACAAGCTGTTGGGCGTCATCACCGCGCAGGACTTCCTGCAGGTCGTGGACGACGAAATGGGCGACGACTACGCCAAGCTAGCCGGTCTGACTTCCGAGGAAGACCTGAAGGAGCCTATCGGCGAGAGCCTGCGCAAGCGTCTGCCGTGGCTATTGATTCTGCTGGGGCTGGGGCTGGTCGTTTCCAGCGTCGTAGGCGTTTTCGAGGCCGTCGTTGCTCAGCTGACGCTGGTGGTCTGCTTCCAGTCTTTGATTCTGGACATGGCCGGCAACGTTGGTACGCAGTCGCTGGCCGTTACCATCCGCGTTTTGATGGACGAAAACCTGAGCGGCAAGGAAAAGCTGGCGCTGGTCTGGAAAGAGGCCCGCATCGGCCTGCTGAACGGCGTGATTCTGGGCAGCGCTTCCTTCGTGGCCATCGGGCTTTACATCCACTTCTTCAAGGCGGAAAGCTGGGGCTTTGCTTTCGGGGTTTCCGGCTGTCTGGGCGCGGCGATGGTTCTGGCGATGTTCCTATCCAGCATCACCGGCACCACCATCCCCATGCTGTTCAAGAAGATTCACATCGACCCCGCCGTGGCTTCCGGCCCCCTGATCACCACCCTGAACGACCTTGTGGCAGTCATCGCCTACTACGGCCTTACCTGGCTCTTCCTGATCGAAATGTTCCACTTCAAGGGGTAGTACCCCTTACCCCGGACTGCGCGCCTCCGGCGCGCAGGGGCGTAGGGAGACATGCCGGTTGGCCGGGGTTTTACCGCCGCTCGGCGACAGGCCTCGCGGCTCGCCGGTCTGGCAGGGAGTGACCCCCTGCACCCCGAACCGCGCCAAAAGGCGCGTGGCAACTCGTGGGACATGCGGGTTGGCTGGGTTTTACCGCCGCTCGGCGACAGGCCTCGCGGCTCGCGGGTCTAGTGCAGCTCCCTGCCGTTGGCTGATCCGGACTGCCATTCGGCGGCAAGACGCATGACTCATGAAAGAATTTTCCGTTTTCTTTCCCCGGACGCTTTGTCCGGGGTTTTGCATCTCCAATTTTCCGAAAGGAGGCCTTTTCTTGGCCGAGCTTACATGGAAGGACGGCAAAACCCGGTGCCCTTGGGCAAATCCGCAGAACGAGCTGTACGTGCGTTATCACGACGAGGAATGGGGCGTGCCCGTTCATGACGACGGCCGTCTGTTTGAAATGCTGATTTTGGAAAGCTTTCAGGCCGGGCTTTCATGGGAATGCGTGCTGAACAAGCGGGAAGCCTTTCGCCGGGCGTTTGACGGCTTCCGGCTGGAGTCGGTCTGCGCCTTTGACGAAGCCAAGCTGAACGTCCTCCAGCAGGACGCTTCCATCATCCGCAACCGCCGCAAGCTGGAAGCCGCCGTGCGCAATGCGCGGGTCTTCCGGGACATTCAGCGGGAATTCGGCAGCTTTTCCGCCTATCTCTGGGGCTGGACCGGTGGCCGAACAATCCGGGAATTTGGCCCTACCTCTTCTCCCCTCTCCGACGCCATTTCCGCCGACCTGAAAAAGCGCGGCATGACCTTCGTCGGCACCACCATCCTCTACGCCTACCTTCAGGCCGTCGGCGTCATCAACGCCCACTCCCCCTCCTGCTCAAGGGGTAGTACCCCTTGACCCCGGACTGCGCGCCGCAGGCGCGCAGGGTGCTCGAGGGACATGCAGCTTGACTGCGAAACTACCGCCGCTCGGCGACAGGCCTCGCGGCTCGCGGGTCTGGCAGGGCGATGCCCTGCACCCCACACCGCGCCCAAGGGGCGCGGGGTAGCTCAGGGAAAGCGAGCTGGCCGTAAAATTACCGCCGCTCGGCGACGGGCCTCGCGGCTCGCGGGTTTGGTCGGGTTCCCTGTATCCATCGCGCACAGATAGCCGTGGCACCTGCCGTGCCACGGCTCGCGCCTGTCTTCGGGAAAACGCCGGAACCCGTAAGGGGTAAGCCTGCCCACCGCCAACTGCGCCGGAGCAGAGCGGCGATAGGCAGCGGAGGGAAAAAGCCTTGCCCTTTTTGAAAGAGGATTAGAGTGAGCACGAGCGCGCACGAACGTAAATG
>SFGO01000036.1 GCA_004556545.1 Clostridiales bacterium
AAATGGCTGAAAGCCATGAAGCGCGTAGCCAAGCACCAGCGTAGCGCAGGGCTTGGCCGCAGACACGCGGGGCGGGCCGCAAAGCGCTGTTTGCGGGCAACAGCGGCCAACTTTGGGTTTTTCGACAGACTGACCTCCTGCCGTTCTGACGGCGGGAGGTTTTTTTTATGCAAAAAAAGGCCAACAAAAAAAATCTGCCGTGATTTCAGCAAATCACGGCAGATTTCATGGCAGCTCCAAGGGGAATCGAACCCCTGATTTCGCCTTGAGAGGGCGACGTCTTAACCGCTTGACCATGGAGCCATGGCTGGGGAACTAGGATTCGAACCTAGACAATACGAGTCAGAGTCGTAGGTGCTGCCATTACACAATTCCCCACCGCATCATTGGATGCAGGAGCTATTATATAAAAAGAGGGAGGAATTGTCAAGCATTTTTCGGGAAAAAAACGCGATTACGCAAAAAAACCTCCATGAACTACCCGCCCAGCTTCTCCGACATCCTCTCCCCTTTCTTTTTGGCAAAGACAGAAAGAGTACATGACAATTTCCACGGAAAATGCTATGATAGGCAGGAACAAATCCTCGATCGCAAAGGGGCGGGAGCAATGAGCAAAACCTTTATTCCGGCTGGTTATGAGCCGAAGCTGAGCCTTTATGAAACCCAGGCCGCCATCAGCCTGATCAAGCGTACTTTTCAGGATCATCTGGCCCAGGCGCTGAATTTGAAGCGCGTGTCCGCGCCGCTGTTTGTGGAACCCTCCACCGGCCTGAACGATGACCTGAACGGCGTGGAACGCCCTGTCAGCTTTGATATTCCTGCGGCGGGCATGGACGCGCAGGTGGTGCAGTCTCTGGCCAAGTGGAAGCGCATGGCCTTGTTCCGCTACGATTTTCACCCGGGCAAGGGCATCTATACCGATATGAACGCCATCCGCCGGGATGAAGAGCTGGACAACCTGCATTCCGTCTACGTGGATCAGTGGGACTGGGAGCGGGTCATCACCCCGGAGACCCGCAACCTGAATACCCTGAAGGACGCGGTGCGGGAGATCGTGGGCTGCATCAGCGACGCTTCGCTGATTGTCAACGGCCGCTATCCCAAGCTGCATACCCAGCTGCCCCGGGAGGTCGCGTTCGTCACCGCGCAGGAGCTGCTGGATCTTTATCCGGACAAGACCCCCAAGGAGCGGGAGTATCTTTTCGTGCGGGAACATCCCATTACCTTCCTGATGGGCATCGGCGGCAAGCTGTCCAACGGCCAGCCCCACGATGGCCGCGCCCCCGACTACGACGACTGGACCATGAACGGCGATATTCTCTTCTATAATCCCGTGCTGGACTGCTCGTTTGAGATCAGCTCCATGGGCATCCGTGTGGACAGTCAGGCGTTGGATCGCCAGCTGACGCTGGCAGGCTGCGACAGCCGCCGTCAGCTGCTTTTCCACAAAATGCTGCTCAACGATGAACTGCCCCTGACCATCGGCGGCGGTATCGGCCAGAGCCGTCTGTGCATGCTGCTGCTGGGCAAGGCCCATATCGGCGAAGTGCAGTCGTCCATCTGGGATGAGGAGACCCACCGCATCTGCCAGGAGGCCGGCGTGACGCTGCTGTAAAGAACCCAAAACAAAATCCGGCCCGTGTCCGAAACGAATGCATCGCATCGGATACGGGCCGAATCGTTTGATTGGGGGGAAAAATTACAGCTTGTTGATGAGCTCGTACAGCTCCCGGTCGAAGTTCTTCTTCATGCACAGCGCGTCGGCGATCGGCATGTTGAACACGCGGCCGTGACGGATACCGATGGCCTGGTTGGCAATGCCCCGGTTGAGCAGCTGCACGGCCAGATAGCCCGCCTCAAAGGCGAAGGCGCTGTCCTGCGCGGTGGGCTGAGCGCCGCGCTGGGTGTAGCCGATGACGGTGGAACGCACTTCCGCGCCGTTGCACTTCCGCTTGAGGATGCTGGCCAGGTATTCGGCGCTGATGGGTTCGCCGGGATACACGGTCTTGCCGTTATCGTTGAGGAACTTGCGCCAGTCGAAGGGCTTCATGTTGTCCCAGCAGTGCTCGCTGATGACCAGCGTAGCGCGGGTGTTGCCCTGCTCGATCAGGTGGTTCAGGCGGGCGGCCACTTCGTCCACATCCCACTCCATTTCGGGCACGACCAGCATTTCAGCGCCGGTAGCGATGGCGGTCTTCATGGCGATGTCGCCGCAGTTGCGGCCCATCACCTGCACCACGTGGGGACGGTCATGGCTGCGGCTGGTGGCGCGGATGGAGCGCACGGCCTCCACGCACACGTTTACCGCGGTATCATAGCCCAGCGTAGCCTCGGTGTAGCCCAGATCGTTGTCGATGGTGCCGGGGATGCCCACGCAGGGGATGCCCAGCTCGCACAGGTACATGGCGCCGGTGAAGCTGCCGTCGCCGCCGATGACGACCAGCGCGTCAATGCCCAGCTGGCGCAGGTTTTCCGCGGCCTGCCGCCGTACTTCAGGCTGCTTGAATTCCACGCAGCGGGCAGTGCGCAGGAAGGTGCCGCGCTGATCGGCAATATCCAGCACCGTTTCCAGATCGAGGGCGCAAATATCGTCCTCGGGATTCTTGCTCAGGCCCAGCAGGCCGTTATAGCCGCGCTTGATGCCCATGAGCTGGATGCCGTTCATAGCGGCGCAGCGGGCGACGCTCACGACGGCTGCGTTCATTCCGGGGCTGTCGCCGCCGCTGGTCAGGATACCAATCTTCCGGATCATATCGCACAGTCTCCTTATCGTATAAAAAAAGTATGAGGATGGATTACCATTGTTCAGTATAGCACAGTCCGAAAAATACGCAAGCCTTTTTGTGCAAAGGCTTGCGCTGGTTTTTGAAAAAAGTTTGTCCCTCCGGTGGCTGGGCCGCAGGGCAGCTCAGGCCCGGTCGTCCGGCTCCATGGGGCCGACGTGCTTGAGGTAGGCGGTGGGGCTCATGCCGACCACATGCTTGAACTGCTTGGAAAAGTGATAGGGATCGGGCATGCCGATTTCCACGCCGGTCTGGCGCACGCTCATGCCGCCCCGCAGCAGGGTCTTGGCCCGCTCCATCTTCTGGAACTGCAGGTAGCCCAGCGGCGGAATGCCCAGCTCCGTGGTGAAACGCTTGCGGAAGGTCTCCATGGGCATACGGCTGATGGCGGCCATTTCCGCCAGACTGAAGTTGGCCTGATACTGGCTTTGCCGCATGGCGTCCACCACCCGGGCGATCTCATGGCTCAGCACCGCGTTGGTGGCCACGCTGTGGCCGCTGTGCGCCGCCAGCAGCGCCCAGAGCAGCTGCGCCAGCTGGAAGCTGGCCTGATCGGTGCCGCTGTGACGCACCAGCACCTGCACGATCTGCCGAATCAGCAAAACCTGATTGGGCAGGATGCCCTGCCGGGCGGGAACCAGATTGTAGGCGTTCATCTGCCGCAGGAACGCCGTGGCCAGCGCTCCGTCCACCGTGAACCACAGAAGGCGGCTGTCCCGGGCTTCCTCCAGACGGCAGTCCGTCGTTCCTGCGGGAATGACGAAGCATTCGCCCTTCTTGAAGCGAAGGCGCTGGGCGCCGAAGGTCATGGTCATGTCGCCCTCGTCGGCGATCAGCCAAAGCGTATGATGAAAGGGCGCGATCTGGTACTGATCCTGCGTCAGAATGGCGCTGCCCGCCTCCCGGATCCAGACGCCGCTTTCTTCTACCAGCCGTGCGGGGACGTGGGTTCCCTGAACGAAGACGCCGGGGTCACTGTCTTCGGTGTTGATAGGAATAAATCGAAGCTCATCCATCTTGCTGTATCTTCCTTATATAGTTCTGGCCAGCTTTCTGACCGTATATAACATTGTATGAGAGTCTTATAAGAATGTCAAGAAAAAAACGCTCCAAAATTCGGAGCATTTTTTAAGAAAATAGAAATAAAGTTCGGAATCAGGGTTCCTCTACCCGCTCATACACCGTTCCGACGGTATTGCCATAGCTTTTGATGGAGAAAAGCTCCCGGTAGCCCTCCGGCGGCACGGCATAATAGACCCACCCATAGGTAGCTCCGTAATAAAGGTACGGCTCGTCGTCCTCGTGAGTGACGGTCAGCCGGGCCCGCAGGTCGGCGGGCAGCTTGTAGGCTGCCGGGATCAGATCATTGAAATAGCAGCCGATGGTCACGTGGCCCTCCGTCTGGTTCAATAGCTGCCGGTACGCGCCGGTGGGGCATACGTTCCAGGTATCCATTTCCATGGTTTCGGTGGCGTCCCGGGGGATCAGCACGTTGTAGTAGGCGCATTCATAGGGATGATTCAGCCCGATCCCCACGGCGCTCAGCGCCAGAAATCCCGCCGTCAGCCCTGCGGCCGTACGGCGAAGCGCCCTGCGCTGCCGCAGACGTTGCAGGATCCCATCCAGCCCCAGCGCGGCCAGCAGCACCATTCCCGCGTAAACAAAGTAGAAATGCCGCCAGCCGTTGTACATCAGCGGTTTGCCCACGCAGCTGTACAGGACGGGCGCTGCGAACGCCGCCAGAAAGGCCAGTGCCAGCAGCTGCCGGGGCTCGGCCAAATTCTGCGTTTTCCGGTGCAGCGGCTCCCAGAGGACCCGCAGGCTTCCCACAGCCGTCAGAAACAGCGTGGGCAGCGGCACAGTGACCAGAATCATAAACGGCAGATAATACCAGGGAAGGGGCGTTTCATGATTGATGTCCCAAAACCGTGCGCCCCGGAACAGCACCTCGCCGCCGAAGCGGGAAAAATTCACGGCGTTATCCATGCACCAGCGGAAAAAGCCGATGGGATCCGACCAGAGGGCCGGCGTCAGCAGCGCGTAGAAACCAACGAAGCTGAGAATGGTCGCAGCGGCCAGTCCCACCATGGAGCGGTTCCATTTCTTCTGCACCGTCAGGGAGACGATCACGGCAAGACCCATCAGTCCCCAGGCGAAAATGCCCACGATTTTGGTGTTGAACGCCATGGCTCCGAACAGGGATAACAGCAGTCCCCGGCCAAGGGTGGGCTTTCGAAGCAGCCGGGCTCCCTGCCAGAAGGTGAGCAGAAACAGGCACAGCAGCACCACGTCTTTATTGTTATAATGTCCCTCCGCAAAGAAACGGGGACAGAGGTACAAAAGCAGCACGGCGGCGCAGCTGACCGGGCGGCTCATGGCCAGATTGCGGCACACGCCGTACACCGCCAGACATCCCAGCAGGAACCAGCACTCGGTCAGAAGGCTCCACACCAGCGAATAGGTGCAGATATCCTCCCGGATCAGGGGCAGCAGCGGGATCAGCGGGTAATAGGCGCAGATGCCGTGATCCTTTTCGATGCTTTGGGAGATGGGCACGTCCAATTCCTGAGAAAAGAACCCCTCCCGGATGGGAAAAGGCCAGTGCAGGCGGTATTCTTCCACGTTGCTGTGAAAGATGTCCATTTCCGTGTACTCGTCGTAGGGCATGCCGTAATCCCGCACCGTCCCAAATCCAATCAGCGCCAGAAGCAGGAAAAACAGCGCCGTCAACACGCGCGCTGTCTTTTCCGAAACACCAGAGTATCCTTGCATTTGAATTCCCCTTTTGTTGATCCTGCGGCGGGCGCCCGGTCAGCCTACCACATCGCCCACGCCGTTGAGAACATACCGGGGCCGATACGGGAACCGGCTCATTTCCTCCCGGGTGGTAACGCCGGAAAGCACCAGCACCGTGTCGATGCCGCTTTCTACGCCCGCGATAACGTCGGTATCCATCCGGTCGCCGATGATGGCGGCTTCATCTGTGTTAACGCCCAGACGGCGCAGGCCGTGGCGCATCATCAGCGGATTGGGCTTGCCCAGGAAATAAGCGCTGCGGCCCGTGGCCAGCTCGATGGGAGCGATCAGCGCCTTGCAGGCGGGCGCGATGCCGTTTTCAATGGGGCCGGTCAGGTCGGGGTTGGTGCCGATCAGCTTGGCGCCGCCCAGCACCAGCTGCACCGCCCGCTCGATTTTTTCATAATTGTAGGTGTGGGTCTCGCCCAGCACCACATAATCCGGGTTGACTTCGTTCATGGTAAAGCCCGCGTCATACAGCGCGCCGAACAGACCCGGCTCGCCGATGGCGTACACGCTGCCGCCGGGGCACTGGCCCTTGAGGAAGGCCGCGGTGCTCATGGCGCTGGTATAGAAATGGCTCTCGTCCACGTCCAGCCCCAGCCGGGCCAGCTTTTGCTGCAGCTCCCGGGGCGCCCGTTCGCTGGAGTTGGTCAGGAACAGAAACCGCTTGTCGTTCTTCTTGAGAAAATCCACAAAGCGCTCCACTCCGGGCAGCAGCATGTTGCCGTGGTAGATCACGCCGTCCATATCAATAATATATCCCTTTTTGGCCCTCAGGGCTTCCATGGTGTAGGGATGGGCCGTTTCATTCAGGCTCATGAGGTTCTCCTTTCCGTCCGGCGGCTGCCGTCTTCTTCAGTATAGCATAAAGCGCTTCGCTTCACCAGAGGAAATGAAGGTCAAATCCGGGTCAAACGGGCCGCTGACAGTATCTTTCGCAAAAACATCCCCCGAAGCGGGAAAGCTCCGGGGGACGATTCGGACGATTCCTTCAAAAAAACCGGCGGTTTTCTTTATTTGACCTTCAGAACCACCTTGCCCACATTCTGCCCTTTGTAAAGGATTTCGTGGGCCGCCTCGGCCTCGGTGATGGGCAGCACCTTGTAAATGGTGGGCTTCACCGCGCCGGACTCGATCTTCGGGAAGACCTTTTCCACCAGCTCGGCCAGAATCTGCGCCTTGACGGCGGGCGTGCGGGAGCGCAGCGTGCTGCCGATGATGCGCACATTGCGGACGTAAATGTTTTTCAGATCGATCTGGGTCATCCGGCCCGCCAGCGCCGCGATCATGATCCAACGCGCGCCGTGGGTCAGATAAGGCAGGCATTGGCCCATGATTTCACCGCCCAGACAATCGATGGCTACATCCACGCCGTGGCCGTCCGCCAGCTCTTCCTTCAGCGCGTCCACGATGCTTTCCTTCGGCGTAACCACCACGCGGTCCGCATGCAGGTGGGCGATGGAGGCGGCAATCTCGTCGGTCAGGACGGTGGTAATCACCCGCGCGTCAAAGGCCTTGGCCATGGGAATAATGACGCTGGCCAGACCGGAAGCCCCCGCGTTCATCAGCAGGGTATTGCCGGGCTGAAGACGGCCCTCCCAAAACAGATTCAGGTAGGCCGTGGCAAAGGCCTCGGGAATCGCCGCCGCCTCTTCCATGGTGCAGTTTTTCGGCACAGGCATGAGCATATCATATTTCACAGCCGCGTATTGCGCATATCCGCCGCCGCCCAGCAGGGCGCAGACCCGGTCGCCCGGCTTCCAGCGGGACTTTGCCCGGGCTTCCTCGCCCATGTCCGTAATGACGCCCGCGATTTCCAGCCCCATCCACTCCGGGCAGCCGGGAGGCGGCGGATAGTCGCCTTCCCGCTGCATCAGATCGGCCCGGTTCAACGCGGCGGCATGAATCTCCACCAGCACTTCTTCGCTTTTCAGAACGGGGTCGGGTACGTTATCCCACCGCAAGCTTTTGTCGTCGTTTACCAAAATAGCTTTCATCCGTCATGACTCCTTTGCATATTTTTCCAGCTCTATGCGGATTCCTTCTTTGATGGAAACGAAATCCGCCTGAGACAGGCCGGTAGCCTGAAGCACCTTCGTATTATCAATGACCCGGTTGAACAAACGGTCGTATTTCAGAATCCAGGGATCCCGCTGCAGCTTGGGGTTGTCCCGGAGATAGTCCTCCGTGTCGACCCAATCCACCTGAAGCCCGGTCAGTTCCGCATACGCCTCCGCCACCTGCCCCCAAGTCCAATTTTGGGCGGAGGAAATGGTAAACGCCTCGCCCAACGCCTGCGGCTGAAACAGCAGACGGGCGATCAGCTTGCCGGAGTTGCCCGCCCAGTCCAGCCCGGCCGTCCGGTCACGGCAGATGTTCGGCAGAGACAGGTGTTTTCCCTGCCGGACGGCTTCGGGGATTTCATGCCCGGAACGAGTGACCAGGTCAAACCTGTGGCGGGAAAACGAAATCACAGGCCGGACGATGATCCAGCGCCCGCCGCCGCATTCTTCCCGGAGAAATTTTTCGCCCTCCGATTTGGAAACGGCGTATTTTTCCTTCTGCAGGAAGCCCTCGTCCACGCCCTGAAGAACGTCGTACAGGATGGGCGCGTTTTCGGTGATGGGATGCGCCCGGTCCGCATAGATGCGGTAGGAGGAAAGAAAGACCACCCGTTCGGCGGAGGCGGACAGCAGCCGATAAACAGGCTTGTAATCCTCCGCATTCGGATAGTGCAGGTAATTGATAATGCCGTCGTAGCGCCGTTCCTTCAGAAACGCCGCCAGATAATCTAACGTGGCCCGGCCCTGATAGAAACAGAGGCCTTCCCGCGCGGGCTGGTTGTCTTCCAGGCAGATCACGTCCACCTGACAGTTCATCCGAAGCAGTTCTTCCGCCGTATAGGCGCCCAACGTTCCGCCGCCGCCGATCAGCAGCACCTTTCTGGCTTCATTCATGACTGTTTTGTCTCCTTTTCAACGAACTTCTGTGCATCCGCAGGACTTCAGAATCAGCTTGTGCAGCCGCCGCTCGTATTCATAGGAGAAGGGGTTCTTTTCCTCGCCCTTCACATAGGCCGCAAAGGCCCGGAACATCGCGTCGTACCGTCCGTGGGAGGGCGTATCGTGATAGCTTCCCCGGACGTGCCAGCCCGGATCAAAGGCCTCCCGGACACCGGTCTTCTGAGAAGAAAAGACTTTGGCGTCCTGATCCAGCCATTCAAAGGGCTTGAGCTCTACGGTGCCCTTGGAGCCGCAGACCACCAGCTGACGGCGCTCGAAGCCGCCGTACTCCACCGCCGTGCTCTTGGCAAAGGAAATGCCGTTGCGGTAGCGGAACACCACCATGCCGAAATCATCGGCGGTTACGCCGTCCAGACCGGAAGGCATGCTCATGGGGAAAATTTCCTCCGGCTCGCCCTGAATGGCATAGATCAGATCGATCAGATGGCAGCCCAAAAAATAGAGCATCCCGCCGGGATAGTTGCCGAGCCAGTTTCTCTTTTCAACGGTATGAAGGCAGTTCATCTGAGCCTCGACAGAATAGATTTCGCCCAGCCGTCCCGCGCGGATATCCTCCATCAGCTGAACCACCGCCGGATTGTAGCGGTACATATAGCCGGTCTGGAAGGGAAGCTGCTTTTCTTCCACCAGATCCATCAGCCGGTCAAAGTCTGCGTCGGAGGCGCTGCCGGGTTTATCCATGTGCATGGGAAGGCCCCGTTCCGCCGCCCGGATGGCGTATTCCGTCAGCCGCCGGTCTTCGGTTTCGATGCAGACCGCGTCCAGGCTTGGGTCGTTCAGAATCTCGTCCGCGGTTTTCCGGCAAATGCCGTCGTAAACCTGTTTTGTCTGTGCAAAGACTTCTTCATCGCCGGGAACGACGGCAAAGCCGGTCAGCTCGTACAGATCGCTCTGCTCCTTCAGCGTCCGAATCGCCGCCGTAGCGTGATCGTGGCCCACGCCGATCTGGGCAATTTTCAGTTTTTTTGTTTCCTTCATTTCCTTCATTTCATTTTCCTCCAGTCAAACTGAACCGCAATCGGGAAATTCCGGTCAAAGGCCAGACGCTCGTAAACGGCCGCGCACTCCTCGGGAGAATGGGTTTCTTCCACCATCTCTTCCAAGTTCAGCCGCCCGCCCGCGCACAGCCGAAGCGCCGCCTGAATATCGTCCCGATGGGTGAACCAGCCCGGATGAGACTCCACGTTCGGCCGGGCGATGGTGTGCGCGCCAATGACGGTGATGCCCGGGCCATGGATTTTTTTATAATAGTCCACCGTGAAATCGGCGTTTCGGGTGCAGCCCAGCAGCGCCACCCGTCCGAACTTCGCCATGCAGTCCAGCGCCTCGTTGAAGCCCGCGCCGACGCCCGTGACCTCAATCGCCGTGTTCACGCCGCCGTGCGTTGCGTCTTTCACCTGCCGGGCAAAATCCTCCTGCAGGGGATCGAAGGCATCATCCGCGCCGTATTTCAGGGCCAGTTCCCGCCGACGGGGGTTGGGGTCTGCGGCGATTATCGGCACGGCCCCTGCGGCCCGCAGCAGCTTGACGGCAATCAGTCCCAGTACGCCCAGCCCCATCACAAGGGCGCTTTCGCCCATTTCCAGCCGCGTCTTGCGGATGGCTGCCATGGGGAAGGTCGTAATAAAGCTGAGCGCTCCCGTTTCAAAGGAAAGGGAATGGGGCAGACCTTCGCCGTCCAATGGGATGACCTGCTCTTCCGGCACCACGTTATAGTTCTGATGTTTGCCCCAGTAGACCACCACTCGGTCGCCGGGCTTCACGCCGGTCACGGCGCTGCCCGTGCGCACGACGATTCCGGCGCTGTTGTAGCCGGAGCTGCGCGGGAACGACACCCGAGACGCTCCGTTAGGATCGACGTTGGGGTCGCCGGTGAGATTGGCGCGCTCCGTCCCCGCGCTGATGGTAGAGATCACCGTCTGCACCATGACCTGATGCTCGCCGACCTCCGGCAGCTCCACATCCAGCAGTTCCGCACGGTTGGCGGCGGTAAAAACGATCTGTTTTCCGTTCATGAAAATTCCTCCCTTCAGGGTTTCGCATTGGAAAGCTGAGGTCATTATATCACCTTGACTTCTCCGCCCCGGTATGCTATTCTCCAAATTAAGAGGTAATTTTCTCTAATTATAATGGGGAGTTTTCCAATGAATGACGCAATATTCTCCAGCAGCTTTTATTTTCGCACCATTACCCACGTCCGCTTTCATTATACCGATAACCGGGCCGGTTCGCCCAGCCATTATTTTGCGATGATGCTGAACGGCCGCTTTCGAATCACGGACGCCTCCGGCAGCATTGACATTCATGCGGGAGAAATTTTCTACATTCCCAAGGGCGTGCGTTACCAGTCCTATTGGTACGGAGAGCCGGAAGTGCGGCTGATTTCGCTGGGTTTTCACTTCCTGCCGAATTTTGAAGGGCATGCGTATCCGATACAGGTGATTCCCTTTGACGAGGACGCCGCCGGGCTTTTTCGGCAGATTGCAGCCGCGCCCCGGCTGTCCGCCCGGGAAATCGGCCTGTTCTATACGCTGACGGCCCTGCTGCTGCCGCGAATGAGCTACTGTACGCCCTGCCGCACCCGGCAAATTGTGGATACCACCCGGCAATACCTGATGGAGCATCCTCACGCACGGGCGGCGGAGCTGGCCAAGCATAACGCCATCAGCGAGGCCGCGCTCTATGCCGCCTTTCAGAAGTCGTCGGATGTGACGCTCAACGCGCTGCGCGGCCAGCTGCTTTTAGAGCGCGCCCGGGATCTGCTTCTTTCCACAGACCAGCCGGTGGAATCGGTCAGCGACGAGCTGGGCTTCAGCTCCGCCTCCTACTTTCGGAAAAAATTCAAGGCCCATTTCGGCATGACTCCAGGAGAAATGCGGAAAAAGTATCGAATCTGACCGGCGTTTTACTGCTTCCTGCGGCAGCCGTCGATTTGGATATTCTGGGCGGAAATATAGCTTGCTTCGTCGCTGGCCAGGAAGCAGATCAGCGCCGCGTTCTCAGCGTCGCTGCCGGTGCGGCCCATAAAGGAAAGCTGGCTCGGCTCCGTGTACGTAACGTCGGAATGTTCCGAAGGGCTTACGCTGCCCGGGGCCACACAGTTGACGGTAACGCCCTGCGCGGCCACCTCCTTGGCCAGCGCCTTCGTCAGCGCGATCAGCGCGCCCTTTGTAGCGGAATAATGAACCATGTTTGCGTTTCCGTAAACGCCTGCCACGGAGCCGACGTTGATAATCCGCCCATAGCCTCTTTCCAGCATGCCGCCCAGCACGGCCCGGGTGCAGTACACGGTTCCCAGCACATTTACGTCGAAGAACCTTTTCCATTCGTCCGTCGGAACCTCCAGAAAGGGGGTCCAGCAGCGCCACAGGGCCGCATTGTTTACCAGAATATCCACCCGCCCGAACTTTTCCACCGCTTCCCGAACCGTTTCGTTTACCCGCTGCTCGTCGCTGATATCGCAGGGCCGGACAAACAGCCTGTCGCTGCCGCCTGTCCCCATTTGTCCAAGAAGCTCCTCCCGCAGCGCCTCCAGTGTTTCCAAACGGCGATCCAGAAGAATCAGGCAAGCCCCTTCCTGCGCCATTCTGAGCGCACAGGCCCGGCCGATTCCCACGGAGGCTCCGGTAATCATGGCTGCCTTTCCCGTAAACATCATAAAAGGCGACTCCTTCCCATGAATCAAAATTCGAAAAGAACGGCTTTTTAGGAACGGCTTTCTTTAGGAACGGCTTTTCTTTCGCCGCTGCCCGGGACAATCAGAGGATCATCCGATCCCGGAGCAGCTTCATATCCCGAAGCAAAGGCTGTGCCGGGGAGGCCAGACTGTCCCGCTCATAGACGCACAGATACATGCAGCAGCCAAGCTTGCCCCCGACCCGCCGCAAAAGTCCGCACTGCCCTGTGCTGAGAAACAGAAAGGGAATTTTCAGCGATTCTTTCAGCAGCGTAATGATCCGCAGGTTTTCCAGCTCCTCCGCCACATCGGAAGCGCCCGCGACGATCTTGCAGATGTCCGCGCCCCGCCGCTGCTGCTCCAGCGCGATTTCCAGAACCCGCTCCGCCGGTGTAAAGCGGAAGATATGGGAGGACATAAGCACTTTTGCACCCCGCTGATGAAGCTGTGCGATCAGCTCTTGCTGTTTTTCAATAGCCGACGGATGGACGGCCATTTCGTCGGGCTGGCGGTCGAAGTAGTCCCCCATCATGTCGCATAGCGTCGCACCGCATTCCGCTATTTCCAAAAGCTCCGCCGCCAGCTGGTCGTCCGTCTTTTCCCCGTTATAGCCAGTGCGGTAATTGGTGGCATATACGGGGCGGATGCCGGCGAAGGCGAACAGCTCCCGATAGGTTTCCTTCGTTCGGTATTCAGGCCGCAGCTGTTCAAACTGCATGCCGAAGGCCTCTGCGCCCTCCGGAATGGAAAGCGTCATCAGTTCCCGGATCCTGTCCGGATCGGCTCCCTGCACCATGACGGTCAGCATCTCCGGTTCTTTTCCAAAGGTTTTCATTTTCCTGTCCCCTTCCTGCGCGATTTTGAAGTCCGCGGGTTTTCGCTCTTACTATAAAAAAAGCCGTGCGGCAATACAATGGGAAAACCGCTCCTACATTGACCTTTCCGATCCTAAATGGCTGTTTTTCTTGAATTTTTTAGGCGAAAAGGATATAATCGGCCTGCCTGAAAACCCCAAGTCGGCCGCCAGCGCCCGCAAACAGCGCTTCGCTGGTTTGCAGGAAAAGTGCTGCGGCACAAGAATTAGGGGCGCTGCCCCTATAACCCCGGCAGGAGGCAGTGCCTCCTGCACCTCCCCTTTTTTGACACTCTGATAATAACGCCATTCTTTTCAGGAGGCCGAAAAAAATGCTGAACCAGATGACTGTTCTGGATGTGAAGCAGATTTTTACGGTTTTTTCTCCCGCCGGGAGAAGAGAAACGATTGAAAACCGAAGAACCTACGGCCTTTCTTTCTGTCAGGAAGGGCAGATCACGTACCTGCATCAGGGAAAGCAGGTGGTATCCGATTGCAGCCATGCGGTGATCCTGCCTCAGGGGGAAACCTACAGCCTGCGGGGCGACCGGACGGGAGTCTTTCCGGTGATCAATTTCACCTGTACAGGCCTGCCGGGCCATACGTTTCTTTCCCTGCCCGTTTCCAATCCGGCCGTCTGCCTGCGGGAATTTGAAAAGCTGCGGGCGCTTTCCCTGTTCGAAGACCGGCGGGCGGAGAAGCTGAGCGTCTTTTATCATCTGTTGGATCTGCTGTCTGCCCAGAGCTTTCCCTGTGAAACGCTTCGTCCGGCCATTCGGTATCTGGAGGAGCACTATCAGGAGCCTGAGCTTACCAACGAAATTCTGGCCCGGGAATGCGCCGTCAGCGGGGTCTATTTCCGCAGGCTCTTCGTCCGGCATTATCGGATGACGCCCCGGCAGTATTTGATCGACCTGCGGCTGAACAGGGCCAAGCAGCTATTGGCGGAGAACGCGCTGAAAATCGGCGCGGTCGCCCAGCAGTGCGGCTTTTCCAATCCCTACCATTTTTGCCGTCTTTTCAAAGAAAAAACGGCTCTGACTCCCACGGAATACAGGAGACAGAACCGTATCAGTAAAATTTAAGGCTAACGGCCTTTACCACTCCGGGGGCGACCAAAGCGTCACAGCGCCCGTCTCCCGGGTTTTTTTCATGTCGATCAGCCGCTGGTTCTTGCTGCCGCAGTAAAGCAGCTCCAGCGACCGTTCCTTCAGGCGGAACGGCCCGTCCACCAGCACGTCGATCTCCGAAAGCAGGGCGCCGACCCCTTCGTCCTGCCCGGCCAGTTCCAACAGCCGCTCATAGGTGTAGCCGCTGTAGGCCCATACGTTCAGGCCCTTCCGATGAGCCCGGCGGGCCAGCTCGGCGCAGGCCGCAGGCTGCTGAAAGGGCTCGCCGCCAGTCAGGGTGATGCCGTCCAACAGCGGGTTGCCGGTGAACTTCTTCTCCACCTCGTCCAGCGTCCATTCCTTGCCCGCCGCAGGGTCGTGACTGCCGGGATTATGGCAGCCCTCGCAGTGATGGGGGCAGCCCTGGGTAAAGATAGAAACCCGGAAGCCGGGGCCGTCCACGATGGAGTCCGTCACCAGCCCGAACAGGCGGATAACAGACGGAATTTCACTCATGCTTTTCTTCCTCCCTTGTATCCTTCGCGCATTTTCCGGCCATGGCGCAGCCGGAGCAGCCGGAGCTGCAGCGCCTGCCGCTCTTTTTCAGGCTGCGGACAGCCAGAACGGCCAATACAAGGATACTCGCCAGAATCAAAATGTCCAGTAGCGTGCTCATTCTTTTTCCTTTCGGGAACTTCTCGGAAGTTCATCGGAAGCCGGCCTCGTCAGCCCAGCCCCAGCAGCCGTCCCAGCTGGAACACCAGCGTGGCCAGCGTCCAGGCCAGCGCTGTCTGGGCGGCAATGGTTCCATAGGCCCAGCGGCTGCTTTCCATTTCCCGGCGCATGGCTGCTACCGCCGCCACACAGGGCATGTACAGGAGCACAAATACCAGGAAGGAAACCGCCGCCAGCGTGGACGGGAAAATCTGATTCATCACGGCGACCATCTGGGCGCTTTCCGCGTCCACGCCGCTCAGGACGGCCAGCGTGCTGACCACGCTTTCCTTGGCCATCAGGCCGGTCAGCACGGCGGTGGAAGCCTCCACGGAGCCGAAACCCGCCGGGGCGAACACCGGCGCGATCAGCCCGGCGATCTTGCCCAGCATGCTTTCGCCGATATCGGCGGTCATTTCCAGCCGGAAGGTGAAGTTCTGCAGGAACCAGACGACCAGCGTGGCCAGGAAGATCACGGTAAAGGCCCGCTGCAGGAAGTCCTTGGCCTTGTCCCACATCTGCCGCAGCACATTGGCCGGAGTGGGCAGACGGTAGACCGGCAGCTCCATGATAAAGGGCGCCGCGTCCCCGTGGAACACGGTGCGCTTCAGCACCAGTCCCGCGCAGATGGCGACCACAATGCCCAGCAGATACATGCAGGTCATCACCCACACCTGATTTCCCGGGAAAAAGGCCCGGGTGAACAGGGCGTAAATCGGCACCTTGGCGCCGCAGCTCATGAACGGCGTCAGCATGATGGTAAACCGGCGGTCCCGGTCGTTGTTCATGCTCCGCGCGCTCATGACGGCGGGCACGGTGCAGCCGAAGCCCATCATCATGGGGATGAAGCTGCGGCCGTTCAGGCCCAGCCTGCGCAGGGGCTTATCCATCAGGAAAGCCGCCCGGGCCATATAGCCGCTGTCCTCCAGAATGGACAGAAGCAAAAACAGAATCACGATGGTCGGCAGGAACTTGAGCACGCTGCCCACGCCGGTCAGCACGCCGCCCACGGCCAGATCCTGCACCCATTCGGCCACGCCCGCATTGCGGAGGGCGCGGGCGATCAGCGCCACGCCGTTATCGACCAGCAGGGCAAAGCCGTCGGCAAAGAAGCCTCCTACCGGCCCGAAGGTCAGGAAAAACACCAGGAACATCATCAGCAGGAACACGGGGATGGACAGAAGCGGATGGGTCAGCACGTTGT
Source organism: Clostridiales bacterium (assembly GCA_004556545.1). Taxonomy (GTDB): domain Bacteria; phylum Bacillota; class Clostridia; order Christensenellales; family Aristaeellaceae; genus Limiplasma. Next base: position 16,162 of record SFGO01000036.1, read on the forward strand.
CGATCCGGTCGGTCAGCGTGTTTTCCTCGGTCTGCCCCCGCTTGAAGCAGGTGGACAGCAGCTTTTCGATAAAGCGGTAGCGGGTATCCGCCATGACGGCGGCCCGTTCCATGCCCACGGTTTTTTCCATGGAGGAAAGGATTTCCTCGATGATGTGCCGGGTCTCGTCGCTCAGGCCCAGCTCCTCTTCCAGCGGCTTGTCGCCCTCGAAGAGCTTGGTGGCGGCGTAGCGGGGCTGCATATGATGCGCCTTTGCTTCTTCCTCCACCAGATGGGCAATGGCATGGAGTGCCGTATGCGCCTCGCCGTCGCAGATATCCAGCTTCGGGGGCACGGTCTTCTTTTCCGCCGCCTCCATGGCCCGGCTCACCAGCTCGTCGATGCCCTCGCCCTTTCGGGCGCAGATAGCGACCACCGGCACGCCCAGCCCCTTTTCCAGCCCGGCCAGATCAATGGAATCTCCGTGGCTGCGCACCTCGTCCATCATATTGAGGGCCACCACCACCGGCCTTCCCAGCTCCAGAAGCTGCAATGTCAGATAAAGATTCCGCTCCAGATTGGTGGCGTCCACAATGTTGATGACCACGTCCGGCTGATCCCGGACGATGAAATTCCGGGAGACGATCTCCTCCATGGAGTAGGGGCTGAGGGAATAGATGCCCGGCAGGTCCACGATGGTCACGTCGCTGTACTGATCCGGAACCGGCTTGCCCTCCTGCTGCTCCCGGCGCACCCGCCAGGGGAGGCCCATATGGGTCTTTCCGCCGTGGTGATGGTGCAGCATGGTGCCGGTCTTCTGCTCCACCGTTACGCCGGGCCAGTTGCCCACGTGCTGGTTGGAGCCGGTCAGCTGATTGAAAAGAGTGGTCTTTCCGCTGTTCTGGTTGCCTGCCAGAGCAAAGGTGTACTGCATGAAAAGATCTCGCCTTTCCCTTTTGGAATTTTGAAAAGAATAAACAGCGTGTCAAAAATGGAGGTGCAGCAGTGCCTCCTGCACCTCCACTTTTTCAGCAAGCTGCTACTTTAACGTGATTTTCCGCGCATCATCCAGACGCAGGGTCAGGGCATAGCCCCGAAGATGAATCTCGATGGGATCGCCCATGGGGGCGGTTTTTTGCAGAAGCACCTTCACGCCGGGCGTGATGCCCATATCCAGCAGGTGACGGTGCAGCGCGTCCTCGCCGCCCACCGTATCCACGATTCCGCTTTCCCCGGGCGTCAGATCGGCCATGGTTCTTTGTTTCGCTTCGCTCATTGCTGCACCTCCGGCCGCACCAGTACGGGGGACAGGCCCTCCTGCCGCAGGTACTTGCGCAGCTCATGTTCGATGATATTGGCGGCGTTTACCGCGCCGTCCTCGCTTTCCAGACGGATGCCCAGCTCCCGCGCCGCCACTTCATAGCGCTTTTCGCTGGTCAGCTCGATCAGAGCCCGGCTCAGCTTCCGGGCGGTAAGGCGTTCCCGGGGAATCGGCTTGGGGCCGACGCCCAGCGCCCGCACCCGGTCGCCCCAGAAGGGCTGATCGCCGCCGAAGGGAATGACCAGCGTCGGCAGTCCCGCCGTCAGCCCGGCGGCCAGCGTACCCGCGCCGCCGTGATGCACCACGGCCCGCACCCGCTTGAACAGCCAGTCGTGAGGCACAAAGCCCGCCACATAGACGTTATCTGGCAGGTTCGACGGCAGGTCGCCGCCGCCCCAGCCCTTGGACAGCACCGCCCGGATGCCGCTCATGCGCAGGGCTTCCAGCACGATTTCCAGCGTTTCGCCCATATCGCCGCTGACCATGGAGCCGAAGCCCACATAGATGGGCTTTCCGCCCTCGGAAAGGAACTGCTGCAGCCCGGGTTCGGGCGTGTACTCCTGGGGATTGTCCGCCAGCCAGTAGCCCGTCATGTGGATGTTCGCGCCCCAGTCTGCGGGACGGGGCATCACCAGCGGGCTCAGGGCGTACAATACGGGAATGGTGTGGCCGTTCATTTCATAGGAAGCATTTTTTTCCAGCTTGCGGGGCGGCAGGCCGTGCTCCTTGCGCCAGTCGTCCAGATAGTACTTTTCCAGCGTACTGATGAGGAAATAGCCCAGATGATAGCTGGCCGCGTTCCAGGCCTTGCCCATGCGCTGGCCGGGGGCCGAGGCAATGGGCGCTTCCGTGTTGTAATCCATCACGAAATACTGGGTCTGGATGAAGGGCAGGCGGCGCATTTCCGCCATGGAACGGATCACCTGGCCGAAAAACGTGCCGATGATGCAGTCGCATTCCGCCGTGGCGTTTTCCAGATCCCGCATGAAGGGATCCACCACGTCCTTGAGCGAGTTGCGCACCTGATTGAGGTACGTTACGCCGTTGACGCCGGGCTTCATGATGTTTCCCATGAATTCCCGCACATCGCCGGACAGGCCGTGGAAGCCCAGCCCTTCATCGGTAATGGTCTTTTCAAAATCGGAAAAAGCAGTAATGGTTACGTGATGGCCCCGGCGCTTCAGCTCGCGTCCCAAAACAATGTAGGGGCGCACATCGCCGGTGGAGCCAATGCAGATCATGGCAATACGCACCTGGTGGATCGCCTCGCTCTCGTCAAAATTGGATCGGCCTGATTCGCGTTTTCCTGATTTTTGGGCGTTTTTCAGCCCCGGAAAAGGCGCGGCAGCCGTCAAAAACATCCCAACCGGGATGTGGTAAGTATAGCGCACCCCGCTCTGAATTGCAATGCTTGGAAATTACCCCGTGCTAACTTTCGCCCCTCTTGACAGACAGCCTCAGGCTGCCTATAATGTCATTTTGAAAATGAAAATCATTTTCAAATAAAGTGCTTTTCGAAGGAGGATGCGCCATGGCGGTTCGGGGTTCTTATCAGACCCGCCAGCAGGAATCGGTCGCCCGGCTGTTTGAAAGCCGCCCGGACAGCTGCCTGACGGCGGAAGAAGCCTATCAGGAGCTGGAAAAGGAGCTGAACCGGGAAGGCCGGGCCATTGGCAAGACCACCGTCTACCGGGCCATCACCCGGCTTTGCGAAAGCGGCGAGCTGCGCCGCTACGCCCCGCAGGAAAGCGGCGATTCGGCCCGCTATCAGCTCAACCGCTGCCGGGAAAACCATCTGCACATCCGCTGTGTGCGCTGCGGAGCCATGGAGCACCTGCACTGCGGCGAGATCGACCTGTTCCGGGAGCATCTTTCCCGGCATCACGGCTTTGCGCTGGACGAGGGACGGACGCTGCTCTACGGCCTGTGCGCCGCCTGCCGGAATAAGGAGGAAAATCATTGACCACACGGAACCTTTTTTCGCTGAAAAGAACGATTTTCAGCCTTCTTTTCTCTTTGATGATTCTGTTTTCCGCCGTTCCCATCGGGGCGCGGGCGGAGGAACCGGCCCGGCTGCATCTGGTAGCTGCGGTTTTCCCCGCCTATGATTTCGCCCGGGTCGTGGCGGGGGACGCGGCGGAGGTCACGCTGCTGCTTCCGCCGGGGGCCGACGCTCATTCCTATGAGCCCACGCCGCAGGATATGATCGCCATTCAGAACGCCGATTTGTTTCTCTATACAGGCGGCGAAAGCGACAGCTGGCTGGAACGGGTGCTGGACTCACTGGGCGACGACGCGCCGGAGACCTTTGCCATGGCGGACTGCGTGACCCTGCTGGAAGAGGAGCGTTCTCAAAGCATGGTGCAGGAGTACGGCCACGATGGTCATGACCACGAAGAAGACGGGCACGAAGACGGTCATGAGCACGAAGACGAGCACGAAGAAATGGACGAGCATGTCTGGACTTCCCCCAAAAACGCCCAGAAGATCGTTCAGGCCCTGCGGGAGACGCTGTGCCGGCTTTCCCCCGAAAACGCCGGGCTGTTCACCCAGAACGAAGCGGCTTATCAGCAGGGGCTTTCCGCGCTGGACGAGCGCTTTGAGACCATCGTAGCGGAAGGCAAACGAAACCTGATCGTCTTCGGCGACCGCTTCCCCTTCCGGTACTTCGCGGCGGCCTACGGCCTGCGGTACGACGCGGCCTTTCCCGGCTGCAGCGAGGACAGCGAGCCCAGCGTGAAGACCATTGTTTCGCTGATCCGCACCATCCGGGAGGAGCAGATCCCGGTGATTTTCTACATCGAGTTTTCCAGCCGCAAAACGGCGGACATTCTGGCGGAAGAGACCAGCGCAAAGGAGCTTCTGTTCCACAGCTGCCACACGGTCTCCCAGCAGGAAATGGACGAGGGAGCCAGCTATCTGACCCTGATGAACCGCAACGCGGACGCGCTGAAGGAGGCGCTGAACTGACATGGCTCTGATTACCTGCGACCATTGCTCCTTCGCCTACGAGGGGCACACGGTGCTGGAGGATCTTTCCCTTTCGGTGGAACGGGGAGAATACCTGTGCATCGTCGGGGAAAACGGCTCCGGCAAATCCACCCTGATCAAGGGTTTGCTGGGGCTGATCGCTCCCGCCAAAGGAAAGATCACCTATGAACCCGGCTTCCATAATACGGAGATCGGCTACCTGCCCCAGCGTACCGACGCCCAGAAGGATTTCCCCGCGTCGGTATGGGAAGTGGTCTCTTCCGGCTGCCGGGGACTGAGCCTGTTCCCCACCCGGGCCCAGCGGGAGTTGATCGACCGGAACCTGGCCCTGATGGGCATGGAGAACATGAAAAAGCGCAGCTTTGCGGAGCTGTCCGGCGGGCAGCAGCAGCGGACGCTGCTGGCCCGGGCCCTGTGCGCCACCCAGACCATGCTCCTGCTGGACGAGCCGGTGGCGGGGCTGGATCCCATCGTGACCCGGGAAATGTATCAGACCATCGAGATGCTGCACCGGGAAAAGGAATTGACGGTGGTCATGATCTCCCACGATCTGGAAGCGGCGCTGAGTCAGGGGGACCGCATCCTGCACATTTCCCATGAAGGGATTTTTCTGGGGACCCCGGAGGAATACCGGCATTCTCCGCTGGGGCAGCGGTTTACGGGAGGATGCAGCCATGATTGACGCTCTGATCGAAATGTTTTCCTATCGATTTATGGTTCGGGCGGGCGTGGTGGGCCTGCTGGTCTCCCTGTGCGCGGCTCTTTTGGGCGTATGTCTGGTGCTGAAGCGCTATTCCATGATCGGCGACGGCCTGAGCCATGTGGGCTTCGGCGCGCTGGCCGTGGCCTCCGCGCTGGGCCTTGCCCCCATGACGGTGGCCGTTCCCGTGGTGGTGATCGCCGCCTTCCTGCTGCTGCGGCTGTCGGGCCGGGGCAAGCTGAAGGGCGACGCCATGATCGCCATGATCTCCACCGCCGCGCTGGCCGTGGGCGTGATCGCCCTGTCCCTGTCCAACGGCACCACCGGCGATGTGAACAACTATCTTTTCGGCAGCGTGCTGGCCATGAGCGAAAGCGACCTGAAGCTGAGCGTGGTGCTGGCGGCGGTGGTGCTGAGCCTGTTCGCCGTCTTTTACCGCAAAATCTTCTCCGTTACCTTCGACGAGACCTTCGCCCGGGCGACCGGAGAAAAGGTGGAGCGCTACAACGCCCTGCTGGCCTTTCTTACCGCCATTACCGTGGTGCTGGGCATGCGGGTCATGGGCGCCATGCTGATTTCCAGCCTGATCGTCTTCCCCGGCCTGACGGCCATGCGGGTCTTCAAAAGCTTCCGCAAGGTGCTGCTCTGCGCGCTGGCCGTTTCCGTGGTGTGCTTCTTTGCCGGGCTGTGCGCGTCGTTCGCCCTGTCCATCCCCACCGGGGCCAGCGTCGTCGCGGCCAACGTTTTGGCGTTCCTGCTGTTTTCTGGGTTGGGCAGGCTTCGCCGGGAAAAATAAAGAAGAAAAATGAGCAGAGTGTCAAAAAAGTGGAGGTGCAGGAGGCACTGCTGCCACTCAATCGTCGCAGGGACTACTGCCGTAGTCCCCGCTCGTTTCGTGACACACCTGCG
>SFGO01000155.1 GCA_004556545.1 Clostridiales bacterium
GGCCTTCGGCCTCCCTTGGTGGCGGGCTTCGGACTGCGGTAGCCCTTCGGGCTGTCCTCGTCCTCGGTGCTGCGCACCCTTAAGCTGGTTTGCGGGGAAGGTGCTGCGGCACAAGGGTTAGGGGCGCTGCCCCTATAACCCCGGCAGGAGGCAGTGCCTCCTGCACCTCCACTTTTTGACACCATGATACCTTTTTTCGAAAAAAAGCCGCTTTCAGCCGAGGCTTCGCCCGTTTTTCCGGCGAAGGGCCGAATAGCTGCACCGCAGAACGCCGCAGGGTTCGCCGTGCCGAACGGGACGACGGCGGCGGCTGATCCGCACTGGATATTCGTTCCGAACGGCGCTGGTTTCGTTATTGCCGTCCGCATAGGAGCGGCAGGGTATCCGCCCGGGCTGCATCGTCCAGACGAAGGGCCGCAGCTTGTCCAGTCCGTTGGCCACGATCCATGCATAGGCTCCGGGCTGCTTTTCCCGCATGATATGGTGGGGCGGCTCGCCGTGGGCGGCAATGGCGCTGAGAATGCGCCGCAGGGGCACCTCCCGGAACAGAATCCGAAAATCGTCGATAAGCAAATGAATTTTCCGGGCGGGCAGGGAAGCCTGCATCAGATCCTCATAGCCCTCCCGAATGCGCTGAAGGGCCCAATCCAGCCCGTCGGAGGCCTTTTCGCCCGCAAAGGACAGCGCCCGGCCAATCCAGCTCAACAAGCGCTGCTGCTCCAGCCGCTTGCCCGGTTCGCTTTCCTCCATATGCTCCCGAAGCGCCGCCAGAAAGGCATACAGGATGGTCAGCACGCTGCCGGTATCCTGCATGGCGTCCCGGTAGGGCGTCAGCCTGCGGTAGGCTTCTTCATTGATGCCCAGCGAATCCAGCCCATAGGCAGCCGCCCGCAGCGCGTCGTCCGCCGGGTATTCCATGCACAGACCCAGATGCAGCAGTCCGCCCATCCGGGGCACCAGATCGTCGGAATTGAGCAGATGGTACAGCGGATAGCTGGCCGGGTCGTACAGAAGCCGCCCGGTGGCCACCGTCGGCGAAGCGAAGCCGTAGCCCACCATATTCTGCGGCTGCACGCCCCAGTGATGGATGAGCCGGTTGGCGAAGATCTGCATCACCGCGCCGCCCTGACTATGCCCTGCCATCCAAAGCCGGTACGGGCTGCGCAGGGAGCGCATATCCGAAAGAATATCGCCCAGCGTCAGCTTTTCCAGCCCCTGCCGGGCCGCTGTGGCCGGGAAGACGATTCGGTCTACGCTTTCCTCGAAAAAGGTACACAGCTGATAAAATCCCCGGTGGAAGCCCTCCTCCGTGGAAAAGCGCAGGTTGGAGATCCAGTCATACATCCGTTTGCCGGTGCCCATAAAGCCGATGGCGATGATGATCTGCCCGTTTTCCCCGGGATGAGCCATGCAGACGGCCTTGATGGTATCGCTGCGCTCCCGCTGCCGAAGGGCGCTCAGCACCTGCGAAACCGGGTTCTGGGCGTTCAGCGCCGCCTTGGCGGCTCCCACCTTCCATGCGTCTACGATGCGCCGCATGGCCTCGCCGCTGGCCGCGTCGGAATGGCTGATGCCGCTGGTAAGCGAATCGTCAATCTGGATGGAAAAGTCGTTCCAGCCAGCCTGTTCCCACGGCTCCAGCTCCAGCGTATAGGTCATCTGGGCCAGCTCCAGCGACAGTTCTGCCGCCTCTTTGGAAAAGGGCGGCCGCATGCGGAAAAAGGGGTCGCCTTCGAAGGACAGGGTCAGGCTGGAAAGCCGGGCAAGGTCGCAATGGGTGATGGGGCCGCAGCCCTTTTCCGGGGACGGCAGCTTTTCGGGCTGCGCGTTTGGTTCGTCAGCCTGCTTTGCCTTGGGGGTTTCGGCCATCCCTTCGGGTGCGGACGGCGTCTTTCTCCTGTTTCTCCGCTGAAAAAGGCGGGGAAAAGAAAACCATTTCAAACGGGTGCTTCCTCCTTTGAAAGGGCCGCCGGAGCGGCGGACGAAATCATTACAGCCACAGTATACCACAAACCCCCGTCTGAAACGCAACTCCCATCTTGCCATTTAGCCGAAAAAGCGATACAATAGAGATAATTCAAACTGCTATTCAGCAATTTTTGTTGATAAAGCCAAGGGAGGAAACCGAATGTATCAGCAGGTGATTGACAACGCCACGGAAAAAATGAAGAAGACCACCTCCGTTTATCAAACGGAACTGCGCTCCATCCGCGCCGGACGCGCCAACCCGCAGCTTCTGGACCGGGTGATGGTGGATTATTACGGAGTGCAGACCCCCCTGAACCAGATGGGCAACGTCTCCTCTCCCGAACCCCGGATGCTGGTCATCAGCGTATGGGATCAGAAGGCCCTGCCGCTGGTGGAAAAGGCCATTCTGAAGAGCGATCTGGGTCTGAATCCGTCCAACGACGGCAAGCTGATCCGTCTGGTGATTCCCGAGCTGAACGAGGAGCGCCGCAAGGAGCTGACCAAGATGGTCCGCAAGAGCGCAGAGGACGCAAAGGTGGCCATTCGCTCCATCCGCCGGGACGCCATGGAGCAGGTGAAGAAGCTGGAAAAAGACAGCTCCATCACCGAGGACGACCGGGCCAAGGCCGAAAAGAAAATTCAGGAGAAGACCGACGAAGCCATCAAGGGCATCGACGCCATCTGCGCCCAGAAGGAAAAGGAGATCATGGAGGTCTGATGCGCCTGACCTTTGAGCATTTGCTGGGGCTGCCCGCCGAGGCGGCCCTGGCGATTCTGCATTCCAGCGGCATTCTGGACGTGGAGGTGGTTCCCACCGCCGCGCCGCCCAGACGGCATCCCGTGCCGGAGGATCGATACCGCACCGCAGAAGGGGAAGCCGCAGGATATGCCTCCACCCGGGTTATCGCGGTGGAGGAAGATGGCCGCAGGCTGATTGTTTCCCGTTTTTTGACGGGGCTGAGGCCGCAGGAAGAAAGCCCAACGAATTCCAGTCCGCAGGAGGAATAATCCTTCTGCGGTTTTTTATCTTCGGACAAGTGGGCAGGGGAAACGCGCCGACTCCGGCGCGGGGGAAGGGCTTGCAGCCCTATGAGATGCTCTATTGTTTCGTGTGGCGATCCGAAGGGGACTGGGGGGAACGGAGGGAAGCGGGTATCCAGTGGATACAACCGCCGAAGGCGGTTAGCGACCCGGAGTTCAGGCAAACAACAAGCGGAGCGCACGGCAGTGCGGGCCGCGCCACCCCTGCCCCGGTGGGGCCTGACGCGCCGACTCCGGCGCGGGAGCAGGGCTTGCAGTCCTATGGGGCGCTCTATTGCTTCGGGTGGCGATCCGAAGGGGGTGCAGGGGGGCGAGCGGAAAGCCCCCCCTGCTTGCGTCAACAAGAGATAACTTTGCCGTAAGCAAATCCCGTTGGTGGGGCCTGACGCGCCGACTCCGGCGCGGGAGCAGGGCTTGCAGCCCTATGGGGCGCTCTATTGCTTCGGGTGGCGAACCGAAGGGGTGCAGGGGGCGAGCGGAAAGCCCCCCTGCTTGCGTCAACAAGAGATAACTTTGCCGTAAGCAAATCCCGTTGGTGGGGCCTGACGCGCCGACTCCGGCGCGAATTGGGACTGGCCGTCCCATGGGGCGCTCACACTTTTCTTTCGGTGGCGAAAGAAAAGTGTGCAAAAGAAAGCCAGCGGCACGGCGACTCCGGGAAAAA
>SFGO01000037.1 GCA_004556545.1 Clostridiales bacterium
CCGCAGGTGTGACACGAAACGAGCGGGGACTACGGCAGTAGTCCCTGCGACGATTGAGTGGCAGCAGTGCCTCCTGCACCTCCACTTTTTTGACACTCTAAACAAAGAGAATCTGCATGGCTTTCGCTTTGCAGATTCTTTTTGTGTATTTCACTCATCCCGCCCCTTTCGGGGCGGGAATGGTGTTACTTACTGAAGGGTGCAGCCCTTGTCAAATTCGACGGTGCCCTTGTAGTTCTTCAGGATGCCGGTGACGGTGATTTCGTCGCCTTCCTTCAGATCTTTCGCGCCCTCGCCGGTCAGGCGGTAGCACTGAATCACATAGTCTTCCAGACCGGCCGCCACCATGTTCACGGTGATGTTCTGATACTCGTCGCTCCACGCCGTGGGGATGGCGACGATCACGCCGGTGATGGTGGATTCGGAGGTCATGGCAGCGTCTTCCGCCAGCGCATAGCCCGCGATGACCGCCTTGACGCTGGCCACGCTGTCCACAGGAACCAGCACGCAGCCCTTGTCAAACTCGATGGTGCCCTTGTAATTCTTGATGGTGCCGAACACAGCGATTTCATCGCCCACGGCCAGCTCCTTCGCGCCCTCGCCGGTCAGACGATAGCACTGAATGGGCTGCTCGTCCTTGCCGTCGCACACGATGTTCACGGTGATGTTCTGGTATTCATCACTCCACGCGGTATCGATGCTGGAAATAATGCCCTTCAGAACGCTGGGCTTGGTCAGCGCGGCGCCGTCCTCCAGCGCGTAAGCGGCGTCCAGCGTAGCGGCCTGGCTGATGATCTCGCCAAAGCCCACCAGTACGCAGCCCTTGTCAAATTCGACGGTGCCCTGATAGTTCTTCAGGATGCCCTCGACGGTGATTTCGTCGCCTTCCTTCAGATCCTTCGCGCCTTCGCCGGTCAGGCGGAAGCACTGGATGGGCTGGTCGGCCAGTTCGCCCACTTGAATGGTCACGGTGATGTTCTGATACTCATCGCTCCACGCGGTATCAATGGAGATCACCTTGCCGAACAGGCGCTGGGCCTTGGTCATGGCAGCATCGGTGTCCAGCGCATAAGCGGCGGCCACGATGTCCGCATAACTCATATCCAGAACCGCGGCGGGAACCATGCGCTCATAGGGTACATCCAGCGTGCTGCCGTCGGGCGCGGTCACGGTAGCAGTCAGGGTATAAACCAGATCCTTGGGGTTGGCTTCGTCGATGTCCACCAGATACTTGCCGTCCTCGGCGGGGGTGATCTGGATAGCGTCGGTATCCACGGACCAAGTCAGGGGATAGGCCACGCCGTCGATCATCAGCTGCGCGGGAACCTCGTAATCCTCAGCCGTCTGGGTCAGCTTGTCGCGGCTCTTGTTCTTGTACCAGAAATCCAGAAGTCCCTTGGCGGAAGCCAGATTTTCATCCTCGGCCAGAGCCGCGCCCGTAAACAGGGCTGCGCACAGCACCAGCGCGGTCAGCAGTGCAAAAAACTTTTTCATTTTCTTTCTCCTTGTCGTATTCAGGGGTGAAGAAGAATGCCCTCCGGCTGGAATACCAGCAGAGAAACCCCTTCTTCGCTGCATTTTACCATTCCTTGAGCGTCGATCTGATGGTGAAGATATTGTTCGGCGGGCAGAAGCGCTTCCATCGAGCCCATCAGCGGAAGCGTCTGAATCCACACGGTTTCTTCCTCCTGACGGCATTCGAGCCGCAGGGAAATCTTGCCGTCTTCCTTCGTTACGGTTTCGGCGCTTTCCACCGTCAGGCCCTGAAGCGCCGCAGAGGCGGCCGTCAAAAGCGGCCCCTCCTGCTTCAGTTCAGCAGCCGTCAGCCGCTGATAGGCAGGCTTTTTCCCCTCGCCCAGCTTGCGCAGGTTGTCCGGGTCGTCCGGCTTCATCATGCGGTATTTTACGTCGGATACCTGCCAGATGCCTCCGGCCTCGTAATACTGAAACGTGCCCACGATGCGGGTCTCATTGCCCACATGCAGCGCGTTCAGACCGCCGCCGCTGAGGTTGTAGCCATAATAGACGGACATCCCGTAATACCGCCCCGTTTCCGGGTCGAAGGCCTCGGCGTAGACGCTTCCGCTGTCATTGAGAATCAGGGATCCGGTAAACACCACTTTTTTCCCGGCGTATTCCTCCGGATGCTCCCGCAGTTCCCGAATGGTCAGTTCGATGGCGTCTCCATAGTAGAAATCCGGGTCCGGCTGGCCGGAGTACAGGTTCCGCTTTTCCTCTTTCGCCTGTTCAAGCGCCTTCGCGCAGGTCTGGCCGTACCGGTTCCGGGCAACGCCGCTTCCAGCCGCAAGACCGTTCTGCAAAAGCTCGATGTTCAGGTTCCGGTACGGTTCCCCCTCCGAGAGCCTGTACCAGACCCAGACCAGCGTCCGCTGGCCGGTGGAGTCCAGCTCCCACTCCGCCGTATCCGATTCCAGCAGGATCGAAACGGCGGATGAGAGCTTTTCCCGGGTAAAGTCGGAGGCCGCCTGCCCGAAGGGTTCCACCTTTCCGGTGCATTCCGGCGTATCAATCGCCAGATAGCGTCCCTTCAGCACCCCGCCGGGGAATTCCTCCTCCGGCACGGAAAAGTGCGTGGTATCTCCGTCCACGAAGGTAAGCACCGACGCTTCCATGACCCGCGTGCCGGTGCTTTCCCCCGGCTGGCGGGAGACGGCGTAATCCGTCCCGTCCGCCAGTGCCGGAAGGGCAAGCAGTGCCAGCAGCAAAAGGACCGGCAGCGCCCGGAGCCAAAGACGATCAGTTGGCGTATTCACACTCTTCGATGGCTTCTTCGAAAGCCGCTTCGATCTGCGCGTCCACGTCGTCGCCGGTCAGGGTCAGGCACTTGGACAGCAGAGCAGCCACCTGATCACGGGCCGTGGAGGAACCCACGAACGCGGGAGAGGTGTAGTACGCATCCGCCTGCTCCAGGCAGACCTTGGTGCTCAGCGCGGCCACGTAGTCGCCGCCGTCAGCCTGCGCCAGGAAGTCGGCGTACACCGCGTTGTCGGTGACGGACTTGATGACGGGCACATAGCCGGAAGCCATGGAGAATTCCGCCTGGAAGTCCACGCTGGTGGTCAGGAACTTGACGAACAGCCAGGACGCGATGACTTCCTGAGGATTATTCTTCTTAAAGATACACACGCTGGGGCCCTGAGAGATGACCTTGCGGTTGTCGCTGCTCACCTGAGGAATGGTCGCAATGCCCACTTCGAAGGGATAGGAACCGTCCGCATTGGCGGCGGGGCGCTGATACTTGGAACCGGCGGAAGAGCCGATGGACATGTAGGAGCGCACGCCGGTGGTGGCGGTGAACAGGCCGGAGGTGTAAGCGCCGTAGAGCTTCTGAGTGGTCAGATAGCCCTTGTTGTACCATTCGTTAAACATCTTGACGAAGGCGCGGTTCTGCTCGTTGTTGAACAGATAGTGCTCGCCGGTGGCGCTGGTGTAGGGAGAATTGTACTGTTCGCACATGGTGATGAACCAGTTGGCCTCGCTGTCATAGCCCAGCGGGATGGATTCGGGATCGATCTCCTTGATCTTGGCGCAGACCTGCTCCATCTCTTCCCAGGTGGTGGGCACGGCAATGCCGTTGGCTTCGAAGAAGGTCTTGTCGTAGTACAGCACTTCGGTGGACTTGGAGAAGGGCATGGTGTACATCAGTCCGTCGCCGTACTGACGGCCTTCCTCGTAGTAGCCCTCGATGAAGTCGGCCTTCTGCTCGTCGGTCAGGCCCAGGATCTCGGTGGTGCCGTCGGCGCGGGTCACTTCCACCTTGCTGTCGATCAGCTCATCCAGCGTCTGCACGGCCTTGGCCAGATTGTACAGCGCCACGTGATCGGGATAGCAGTACGCCACATTGGGCTGCGCGCCTACGCTGATATCCGTGACGATCTGGTCGCGCACGTCGTCGTAGCTGCCCTGGGTGGTATGCTCAACGTGAATGTTGGGATAGAGCTTGTTGAATTCCGCGATGTAGTTGGCGGTTACTTCCTGCAGAGCGGTGCCCTGCTGGGTGCAGAAGGTGATGGTCACTTCGCTGCCGTCATAGCCTTCCGCAGGCACTTCGAAGCCAGCGGCGAAAGCCGTGCTGCACAGCATCATCAGTACCAGAAGAATGGGGAGTAGTTTTTTCATCTTGTTTTCCCTTCCTTTTCTTTTCGTGATGTTCCTGTTTATGTAACGGGCCTTGCGGCCAGTGTACCGGAAGAATGGGATTTTATCCCTTGATACCGCTGCGGCTGACGCCGGTCATGATGTACTTGCGCAGGAAGACGAACACCAGAAACAGCGGGGCCGAGACCAGCGCCACAGCCGCCATCTGCACGGGATAGTTCACATCGCCCGTTGTGTCGGTAAAGGCGCTTCGAAGGCCGTTGGTAATCAGCCGGTGCGCATCGTCGTTAGCCACCAGCCGGGGCCAGATGTAGGAGTTCCACGCGCCCATCATCTTCAGGATGGTAATGGAAATCAGCGTGGGCAGGGACAGGGGGACCATGACCTTCCACAGATACTTCCAGTCCTTGGTGCCGTCTACCTTGGCGGCCAGATACAGCTCATTGGGGATCTGCAGGAAGCTCTGCCGCAGCAGGTAAATGTAGAAGACGCTCACCAGAAACGGCACAATCAGAACCGTGTAGGTGTTCTTCCAGCCGAAAGCCGTCACCGTGCCGTAGTTGGTGATGGTAAACAGCTCGCCGGGGATCATCATCGTGGCCAGCAGCGCCGCGAAGAGCAGCTCCTTGCCCTTGAACTCCAGCCGGGCAAAGGCGAAAGCCGTCAGGATGGTGATGAACAGGGACAGTATCGTGGACACCAGACCGACGATCATGGTGTTCATAAACAGCCTTCCCAGCTTGGCGGTGGTAAAGGCCGTCAGGTAGTTTTCCAGCATCAGCACCCGGGGCCAGAAGGTGGGGACGCTCAGGCGGTATTCTTCCAGCGTTTTCACCGAGGAAATCAGCATCCAGTAAAAGGGAAACAGCACCACCAGCGCCATCAGAATCAGGAAAAAGTATACCCCGAACAGGGAAAGGGCTTTTCCCCCCTTTTGCCGGAGGAACTGGGCACGGTACTTTCGTGCGCTCATGACAACCTGCTTTTCCATACCCGCACCTCTCAGTAATGGACACGCTTCTTGCTGACCCAGAGGTTAATGAGGGTCACTACAAGAATGATGCCGAAAAGAATCAGCGCCGCGGCGCTGGCGCGCCCCTGGCTGTTGTTGCTCAGCGAGTCGTAAATGAAGCCCACCATGGTATTCAGCCGTCCGCCGTCATTGGGCGGGCCCATGGTCTCGCCGAAGATACCCACGATGCTGGTGTATTCCTTGAAGCCGCCGATGAAGCCCGTAATGATCACATAGGCCAGCATGGGCGAGACGAGCGGCACGGTGATGCGGGTAAAGACCCGCCAGCGGGGCGTGCTGTCCACCCGGGCCGCTTCGTAATACTGCTTGTTGATGGCCTGCAGGCCGCCCAGCAGAATCAGAATCTTGAAGGGCAGGGCGTTCCAGACGATATACACGATCATCACGACCATGTTGGCCGTATAGGTGGAGCCGTAGTTGATCCAGTTGACGCGGCTGCCGCCGAAGAACTCGATGATGTTGTTGATGATACCGGCAGTGACGACGATCTCGTTTTCCGTGCCGTAGAAGCTGCCCACGATGTTAAACATGGCGGCGAACACCATGCCGATGGCGATGGAGTTGGTCACATAGGGCAGGAAGAAAACCGTCTGCAGCGCCTTTTGCAGAAACTTGATGGAGTTCAGCGCCACCGCGATCAACAGGGCCAGAATGGTGGAAATCGGCACCGTCCACAGGCACAGAAGCACCGTGTTCTGCAGGCAGGTCAGGAACTTGCGGTACTTGATGACCTTGACGAAATTGCCCAGACCGAACTCAAAGCTGGCGCCGCTGGCCGCTTTCAGGCCGCTGTACCCTTCCAGCAGGGACATGCGCACTGTATTGATGATGGGCCAGACGGTGAAAATCAGAAGCAGCACGATGGCCGGGGAAAGGTATAACCACGCTTTCCAATGATCTTTGCTGTTGACCATATCACTTCACCTCAAACGCAAGCCGCTGTTCCGTCTCCTTGTGGAACACAAAGAGTTTGTGGGGCTTGACGGAATAGCGGACGGTTTCGCCCTTCAGGCCGCTGCGGTCGTCCGCGTCGATGATGGAGCGCACGGACGGCTTGAGCGACGCGGGATGGGTGGAAACGACGCTCACATCCCGACCCATGACCTCCACGTTGTTCAGATGGCAGGTCAGCGGGCCGTTTTCATCCAGAATGAAGCCCTCGGGGCGGATGCCCACCGTCACTTCCTGATCTTCCAGCCCGCCGACCGTCAGCACGCAGTCGTCGCCGATGAAAAGCTTTCCGCCCTCCACCCGGCCGGAGAACACGTTGATGGGCGGCGTTCCCAGGAAGTTGGCGACGAACAGATTGGCCGGATCGTCATAGACCTCCTGCGGCTTGCCGATCTGCTGCACCACGCCCAGCTTCATCACCACGATCATGTCGGAAATGGACATGGCTTCCTCCTGATCGTGGGTGACAAACACGGTGGTGATGCCCGTTTCTTTCTGAATGCGGCGGATCTCCTCCCGGGTCTGCAAACGCAGGCGGGCGTCCAGATTGGACAGGGGCTCGTCCAGAAGCAGCACCCGAGGCATTTTCACCAGCGCGCGGGCGATGGCCACGCGCTGCTGCTGACCGCCGGAAAGCTCGCTGGGCTTGCGGTCCAGCAGCTCTTCGATCTGCACCAGACGGGCCGCCTCCCGGGCCCGGTCCAGCATCTGCTCCTTGGACAGCTTATCCGCGCCGGTCAGGTTCTGCAGCGGGAAAAGGATGTTCTGCAAAACCGTCATGTGGGGATACAGGGCGTAATTCTGGAACACCAGCCCGATGCCGCGCTTTTCGGTGGAAAGCTCGGTCACATCGTCCTCACCGAAGAAAATTTTGCCGGAAGTGGGCTTCTGCAGGCCGCTGATCATATACAGCGTGGTGCTCTTGCCGCACCCGGAAGGGCCCAGCAGGCCAATCAGCTTACCGTCCGGAATTTCAAAGCAGAAATTGTTGACGGCAACGACCTCTTCACCGGATTTTTTGTTGCGGCTGGGAAAGATTTTCGTCAGGTTCTCAAGAACGATTTTCATGGGCGTCCCCTTTCTTTGGCATGGGTTTATTTTTCCGTATTTCCAAGGGTCAGAAGGTTTTCTCGGCCGCTTTTTCCGCAGCCATCCGTTCCTTGAAGGCGATCATATCCTCCCGGGTTGGAAAGATGCGCTGGCTGGGCAGGTCGACCACGACCGTGCCTGCCAGCAGATCATGAATGGGCGTGTGGGCATAGGTGAACAGGAACAGGCAGCCATTGACCAGCGCCAGTCCCAGGATCAGCAGAGTTCCCGGCAGGCCGGTGCTGCCGAAATACAGCATCATCGCTACCAGCACGGGAATCATGATTTCCACGGTATATTTGCCCAGAATGGAGCGCACAAACAGCTGCACGCCTCCAAGCCGCACCCCGTCCGAACGCATGACGCCCAGGCTGAAAATTTTCTTGCCCAGCGTTTGCCCGTCCTTCAGAAGGGCCGGAATCAGCACCTCCCAGATCAGGCAGGCCAGCAGGATTCCCAGCGAAACCATCAAAATGGTCAGCCGGATGGTCATCTGATAGGCGTAGGCCGCTTCCTCATCCTGCCCCACGGCCCGGTAGGCTTCTTCCAACTGCTGTTTTTCTTCATCCGTCATGCTGTCGTACTGAGAAAGTGACGTCTGAAAATCCACGCCGTATTGTTCGCCGTAGGCTTCATAGCACCGATTGAGCGTATCCACATACCGGTCGTATCCCAGAGCAGAAGAAAGAAGAAACGCAAACAGCACGGCCAGAATGCCCAAAAGAATGGCATCAAAAAGAAAAGCGGAAATTCTTTTCCACATTCCGGCGCGCTGAAGACTGACTGCCATGATTCGGCTCCTTTCGTTATTTACCGTCAAACCGTATTTCCTATTATATCGGTTTTTTTCTAAAAAGCCAGACCCAAAGTCGAAGGAAAATCATAGGTTTTGCGTGTTTTTCGTCTTTCCGGATTCAAAATGCATTTTCTGTTTTTATGGCCTTCACTTTATCCAATCAAAATGTTCTTTTGAATTCCATTCGCAGTCTGTCAGCAAGTCATTTGCGACCGTTTTTATCTATCGGAAGCGCTGATTCGTTTTCAAAGAAAGCGTTGATGTATAAAACTTATAGATTTTTCCGGCTGAAAATTTCATTTTCTGTTTCCCTGTTTTTCGGATTTCTGTCAGTCGGCGTTTTCGGAAAGCAAAATGCATTTCAGCCGGCAGAATCCTTCTGCCGGCTGAAAAAAATTTTCTGTTAAGGCAGCGCCGCGCCATCGGCAGAAGCGCTGACGGGGCGTTTTTCATCAGCGCGCCGCCATCTTTGCGCGGCATTGCCTTTTCTTTTTATTATCGCAGGCGAATCTCTACCGGGCGGCGTATTTCCAGCCTGTCAGGCTCCGTCCGGCAGTCCAGCGCCAGCAGATGCACGCCCGCCTGAGCGGCCCGCGCCAGTGCGTCGGCAAAAGCCGGTTGGGTGTGCCGGTTGGGCTCCAGCCAACGCGCACCCTCCATCTGGATCACAAACACCGTCCATGCTTCATAGCCTTCCTGAACGCAGCGGGCCAGCCCTTCCAGATGCTTCACGCCCCGTTCCGTGGGCGCGTCCGGAAAGCGCGTCACGCCATCCTCTTCCAGCGTTACGCCCTTGACCTCCGCGAAAAGCCGCCTACCCGGCGCTTCCAGATAAAAATCGAACCGGGAATCCCCATGGACGGTTTCCGGGCGGATCACCGGCCATTCCCGCAGGAACCGTCCCGCCCGGACATACTCGCCGAAGACCCGGTTGGGCGCGTTGGCGTCCATGTTGATCAGCCGGTTCCCCTTTTCCACGGCGATCAGGTCATAGGCCGTCTTTCGGGCAGGGGACGGCTGATATTGCACATACACCCGGCAGCCCGGAACCAGCAGTTCCCGGCATCGGCCCGTATTCTTCACGTGGCAGACCTCCGTCCGGCTCTTCAGCTCCACGTGGGCGATAAAACGGTTGGGTCGGTTCAGAAACACGGCGGGCAGGACATTTTCGTAAATCATGCCTGCGGCCCCTGATGCGCAGGCGCGCCGCCCCGGGTCATGGCCTCATGCTCGGCGCTGATTTCCCGGTGCAGGCGGCAGGAATCCCACTGGCCGTTGGTTTCCGTCAGCATGGCCTTCAGCGGCACCGGCGGGATCTTCATCTGCCGGAAGGTCTGCAAAAGCTGGTTCATCAGCGCCGGGGAAAACCCGGCCATCACCAGCATTTCATCGGAAAAGGTTTCTTCGCAGGGGATGCTTTCTCCGGCTTCTTCCAGCCCGCACAGGGCGTTCAGCGTCCAGCCGTATTCCTCCGGCTTCACGTCCCGCAGAAGGATACGCAGCCGCATGGCGGCAAAGCGGATCTTCGACGCTTTTTCTCCCGACAGATGATAGCACAGCAGCGTAGGCTTCAACGTTCTTTCCTCCCCGGCCGACCCGGCCGAAAATCATTTTGGTTTTCCCTTTATGGGATACCCTATCTTAGCACGATTGAAACCGCAAATCAAAGCCCGGACGTGTTCTTCCGCCCGGGCTTCCAAATCAGTGTCTATTCTTTTTCTCCATCTCCGAAAAACTTCGCTTCCAGCATGGCGCACAGGGTATGGTAAATGGGCAGGTGATATTCCTGCACATCGGCGGTAACGCTGCTGGGAGCGATGATCGTGCAGTCGCACAGCTCCTTCAGCTGTCCTCCGCTGCCGCCGGTCAGACCGATGGCGGAAAGCCCCAGCGCCTTGGCCGTCGCGATGGCCAGCGCCACGTTCTTCGCGTTGCCGCTGGTGCTGATGCCCAGGATCACATCGCCAGGCTTTCCGTATCCTGCCGCCTGCTGCGCCGCCGTCAAAAGCGGATCCAGATCGTTCTGCACGGCGGTAGACAGCGCCCCGTGCTGCGTCAGGTCGATGGCGGGCAAGGCCCGCTGCAGCTTTTCCGCCGTTCCGGGCAGCAGCGCTTCGGTCTGAGCTTCTATCGCCGCCCGCTGCTTCTCCGGGAAGGGCCGCTTGAGATAGAACCCCTTCATCAGCTCGCCCACCATGTGCCCTGCGTCGGCACAGCTTCCGCCGTTGCCCACGATCAGCAGCTTTCCGCCCTGCGCATAGCAGCGGTGCAGCAGCAGATAGGCCTCCATCACCGGCTCCCGCAGCCCTTCCAGCGCCGGATAGCGCCGGAACAGGCGCTCATAGTGCTCCAGCACGCCCGGCGCTTTCTCTTCGGTTTCCTCCATGGGATCCACGCCGCAGCCGTATAGCGCCGCCATAATACTGGCCAGATCGCCCAGCGCTTCCCCGGTCTGGGCCGGAACCACCTGCAAGCCCTCCAGTGAGAAGGGAATCGCCTCCCGCTTCAGCTCCGCCTCCATGGCGGGACGAAGCAGGTCTTCGCAGCGCACGAAAACGCTGCCGATCACGATTTTTTCCGGGTTGAGCGTATCCGTCAGAAGAGCCAATCCCTTACCCAGCATCGTTCCGATATGGTCGAAAAAGGCCTTCGCATCCGCGTCTCCGGCCCGGGCATATTCCGCCAGCAGCCGTGCGTCCGCTTCTTCGGGCGTATGGCCGTCCCGAACCCACGCAGGCGCCCGGCCCTCCCGGATTCTTTCCTCCG
The DNA here is from genome assembly GCA_004556545.1 of Clostridiales bacterium. Lineage (GTDB taxonomy): Bacteria > Bacillota > Clostridia > Christensenellales > Aristaeellaceae > Limiplasma. The sequence goes on from SFGO01000037.1 coordinate 10,755, forward strand.
TCAGGGCCCGCGCCTGCCGCTGCATGCCGCCGCCGCTGGCAAAGCCCTCAAAGGAACCCGCCTTGCCGAAACCCACCGGGCCGTCCTCCGCCAGCCGCAGGTGGCCGATCTCGCCGCCCATATCCGTGCAGCCCCGCAGAAGCCGTCCCTCGGCGATCACGCCGCCGCCCATGCCGGTGCCCATGGTCAGGAAGATCATGTCGCTGCATCCCCGGCCCGCGCCCAGCTTCCATTCCACCAGCGCGCAGGCGTTGGCGTCGTTCTGCAAATAGACCGGAACGCCGCAGCGTTCTTCCAGCAGGGCCTTCAGGGGAATATTCACCCAGCCGGGCAGATTGGGCGGGCAGAGCACCACGCCACGCCGGGAATCCAGCGGCCCGCCGCAGCTTACGCCTATGGCGTTCACGTCCGCATAGGAAAGGCCGTTTTTCTGAAGGATTTCCTCCATGGCCGCCGTCAGCTGGGCATAGACCGGCTCAAATCCCCGCTCCGAGCAGGTTGCAAAGCGCAGCTTGTCCTTCAGATGAATGCCGCCGTCTACCGTCGCCAACAGCACGGCGCACTTGGTTCCGCCGATGTCCAGCCCCATCCAGTACCGCTTCATTCCGTTTTTCCTCCGAATCCCTCAAATTCGTCCAGTCCCAGCTCCCGCAGGCATTTCAGAACCCACGGATAGTCAAAGGGCGGCTTCCCCTGCAAATAATGATTCAGCCCCTTTTCGCCGCCGGAAGTCTCCCACTCGATCCGATAGAAGTGCTGTCCGCCGTCGTCTCGGAGAGCGCCCAGCGCCGTGGAAGCATCCGCGGCAAAAGGACTTTTTCCGGCCAGCACGGTTTCTCCGCTGTCCTGATCCGTCACGCGATAGCTCAGCTCGCCGCTGTCCATCCGGTCGTTCACCGCGTACAGGGTCAGCGGGCCGTCCTTGTCATCCAGCATCAGGCACAGGGGCTGCTGGCTGCGGCGGATGAAAAAATACGCCAGCTTGCGGCAGAAATAATAGTCCACCACCGCGTCGGAGAACTGGGGCCAGTTGTCCATGATATTCCACCAGATCAGGCCGGTGCGCAGGCCCTTGTGGCTGCGGAAGCTTTCCACAAAGTACTTTTTCGCCTCCGCCTGACTGATCTGGCTCATCCGGGCATAATCCTCCAGCGTTTCCGGCTTCTGCCGGAACAGATAGCCGATCTGGCGGGACATCAGCGCAATGCGGTAGGTATAGGGCGAATGCTCCGTTTCCGGCGAGGCCGCGTGATACAGCCACATGGGATTATTCTCTTCTGGCCACAGGAAATCCTTCGGGATAAACCGGCGGATGGACTCCGGCGAATTACAGCCATGATAGCCCATTTCGCTGGCAAAGGTCGCTTTATGGTCGTGATAAAAATGTCCCTTGTAGTAGTCCCGCGGGCCCCACAAATGCTGCTCCGGCGTTTCCTGAAAGCGGTGCGCCAAAAAGGACTCGTGAGAGATATAGGGCGAGCTGGGCAGCCACGGACGGCTTAAATCCTCCGCCCGAAGCACGCCTGGCAGCACCTCCCGGGTCAGGACGTTGTCCGTGGGATCCAGCTTGCCTTCGGTCTGCCATTCGGAAGCCGCGTCGCACTCGTTGTCCCCTGCCCACAGGCACAGGCTGGCATGGTGGCGCAGGCGGCGCACCACCGCCCGGGCTTCCTCCGCCAGCCGGGTTTTCATGCGCTCGGTTTTGGGATACAGCCCGCAGGCCATCATAAAGTCCTGCCAGAGAAAGATTCCCTTCTCGTCGCACCAGTCATAGAAGCAGTCGTCCTCATACACGCCGCCGCCCCAGACCCGCAGGGCGTTGCAGCCCACGTCCAACACCAGCTCCAGGATCTTCGGGATGCGCTCCCGGTCCCGGGAATGGAACGCGTCGGCGGGCACCCAGTTCGTTCCCTTCAGGTACAGCTGCTTTCCGTTCAGCAGGAAACGGAACTCCGCTTCCTTCTCTCCTTCGATTGCATCGTCCCGCAGCAGCCTTACCGTGCGGAAGCCCTGCCGGAAGGAAAGGGTATCCACCGTTTCGCCGTGCCGACGCAGAGTAACGGTCACGTCGTACAGCGCCGGTTCGCCGTAGCCCCGCACCCACCAGAGCTTCAGGCCGTCCACCGGGAAATGCAGTTCGCCGTGGACATACCACAATTTTTCCGTGCAGGAAAACCGGCTGTCTCCGCACACGCCCTCCACCGTCAGCTCATAGGGGTGAATGGCTTCGCGTCCCACGTCCACGTCAAAGGTCCCGCGGATCCAGCGGCGGCCTTCCTCCTGCCGGTCTTCCAGCCACAGAAACACGTTCTCGATCCGGGCCGGTTTCTTGCGAACCGCATGCACCGGCCTCCAAAGCCCGGCGCTGACGATGCGCGGGCAGATGTCCCAGCCGAAGCAGTGCGCCGCCTTGCGGATGACCAGCGCCTCGTAGTTGTATTTCAGCATGGTCTCATGGGCGGCAATGGGATACTTCCGCGCTTCCAGCGCCACGGGGCTCAGATGCACCAGCAGCTCGTTTTCCCCCTTGCGAAGGCCCGCTGCCGGAAATTCATGCTCGATGAACATGTTTTCGCTGTGCCCGATCTTCACGCCGTTCAGGTACACGTCCGCTACGGTGTCGATGCCTTCAAAGCGCAGGAAATCCCGCCCGTTCGGTTCCTCCGTCCAGGGAAAACGGACGGTATAGAACACGTGGCAGGTTTCATATTCGAACAGCTTCCGGTAGTTATCCCCGAAGAAAGGATCCTCCATCAGGCCGTGGCGCACATAGTCCAGCGGCCAGTCTCCGGGCACCTGTGCGTCCAGCTCCCGGCCGCCCAGCGCAGCCAGCTCCGCCGCCGTGCGGATCTCCCCATTGATTTTCTCATCCTGAAGAACCGTCAGCTTCCAGCCCTGCTTTACTTCCTGATCGATTGCCAGATTCATGCGCTTCCTTCCTTTCTATATCCATCCTGTTTCGTCTGAGCTCTCTTTTCCACCGTGCCTGTACAGCGTAGCGCCAAATTTCGTTTTTGTCGTATCGGATTTTCCGAAAAAGATTGCATTTCTTTCGATTTCTTCTATAATCATTCTGACGCGCTTTCAAAGGAGAAGAGGAAAAATGCCGTTACCCATTATCCCCTATCTTTTGGAGTCCGGCCCGACCGAGCCGGTTTCCCTGCTGCGAAGACATCTGACCGAGCCTTTTCCCGTTCACGGGCACGACTATTTCGAGCTGGAGCTGGTGGTTTCCGGCAAGGGACGGCAATGGCTCAACGGCGAAGAGCTTTTCATGGAGCCGGGCTGTCTGTATCTGCTTTCCCCGGCGGATTATCACCGAGTGGAGCCGGAGCCGGTGCTGGAGCTGTACAGCTTCCACTTCACGCCTGAGTATGCCGCCGGGCTGGGTTTTTCGCTGGCTCAGGAGGCCAGAAATACCCGGATTTCTTTGGAAGAGACCGCTGCGCATGCGGCGAAGCTCCTTTCGTTGACGGAGCCATCCGCCGCCGGGCAGGCCTATCATGTGCAGGAGCTGCTGATCCCCCTATTGCCCCTGCTGCTGCGGCTTTTGCGGGAAGGCCGTTCCCGGCGGCTGAGCAAGCCGGAGAAGCGCTTTCAGGCGGGGCTGAAATACGTACAGGCCCACCATGCCGAGCCCGGCCTTCATCTGGAGGACGCGGCCAGGGCCTGCGGACTGTCCGCCTGCTATTTCAGCGCCCTGTTTTCGCAGGCCGTCGGATACCGTTTTACCGATTATGTCACCGAATGCCGTCTGCGCCACGCCTGCGCGCTGCTTTCCTCCTCTCCTGTCTCCGTGACCGAAGCGGCCTACGAATCCGGTTTTTCCTCCCTGCCCCATTTCTTCCGCTGCTTCAAAAGCCGGTTCGGCTGTTCGCCGGGCCGTTACCGGAAGCAGGCGGCAGAAGCACTGTCCGGCGGCAGTGCGGATCCTTCGTTTTTTCCTTTTCCACTGCCCAAGAGCGACCCAAAATCAAAGGAGAGCAAGCCATGATTCACGAGATTGTCAAGGACCCCGTTTTTTTGCAGCAGAAGTCCCTTCCCGCCACGGAGGCCGACCTTTCCACAGGCCTTGATCTGCTGGATACGCTCAACGCCCACCGGGAAACCTGCGTGGGGCTGGCCGCCAACATGATCGGCGTCAGCCGCCGGATTATCGTCTTTGACGACGGCGGCAAGCCCTGCCTGATGTTCAACCCGGAAATCGTCCAGTGCTCCGGCCCCTACGAGGCCGAAGAAGGCTGTCTTTCCCTGACGGGAACCCGTAAGGCCCGGCGTTTCCGCAAAGTCAAGGTTCGCTATCAGGACGAGCATTTCCGCGTTCGCTTCCGCACGCTGGAAGGCTGGTCGGCTCAGATCGCCCAGCACGAGATCGACCATTGCAGCGGCATTTTGATCTGACCGCCGTTTTTCCGCCAGATCTGCCATTTCCGTCCGGCTTTCCGAAAGGCTTTGTACTAACTGTGTTCTGGCTTCTTCCATCCGATTGACACTGCCCAAGGGCCGTGCTATAATCACGCCAATCTTTTCAAAGAGGGAGGAAGAGCGGATGCCGGCACTTCACCATCGTATCCCGGGAACGGCAACGGTTCCGACCGTCTTTCTGCCCTTTTCCGGTCAGGGCCGGGCGAAAAGAGTTTCTCTTTCTCCGGGAACTTCATCACGACGTACCGTTTGATATTCGTCGGCCCCCGCAAATGGTTGCGCTAAGGCTGCGGACTTTCTCAACGGCTTCGCCAAAACAGGCGGGGCCGTTTTTATTTTTTCAAGGGTTTTCAAGAAAGTCCGCACGCTCCGCTTCCGGTTTCGGGGCATGCCAGGCTCCGCAGGGAGCAAAATAAAACGGAACAAAATAAAGAAGAAAGGCAGGTCTTGGGAATGACAAAGAAACGAATCATCGCGGTTTTAGGACTGGGGCACGTAGGCGCGCACGTCGCTTACTCACTGGCGGTGCAGGGCATCGCGGACGAGCTGATTCTGGTGGATCGGAATGAGCAGAAAGCCGCCAGCGAAGTGCAGGATCTTCGGGACGCGGTCGCCTATTTTCAGCACCGGGTAATCATCCGGGCCGGAGACTTTTCCGAGCTGGGCGGCTGTGACCTGATCGTCAACAGCGTCGGCAAAATCGAGCTGCTGCGCGGCAATCACGACCGGGTCACGGAGATGGACTTCACCATCCCCGCCGTTCGGAGCTTTGCGGATCAGATTCGCCAAAGCGGCTTTGACGGCGTGGTCATCAACATCACCAATCCGTGCGATATTGTCACCCGAGAGCTGGCCCTGCTGCTGGGTCTGCCAAAGGGACGGGTCTTCGGCACCGGCACCGGGCTGGACACCTCCCGGCTGCTCAGCGCGCTGGCCCGCCAAACCGGGCTGGATCACAAGTCCATCACCTGCTATATGCTGGGCGAGCACGGGAACCAGCAGTTCGCGCCCTGGTCCTGCATCAGCTTCCGGGGCATGCCGCTGGACGTGTGGGCGCAGCGGGACGAGCGTTTCCGCTTTGACCGGGAGGCGATGACGAAGGAAGCCATTCACGGCGGCTGGGTGACGTTCTCCGGCAAATCCTGCACGGAATACGGCATCGCCACCACGGCGGCCAAAATGGCTTCCATCGTCCTGCACGACGAAAAAGCCGTCATGCCCGCCAGCATGGAGCTGTGCGGCGAGTACGGCGAAAGCGGCCTGTTCGCGGGCGTCCCCTGCGTGCTGGGCGCTGGCGGCGTAGAGCAGGTCATCGAGCTGCCCCTGACCGCCGAAGAAAAGCAGACCTTCCACCGGTGCTGCGAAGGTATCCGGCAGAACATGGAGCATCTGAAGGAGCTGTAAGCCTCCCTTTCCTTCTCCCTCCAAACCAAATTGATTCAAAAGGAGCGTTGCGTTATGGAAATCAAAATCGACCGTTCCCCCGTTCACGGTATCCTCCCCGAGCCTGAAAAGTTGGGCTTCGGCAACTATTTTACCGATCACATGTTCCTCATGGACTATTCCGAGGACAATGGCTGGCACGACGCGCGCATCGTGCCCTACGGCCCCCTGACCCTGTCCCCCGCTTCCAGCGTACTGCATTACGGCACCGAGGTTTTCGAGGGGCTGAAAGCATACCGCCGCCCTGACGGACAGGTGCAGCTGTTCCGTCCCTGGGAAAACGTCGCCCGGCTGAACCGCTCCTGCGACCGTCTGGGCCTGCCCCAGCTGAATCCGGACGACGCGCTGCAGGCCATCCGCACGCTGGTCACGCTGGATCAGCGCTGGGTGCCCACTGCGCCGGGCACCTCCCTGTATATCCGCCCGTTCCTGTTCTCCAACGACCCCAAGCTGGGCTTGCATGGTGTGCATGACGCGATGTTCGTCATCATTCTGTCGCCTGTGGGCAGCTATTTTGCCAGCGGCCTCAAGCCGGTCAAGATCATGGTGGAGACCGAAGACGTGCGCGCCGTCCGGGGCGGCACGGGCGAAGCCAAGTGCGGCGGCAACTACGGCGCGGCCAACCGGGCCGGAGAGCGTGCCTCGGCCAAGGGCTTCTCTCAGGTGCTGTGGATGGACGCTATCCACCACAAGTACGTGGAGGAAGGCGGCGGCATGAACGTCATGTTCAAGCTGGGCGGCAAGGTGGTCACGCCCATGCTGACCGGCTCCATTCTGCGCGGCATCACCCGCATGTCCTGTCTGGAGCTGATGAAAAGCTGGGGTCTGCCCGTGGAAGAACGGCTCATCAGCATTGACGAGCTGGCGGAAGCCGCCGACGCGGGGACGCTGGAAGAAGCATGGTGCGTGGGCACGGCGGCGGTCATCTGCCCCATCGGCGAACTCTACTATAACGACAAGCCCTACATCATCAACCACTTTGAAATCGGCGAAACGGCCCAGCGTCTCTACGACAACCTGACGGGCATCCAGTGGGGCCGGCTGCCCGATCCCTTCGGCTGGACGGATCTGCTGCCCCGGGAAGATTCCCTTTCGATCTGATTTGTTTTCCTTTTTGATATGAAACCGCCTCGGGAAGCTTTTCCCGAGGCGGTTTTTCATGCTTTCTATGCTTTTTACAGAATCAGCATCGCGTCTCCGAAGGAGAAGAAGCGGTACTTTTCCTCTACGGCGATGCGATACACCCGCAGGGCCTCTTCCCGGCCCATCAGGGCGGAAATCAGCATCAGAAGGGTGCTTTGCGGCAAATGGAAATTGGTCACCAGCGCGTCCGTCGCCTTAAAATGATAGCCGGGCATGATGAAGATGCCCGTATCGCCGTTCTGGGCGTGGACGAGACCGTCCTCGGTGCTGACGGTCTCCAGCGTGCGGACGCTGGTGGTGCCGATGCACACGCAGCGGTGTCCCTCCGCCCGGGCCCGGTTGATCTTCTCCGCAGCCTCGGGCGTGACCTCATAATGCTCCACGTGCATCTGATGCTGGCTCACGTCTTCCTCCTTCACGGGACGGAAGGTGCCAAGGCCGACGTGCAGCAGCACCGGCACGATTTCGATCCCTTTCTCCCTGATCTGCTCCAGCAGCTCCGGGGTGAAGTGCAGACCGGCGGTCGGCGCGGCGGCGCTGCCCTCTTCCCGGGCATAGACCGTCTGATAGCGCTCCCGATCCTGCAGGCGTTCGTGAATGTAGGGCGGCAGGGGCATCTGACCCAGCCGGTCCAGAATTTCCTCAAAAACACCCTGATAATGGAAACGCACCAGCCGCGCGCCCTCCGGGGCACGATCCACGATCTCCGCCCGAAGCAGCCCGTCGCCGAAGCTGCACCAGGTTCCCGGGGCCAGACGGCGGCCCGGGCGCACCAGCGCTTCCCAAAGGTCTTTTTCCAGCCGCTTGAGCAGCAGAATTTCCACCGGCACGTGGGTTTCTTCCTTTTCTCCCAGCAGCCGGGCCGGAATGACCCGGGTGTCGTTGACCACCATCACGTCGCCCGGAATCAGGAACCGGGGCAGATCGTAAAAGTGCAGGTGCTGCACGGAATGATCCGCCCGATCATACACCAGCAGGCGGCTGTGATCCCGGGGTTCGATGGGGGTCTGAGCGATCAGCTCTTCCGGAAGGAAATAGTCAAAATCCGAAGTCTTCATCATATCCTCATCTGCTCCTGTCCATCCTCCGCAGACTGCTGAGGCCTGCGGCCCATATGTTCGTAGGCGGCGGGGGTGACCACCCGGCCCCGGGGCGTGCGCATCATAAAGCCCAGCTGCATCAGATAGGGCTCGTACACATCCTCGATGGTGGTGGCGTCCTCGCCGGTCATGGCGCTGAGCGTGTCCAGCCCCACCGGCCCGCCGGCGAACTTATCCATCGTCGTCAGCAGCATGGCGCGATCCAGCCGATCCAGCCCCAATTCATCCACGCCCTGCATATCCAGCGCTTCCTTTGCCACATTCAGCGTGATCACGCCTTCGGCTCGGGTCTGGGCATAGTCCCGTACCCGGCGCAGCATCCGGTTGGCGATTCGGGGCGTGCCCCGGCTGCGGCGGGCAATCTCCAGGATGCCCTCCGGCTCAGCCTTCACGTTCAGAATGCCCGCGCTGCGGCTGACAATGGCGGAAAGCTCCTCCGGCGTATACATTTCCAGCCGGAACAGAATGCCGAAGCGATCCCGCAGCGGCGCGCTCAGCAGGCCCGCCCGGGTGGTGGCCCCTACCAGCGTAAAATGCGGCAGATCCAGTCGGATGCTCCGGGCCGTGGGGCCTTTGCCGATCATGATGTCCAGCGCGTAATCCTCCATGGCCGGGTAGAGCACTTCCTCCACCGAACGGCTCAGCCGGTGAATCTCATCGATGAACAGCACGTCGCCGTCGGCCAGATTGGTCAGGATGCTGGCCAGATCGCCGGGCCGTTCGATGGCCGGGCCGCTGGTAATGCGGATGTTCTGCCCCATCTCGGCGGCGATGATGCCCGCCAGCGTGGTCTTGCCCAGTCCGGGCGGGCCGTAGAGCAGGATATGATCCAGCGATTCCCGGCGCTGCAACGCCGCTTCGATGGAAATGTGCAGGTTTTGCTTCACGCTCTCCTGCCCGATATATTCCCGGAGGGTCTTTGGCCGCAGGCTCTGCTCCTGCTCGTCATCCCCCTGCCGGAATCCCGAAGATACAATGCGGTCGTCCATGCCGTTCCTCCTGTCGGTTTATCCCTGCTGGGCCATGTGGCGCAGGGCCAGTTTGATCATTTCGTCGGCGGTCTCCGCTTTTCCTGCGACGCCCTTGAGGGCGGAAGCCGCTTCCTGCGGCGAATAGCCCAGCGCCTTCAAGGCCTGCATGGCCTCGCTGAGCGCGTCGGCTGCAGGCGCTTCGCTGTCCGTTACGGCGGCGATCTCACGCAGCTCGTCGGTTCCGTTCAGCGCGTCCTTGGTCAGCTTGTCCTTCAGCTCCAAACTGATGCGCTGGGCGGTCTTCTTGCCGATGCCGGGGGCCCGGGACAGCGCCGCCACATCCCCCGTCAGGATTGCCAGCCGCAGATTGGACAGGGGCATGCTGCCCAGAATCATCAGGGCGCTGCGGGCTCCGATGCCGGAAATGGAGATCAGCCGCCGGAACATGTCCCGCTCCTCCGCCTGCAGGAAGCCGTACAGCTCCATTGCGTCCTCCCGGACGTTCAAATGCGTGTACAGGCGGCATTTTTCCCCTGCGGCAGGCAGGGCGGACAGGGTGTTCATGCTGCACATCAGCCGGTAGCCCACCCCTCCGGCGGTCATGACGATGACCTCGCCTTCGCTTTTTTCCGCTACCGTTCCTTCAATCAAAGCAATCATCCGTCTGGTTCCTCATTTCATACGGAATTGGCCGCGGGCCATCCCGGCGGCGGCATGGGTCAGGGCAATGGCGATGGCGTCCGCCGCGTCGTCCGGCTTGGCAATCTCCTCCATATGCAGCAGCATCTTCACCATCTGCTGGATCTGCTTTTTTTCCGCCCCGCCCCAGCCCACGATGGCCTGCTTGACCTGCATGGGCGTGTACTCATAAAGCTGATCCGTGTATTCGGCGCAGGCGGCGATGCTCACGCCCCGGGCCGCGCCCACGTTCAGCGCCGTGGTTACGTTTTTGGCGAAAAACAGCTCTTCAAAGGCGATTTCCTCCGGCCGGAACCGCTGAAGCAGCGCCCGCATTTCTTCGCCGATCTGTTTCAGCCTTTCGGGAAAGCGCTGATTGGGGGTAGTCAGGATGCAGCCGTACTCGATCAGCCGCTGCCGCCCGGGCTGCGCCTCGATCACGCCCCAGCCCAGCGTAGCCAAACCGGGGTCAATCCCTAATATTACCATACTTTTTCTTCCTTCCAAACAAAAAATTCAAATTTCTGTGAAAAAAAGCCTTGCATTTCCTTTCAGGGTTTGCTATAATCTTTTTCGTTGCTTGGGGCATTAGCACAGTTGGTAGAACGAACCAACTCGAATGCATCCCCACTACTGATTTTATATCAGAAAGCAGTTAATGTCAAATCTGCACAAAATTTGGCGGGAATATTTGGGGCTATAGCACAGTTGGTAGAACGAAGTTCTCCAAGGTACGCCCCACACCCAAGACAGTTAATGGTGAATCTGCACAAAATTCGCCGGGAATATTTGGGGCATTAGCACAGTTGGTAGCGCGCTACATTCGCATTGTAGAGGTCACCGGTTCGAATCCGGTATGCTCCACCAGCTCAAGCGGGGTTGTCAGTCACGACGATCCCGCTTCTTTTTCTTCCCGGCGATTTTTTGCGGATTCCTCCACGCAGCAGGAGGAACGGTCATGGAATATCCCTTTATCACGCTTGACGACGGAACGCAGATTTCTCACTCCGAAATGCTTGCAGACCGCAGCGTGCTGGTATATATTCGTAGAGACGCGCTCTGCCGAGCCGTTTATGCCCTCCCCGCGCAGGAATGGCGCGAGGCCGCCGGGTTTACGGCAGACGAGCTTGAGCACATCAAAAGGGTCATTCTGAAGATGACCCCGCTGATTCTGGAGTTTTCGCAAAAAGGAGGCTTCCGCGGTGCCTCTGGTCTT
>SFGO01000038.1 GCA_004556545.1 Clostridiales bacterium
CTTTTTCCGCCGTCAAAATGGGCGGGCCTTTTTCCCTCCGCTGCCTATCGCCGCTCTGCTCCCCCGCAGTTGGCGGTGGGCAGGCTTACCCCTTGCGGGTTGGGACGCTTCGATGTCGCTTGGATATTTTTGCAGCGCGGATGAATAGGCTGATTTTCCTTTCCGGCGCAGTTGGCGGCGGGCAGGCTTACCCCTTGCGGGTTGGGATGCTTCGATGTAGCTTGGATATTTTTGCAGCGCGGATGAATGGGCTGATTTTCCTTTCCGGCGCAGTCGGCGGCGGGCAAGCTTACCCCTTGCGGGGTGAGATGCTTCGGTGCAGCTTGGGTATTTTTGCAACGCAAAAGGCCAGCGTGAGTTTGAAATCACGCTGGCCTTTTTAGCGAGCCATGAGGCCTATCGCCGAATGGCGGTCTTTACACGACAACAAACAGGGAGCCGCACCAGAGCTGCGGTAACTCCACGGCCAAGCCGCATGTCCCTCTACACCCCTGCGCGCCTTCAGCGCGCAGTCCGGGGTCAAGGGGTACTACCCCTTGCGCGAGCCGCGAGGCCTGTCGCCGAGCGGCGGTAAAGCCACGGCCAGCCTGCTTTCCCACGAGCGCCCCGCGCCCTACGGGCGCGGTGTGGGGTCAAGGGGCACTGCCCCTTGGATTGTGCCGAGGACGATGAAGCGGGCGCCGTCGAAGGAGTAGGCGCAGGTGGAGAGCATGAGGATGCGGTCGTCGAAGGTGACTTCCACGCCGGTGTCGTAGGGGGTGGAGGTCACTGCGCGGCGCAGGAACTTGTCGAAATCCTCTTCGGTGTCAAAATTGGTGGGATAGGCGAAGGTGTAGCCGTTGACCGTGTAGGCGGCGAAGACGGCCACGTCGTAATCCCCGGCGGGGGTCATGAGGCGGATGGTCTTGTGGGTTTCCCAGTATTCGCGGCTTTCGTAGTTGTGCAGGCCGCCGAACATGGAGCCGCCGCGCATGTGGTGCCCGTGAAGGATATTGACGTTGTCGTTGAAATTGCCGCTGTTGGCCTTGTCCATCATGATGGAGCCGAAGCGGTTCTTGGTGCCGTCGGGGAAATGGCTGAGGTAGTAATCGTTGTCCTCGCCGTGAACGACGGGATAATCGATCACGCTGTCGTCCAGACGGATCCAGCCCACAATGTCCGGCATGGTCTGCCGCAGGCGGTCGAAGTCCTTTTCGGAGACGGCCTGCGCGGACGAATCGGACTCCACCTCCAGATAAGAGGGCGGGAGCGTGGTCTGGGGCACCCATTCGCTGGTTTGGTCGGCGGACGCGGAGGTCTGCGGCGCGGCGGTGGCCTCCGGCAGGACGGTCGCCAGCGGAGGCAGGCTGACCTCCTGATCGTCGGCGGCGGTTCCGCTGCTCTGGGACAGAGCGGAATAGAAATCATCCAGCGAATGCTGCTCGTAAAGCTCGGCCAGCGCCAGTGCGCCCAGCACCAGCGCGGCCAGAATCAGCGCCGCCAGAAGAAAAACAAGCAGGGCGCGGCCAGCGCCCCCCTTGTATTTTCGGTTTTCAGGATTTCGGCGGCTCATTGAGCGCCGCCCTCCTTCTTGCGGAGGGTACGGAAAACGAATCCGGCGGCGATGAGCAGCGCCAGACTTCCGGCGACCAGCCAGGGCCAGTTTTCACTGACGCCGGTGGGCGTAACCGTGCCGGGATCGTTATCGTATCGGTTAACGAAGAGCGCCAGGTCGGTCTTGTCCCCCTCGCCATTCAGACGCATGGCAACAGCGGTTTCGACACCGTTTTCGCCGTTGAAAACACTGACGGTCACATCGTAGTAGCGGGTATCATAGGCCAGACGCTTATTGATTTTCTTCGGATGCAGCGTAATTTTGTAATGATAGATTCCCAGCTCCGTGAAGTTAATGGGGGGGAAATCCACCGGGATTTTCCGGGCATAGCCGACGACTTCCACCTCATAGGGTTTTCCCGCGTAGCCCATAGGCATGGGGCAGTTGGAATCGAGCGGGGTCAGACGGAGGTAGAAGCGGTCGTATTTGGAGGGGATGGAGCCGCCGCGAAGCTGGATTTCATTGTGCAGCGTCACGGAAGCCTTCACGGACGAATCCGCCAAAGCAGCGGGCATGAGCGCGGTCAGGCACAGCGCCAGGGCAATCACAGCGACCAAAATGGCGCGAAGGTTCGATTTCATATTCAAACATCCTCCCTGTTTTCCTGGCCGTAGTCGTTCATAACCGCCAGTACTATCGTTCTCGCGTCCGTAAACTCGGACGAGCAGGTGGCCATGGCAATGATCCGGGGGGGCGTTTCGCCGGCTGCGATAGCGTCCTCCAGCATGGTCACGGTGTCGGCGTCATAGTGAAGCGCTTCCGCCTTTACGAAGGGGAGCAGCTTCCCGACGCCATCCTTTTTCCAAAGGGTGGGGTTGAAGATTTTTTCCTCGGACGAGGGCACCACCATGCAGGCGAAGACCCGCAGGGACCACTGATGGCCGGGGATCACGAGGGTTCCGGTATAGTATTGCCGGAAGAAGTCCAGATCCTTGTACAGATCCAGATCACCGAACATCCTGCTGTTTTCCATGTGGTGACCATGAAGCAGGGTGTAGGGGTCGGCAAAGTACTGATCGCAGCGGGAGTCGATGAAGATGCTGCCCGCCAGCGCGAAATTGCCGTAAACGTCGGTGTTGATATAGGCGAAGTTATCCTCGCCCTGAAGAACGGGGTAATCAATCTGGGTATGATCAAGGGTAAGCCACGCCTTCACATCCTGATTGACGCGCAGGAGTTCGGCGAAGGACGGCCCCTGATCTCCGGCATTTTCATCGGTTTTGGGTTTGAGCTGGATCATGTCGTCCTGAACGTTTTCAGCGGCGGCATAGATTTGGTGATTGTCCCACAGGCTGTAGCCCGCGTATGCCCCGGCGATCAGGAGAGAAAGGCCCACAGCCAAACTGATCAGACCATTGGCGAATCTGACGAAGCCCTTTCCCATCATGCCACTCCTTTAATGCCGGTTCATGAGGGGCGGTTGTCCGGCCGGGGTTTCCGCGCCCCGGCCGGGGCAACGCTCCTATGAGATGCCAGTGTAATGATTAGTTGTTATGAGCCTTGCGCTTGAGCAGCAGGGCGGCGCCAGCCAGCACCACGAAGCCCATCAGCACGACGTAAGGCAGGCTCTCGGTGGTCACGCCAGTGTCGATGGTGCCGGTCTTGCTGTTGGTGAAGGCAGCGGTCGTCTCAGCAGCGTTGATGGAGCCGGTATCGCCGGACTTGGTGGTGGTGTAGCCATCAGCCGCAGTTTCGGTCACGGTGTAGGTCACGCCGTAGGGCAGGTTGGCAATGCTGATGGTATCGCTGTCCTTCAGCATGAAGGTATATTCTTTTTTTTCACCAGCCACGATGGTGACTTCCTGAGGATTGTTGGCGTAGGAACCGCCGCTCACAGTATAAGCAGCGCCATAGGTCTTGTCCGCTTCGCCGGTCAGGGTCACTGTGAACTCAAAGTACTTGGTCTTGTCGCCCAGATTACCGGTAACGGTCTTGGACACCTTCAGAGTGCCAGCCTTATAAGTATTGGTGAAAGTATCCTGTTTCGCAAGCATATCATTGTTGGTATAGAGATAATAGGACGGAACCAGAGTGCCATTATCCCCATTGGTGACCAGAACCATCAGGTACAAAGCCGAAGCATCATAGGTAATACCGGCCACATCGCCCTGTGTTTCCGAAACGTTATAGTAGTACTTACCAACAGTGGGAAATTCATCGTCAGGGGTAATCTTGGCAGTGTAGGTATTAGCACCCGTAGCTTCCACATTAGAGATCGTCAACGCAGGGCCATTGCCCGTAGCGCCGTCACCAGATCCAGCGGGAACAGCAGTGAAGGTAAAAGTAGCAGCCGGGGCAGTGCCGCCCTCTTGAGCGTACACCTTTTTGAACGTAGCGTCAGGCAGACTGGTTCCTTCGGCCACCGCCGCGCTCACGCCCAGCACGAGCATGAGGGTCAAGAGGATCGCTACAAACTTTTTCATGGTTTTGTTTCTCTCCTTGTTTCTCAGTTTTTTGGGTTTCTATATCATTCCCGACGAGTGGAGCCGGGGTGATACCGTTATGGGTCGGCGCGGGGTCAAAGCCCTCTGCGCCGAAGAATGGTGATAACCTTGCCCTCCACCTGATCCAGCGATACAGCCCCCAGCAGGCGGCTGTCGGTGGCGCGGGTGCGGTAGTCGCCCAGCACGAACACGCTGTTTTCGGGCACGGTGTAGGGGTAGGTCAGGCTGCCGTCCTCATCCGGGTAGGTGGGATAGAGGATTTCGCCGGTCTGGGTAGTGCCGTTGACCGTGAGGGAGCCGGTGCCATCGATGGTCACAACATCAGTGGCCCGGGCCACGATGCGGCCAAACTTCGTGCCCGTGTCCGTGCGGTAGGCGATAACGTCGTTCTTGGCGTACTCCTGCTGCATGCGGAACACGATGGCAAGGTCGCCGTCCTTCACGGCGGGGAACATGTCCATGCCCTTCACCTGGGTAATCATGAACAGGAAGTGGAAGAAGCCCCAGCACACGGCGGCCAGCAGCACCACGCGCACGAGCAGGCTGCGGTTATCGGCCTGTGCGGCCAGACGGTCGCGGCGCTGTTTGATGGCTTCTTCGAGGGTGCGCGGCTTTTTGGCGGCCATCAGTGCCCATCCTCCCAGGCGGGCTGGCGGTCAGGTTCGGGGGAGTCATACCCCTGAACCGGGCCGGGCTGCTGCGCGCCATAGCCATACTGCCAGCGCTGCTGTTCCAGCAGGGCGTCATAGCGCGCCCGTTCGGCCACCAGCGCGGTATTGTACATGGCGTTGAGCTCTTCGATCTTTTTCCAGACGTCGCGCTCATTCACGCCGCCGAAAATCTGCTTACGGAAGCGCACCTTGCGCAGCCATTGCAGGATGCGCCTCTGCTCGCAGTTCAGGGGCTGGACGGCTTCGCGCCGTCCCTGACCCCGGTTCTGAACGGGCCTTTGCGCGGGTTGTTGTCCGTTCCTTGGTGGCATGGTTTCTTTAACTCCTTAGTCCTCGCGGTTCTTGCGGCGGCGGATGACGATGAACGCTCCGATGGCCGCCACGCAGGCGATAATCAGGATGTAGGGCAGGGAATCCAGCAGAACGCCGGTGTCGGGGGTGGTGTCCTTATGGTTGGTGATGATAATCACCGCATCACCGGTGAGCTGCTTGCCCTCGACAGAGAAATCGAACGTCAGCGTGGGATTCTTTTTGGTAGCTGCTTCCGCATAAACCACGCTTGCGGTGGCAATGGTATCGTTGCCAACTTTGCAAATAGCGCTTGCAGCGTAACCTTCACACTCTTCCGTCAGGGTCAGAGTGCTGTTCACCAAAACCTCCATTGGCAGTTCCAGCGAATGTCCGTGATTGATTCGAATCGCATCGTTTTCGCCGCTACCATAGGTGATCTTGAAGTACTTGCTCTTATCGCCGAAGTTACCAGTGACCTCTTTCCTGACCGTGACCGTTACCGCGTTCAGCTCGAACTTAGCGTAGTAGATAGCGGCCTTATAGCCCATAGCAGGCTGACCCTCCACAAGGGTTTCCTTCTGGGGCGTAATCTTGCCGTTCGCGTCTACCCAAGCCGCATCCACGGGAATGGTGCAGGCTTCGTCCTTGAACCAGCCAACGAACTTATAGGTAGGTGTGGGCTGCGGGATGGAGCCCTCCACCGTGCCGGTGACAGCCTTCACGTTATTATCGGCGTAGCTGCTCAGCGTATTGCCAGCGCCCGCAGGCTGCACGGCCACATACGTGATATTGACGGTGTTTTCCGTGTAGTAGAAGATCCGCACGTTCTTATTGGCCACATTAGCGGGGTCTTCAATGGCGATATTCATCGCCTGATTTTCCGGGCTTACAAGGGTATAGCCGGGGATGACCTTCGCGGTCTGCGTCACCTGCGCCTGATAGCGGGCGCTGCCTTTCTCGGGGTCAGCCAGCACATTGTCGTCAGTACCCTGCTCCAGGAAGCGGAACTCGTAGGGGTACTCGATGCGGTCGTAGTACAGGTTCAGCACAAGGCCTTCCGCCGTCAGCTTGCCGCTGGCGTTGCTCTTCGCCGTGTTGTAGATATAGCCGGGAATCGTCAACGGGTTTTCGGTATAGGTCTGGCCGATTACGCCGTCCAGATCCGTGCTGCTCTGGTACTCAGTGTATCCATTGCCCGCGATGTGCTGCGTCCAGTGGATAATCTGCACGGGGGCGTGAGTATCATCCTTCTCATACCAGAAGGTCAGCACGTTTTCATTCTCATTGGCGCTCAGCACCAGCCGCTTCTGGTAAGCGTCCGGGCGGTAGCCTTTAATGGTCACGAATTTTTCGGTAACAACCGCGTCTCTTGTGGACTCATGCTTTTCTTCATGCAGGACAGCATTCGTGCCCTTTTCCAAGTAGCGAACTGTGTAGTTTACTTCCGCTTTGGGCACATAGATGAACGTAAACTCGTTGTTGCCATCGATATCCATGGTCAGGGAGTGGCTGTTGGTCTGCGGGAAGTAGCCCGTGCGGTAGCCTTCATACAACTGATCCCCGGCCTTTGCGTCAAAGGTCTTCGTCGTACCGGCCAGCGCGCTGCCCGTGGTTTCGGTGGCAATGACCGTACCGTCTTCTTCCAGCAGCTTATAGTAAATGGTGTAAGGCCGCATCACATCGGAACGCCACTTCGCGTACAATTCCAAATCCTTGCGGATTTGCATAGAAGTCGTATAGGCTTTTTCTACTCCGTTTTCTTTGTAGAACCAGCCGATGAACGTATAATTGCCATTTGTGGTCGTATATCCGGAAGCAGTGCTACCGTGGGCAACGTTTTCCGAATGCTCGGGTTCCTCGTCTTCATTCTTCGCAAACGTTACCGTGTGCTGAACTGGCGCCCAGTACGCATAAAGTACAACCGACGCGGCAGGCATCTTGGCATTCCAGTCGACAGGCTTAGTACACCCAGGATCGGTATACCAACCATCGAACACGTATGCACCAACTTCCAGGGTGCTGGGATACGCAGGCTGGTAGTTGTTCTTGTAATGTACCGATTCAGACAACACCTGCTCAAAGGGAAGTCTCTCGGTAACCTTAGTACCATACTGATCGTCAAAGACAAGTTCATATTGATTACGAGTGTAATAGAACTTAGCATCCGCATACAGAAGTTTACCAGACCATGATGATTCTGCTTGAACCTCTTTAAAAGTAAAACCATCAATGGGATATTTGTCCTCATCAGTGATTGTAAAACCACTGCCAGCAGAAACATCATGGTGATGTTCTTTGTAAATTACGCCATTGTATTCGGTTCCGCTTTCTCCAGGCAGAACTTCAACATAGTAATAAGCCGTTTCACTCTCCGACGAAATAAGTGGGCCATAAAATTTTGCACCATTTAATGGCATTGTTTGGATATTCGATTGATATGTATCAGAATCTACATTCCATGTATTACTTTCGTTATAAGTAGGCCATTTGTCACCAATATATGCGCCATACTTTGCGGTAATACGAAGGTTTTTATACTCATCCCTGTCATACATTCGGGATTTGCTATAGAATTTTACTTCATATAAAATCCGTTTATAGTATACATTGACCACCGTCGTACCATCGCCGTTTACGGTAACGTTCTGATCTGCGTGGTCAAACTTAAAGCCAGTATAGCTCTTGTCACCGGAGCCACTTACGCTGCTGCCGACAGTCGCGCTCCGCTGAACAGAAGAGTCATAGCTGTAGTCGTCGTCATTAGCGTTTTCCAGCAAATACTGAACCAGATAAGTCGCCTGTCCGGCGTTCCACTGTGCCGTAAGGGTCATGTCCTTGGCGGGCATCGTATCAGGCTTGGAAGGTTCCCAGCCACCAAACGTATAACCGGGCTTCGTAGGATCATCTACACTAATAGTTGCACCATATCGCGCATAAACGGGGTCAGCGCCGTAGCCGCCCTTCAGATCAAGGCTCAGCAGATAGTAGTTGCGGTCATAGTAGATTTCCACTTCCGTGCTGCCGTCAGCGGCAATTTTGGTAGTGGTATCGTACAGCAGCGCCGTGAAGCCCACATACGTCTTGGCAAGATTGGCTCCCACTTCTTTTTCTGTGTAACCCTTCTTGGTTTCCGTCTTCACCAGCGTGTATTGGTCATTGTCCACATTCTGCTGGTAGTGCTTGACCGTGAAGTTCACCTCTGCGGGGCTATAGGTAACGGTATACGTTACATCCTGCTGAATGTTCGTCACATTGATGCTGACCACCGCCTGGTTAGGGGTATAGCCAAGCACCGTAGGGCTGGTGATGTCCTTCATGTAGCTGCTGCCCTTGGCAATGGTCGCCGTCCAGGGGTTAGCCGCCTGACTATTATCGGCAAAAACATAGTTAATCACGATGGAGTAGGTATCTTTTTCCTCTCCATCCTGCGTGGTTTCCTGTCCGTCTCCCGCATCCTGCGTGGCAGCGCCGTTCACCACGACAGTATTACTATCGGTGGTATCCGCGAACACGGTCGCGGGAACCAGCGACAGGATCATCATCAGCGTCAGCACCAGCGCCATGACTTTCTTCAGGCCGTTTCTCATGTTGGGTTCTCCTTCCCGTTTCGTTTACTCTTCGAGGCCTTGCGAAGTCAGTCCTCGGTGGTGATGGTAACGCGCATTCTCCACGCCAGCCCCATATTGCTTTCGGTCAGCGTGTAGGTGTGGGTCAGGGTGTTCGTTTCGCCGTCCTGCCAGTCGCCGGTCGGTTCGCCGTCCGCGTTCACGGAGCAGTACTGCCATACGGTGGTGTAGGAGGTATTCTCAAAGCCGGTCAGCTCGGCGGTCAGGGTAACGGTAGTGCCGATGGTCAGCTCGTCCGCGTCCTTGGAGAAGGTCACATGAACGCTGCGCTCCACGGGCGCGGGGACGGGTTCTTCCACGGGCGCTTCAGGCGCTTCCGCCGGTTCTTCGGCAGGATCGGCTTCCGGCTCCTCAGCGGGTTCGTCCGCAGGCGCTTCCACCGGCTCTTCGTCCGCCGCCGGTTCGGCTTCCGGCTTTTCCGCCTTGGGGGCGCTGTAGCCGTCCACCAGACTGGCCATCACGTAGCCGGTCTTGCCGTTCGCCGTCACCTTCAGCCAGGCTTCGCCCGCGTCGTTGGTCACGGCTTCGATCACGTCCACATGCGTGCCCTCGGCCAGCTTGTCCACCTTGGGCTCGCTCTTGGCCGGGCCCTTGCGCAGGTTCACCGCGTTGGTGTTGAGGCAGGGGGTATCCGCCGCGGGCGCTTTCTCTTCGGCAAATTCGAATTTCGCCGTCAGGATCTTCAGCTCGTCGGAGCCGTCCAGCAGCTCGGCCTCGTCCTTCAGGGTGATGAAGCCCAGCGCGGATGCGTAGAAGTAACCCTCCACCCGCTCGCCGCCGGCATAGAAGACCGCCTGATAGAGGGAGTACTCGATATCTCCCGCTTCATTATAATAATCCTTCTGCCAGATCACCCGCACGGTGTTCATTCCGGTGAAGGCGCCCAGCAGCTTGTCCTTCGCGGCGGTCTGATACAGACGGGTGCCGCCGCTGATATAAGCATAGTTGGAGGACAGGGTGGGCACAAACTCCTGGCTGGTTTCCACCGCAGGCAGCACCGCAGGAATCGTGGGAGCCTGCACGGGCTCCGCAGACGGAACCACCGGTTCCTCCACGTGGGCTGCGGGGATCTCAGGGATCAGCTCCGCCGGGATCTCCGGAATCGCGGACGCATTTTCCGCGTAGGCGAAGATGCACGTGCTCAGCGCAAGGGCGAGCACCAACATCAGGGCCAGCAGTTTGTTCATTTTCATACCTCTTCCTCCTCTGGCATTTCGGGTGGACTGTGAGCCTCCGCAGGCGCTGATGAACCCCGTCCGCTGCCCGTCTGGTACACAGACAGCCGACAGACCGCGTCCCTCCCTTTCGGGCGAACGCAGATGCGAAGACCCACAGTGACGTCTCGGAACAAAAGCGTATCAGCCCGCCCCCAAATCGGTGAGGATGAGCTGCCGCATGTGTGGGATTTTGCCTGGAATGGCATTGCGCAGATTACCGTTTCACAGGCGCTCCGACACGCCTCCTGACTGGACAAAGATAGTATACCACAGGAGCAGCCAAAAGTCTACATCCAATCCAATATTTTTAGTGTATTTTCTACTATGATTTCGGGAAAACTGACTTGTTAACATCATGTTAACGCTCCCCGCTCTGAAAAGACCGGCCCTCTTAGCGGATTCTTAGCGCCCTTTCAACGTTCCTATTTCAGCGCCCATCCCATAAAACGCGGCTCCCCTTCCGCATTTGTTGCAAAAAAATAGCCGATTCCACCCCCAAATCGGCTATTTTTTTCACGCATTTTCGACGGAAAATCCATTTTTATGCCCCGTTTATTCATAATGAATCTCATAATATTTTCTTCCCTTTCCGGCAGGGAATCCCTTGATTTTCAAGCTGTGCAAACGTTTTGCTCTCTTTCTTTCCCTCTCTGAACGCGCTTATTTTCATGCGTTTACGCCTTCCAAAAACTATGCGCGGGCACGCATAGTTTCAAAAACGCCCCTCTTGACAAATTTCAAAATGCTGTTCCAGCGTTACTTTTCGGGTTTTTTTTCGCTCTTTTCGAAGCTGTTTCTTCCTATTTATATAGCTCTTCTTTCGCTCGTTTACCGCATCCTCTATTGACAACCGCTTTTCCCCTGCGGTATCATGCCCATGACAGAAGGAGACATCCCCCCGGCGAAATTCCCTACACAGGAGGCCATCCGCATGCACAAGACCATTCCCATCCCCTACTATACCTCCACGCTGAACCTGCACGTGGACGAAGAAAATCTCAAGGCCGTGCTGACGGCGAAGATGCACGGCTTTCACGCCGAAAAATCGCAGGAGCAACTGGTGCTGGACGCTTTGGAGCATCCCGTCGGCTCGCCCCGTCTGCGGGAGCTGGCGAGGGACAAGCAGAAAATCGTCATCGTCACCAGCGACCATACCCGGGCCGTGCCCAGCAAGATCACCCTTCCCCTGCTGCTCAAGGAGATTCGCTCCGGCAATCCGCAGGCCGATATTACCATCCTGATCGCCACCGGCCTGCACCGCCCCACCACGGAGGAGGAGCAGCGCCGCATGTTCGGCGACGAGATCGTCGATCACGAAAAAATCGCCATCAACAACGCCTTCGACCCGGAGCAGTTCGTGGAGCTTTGCACCCTGCCCTCCGGCGCGGTTTTTCAGGTGAACAAGCTGGCCGCCCAGTGCGATCTTCTGATGACGGAGGGCTTTGTGGAGCCGCATTTCTTCGCGGGCTTTTCCGGCGGACGCAAGAGCATCCTGCCCGGCGTGTGCTCCGAGCGCACGGTCAACGAGAACCACAGCTACAAGGCCGTTTCCCATCCCCGCTCCAATTCGGGCATGCTGAAGGACAATCCCATCCACGCGGATATGCTCTGCGCCGCCAAAGCCGTGAACGTGCAGTTTATTTTCAATGTGGCGCTGGACGGCGAAAAGAAGATTGTCGCGGCGTGGGCGGGCGATCTGGAAAAGGCGCACGAGGCCGGAGTGGCGTTCATCCGCCAGTGGTCCCAGTGCCCCGTGGTCACGGGGGATATCGTCGTCACCAGCAACGGCGGCTATCCGCTGGATCAGAACCTGTACCAGAGCCCCAAGGCCATGGCCACGGCGGAAGCCTGCGCGGGCGAGGACGGCGTGATCATCATGTGCTGCAGCTGCTGCGACGGCATGGGCGGCGCGCATTTCGGAGAGATTCTCCAGCGGGGCACGCCCGATGAGATCGACCGTTACCTGTCCGAGATTCCGCCGCAGAAGACCATCCCCGAGCAGTGGTGCGCGCAGGTGTGCGTGCGCGTGC
Organism: Clostridiales bacterium; assembly: GCA_004556545.1. Classification (GTDB taxonomy): domain Bacteria; phylum Bacillota; class Clostridia; order Christensenellales; family Aristaeellaceae; genus Limiplasma. Next base: position 11,874 of record SFGO01000038.1, read on the forward strand.
TGCGCAAGCATCAGGTGATTCTGGTCACGACCTTCCTCGACCACGACGAGGTGCGCCGGGCCAACATGATTCCCGCCTCCACCCCGGACGAGGCGCTGGAGATCGCCTACCGGCTCAAGGGCGAACACGCCAGCGTGGTGGTCATTCCCGACGGCGTCAGCGTCCTGACGGTGAATGAATAAACTTGAAATAGAATGCCAAAGGCCCGCTTCCTTGTCGGAGCGGGCCTTTTCATCTAATATGCTTCTTACATTCTGGCCGCAATCGCGTCCATGAACTGGGCGCTGGTCAGGGTTTGCGCCTCGCCCTCGAACAGTCTCGCCAAGTCGCCGGTCATCTGACCGCCTGCGATGGTATCCAGCGTGGCCTTTTCCAGCCGGTCGGCAAAGGCGCATAGGTCGTCGGTTCCGTCCAGCTCGCCCCGCTTGCGCAGCGCGCCCGTCCACGCGAAGATGGTCGCTACCGGGTTGGTGCTGGTGTCCTCGCCCTTCAGATAACGGTAGTAGTGCCGCGTGACCGTGCCGTGAGCCGCTTCGTACTCATACTGGCCGGTGGGCGCTACCAGTACGCTGGTCATCATGGCCAGACTGCCGAAGGCCGTGGCCAGCATATCGCTCATCACGTCGCCGTCGTAGTTCTTCAGCGCCCAGATGAAGCCGCCCTCGCTGCGGATGACCCGCGCCACCGCGTCGTCGATCAGCGTATAGAAGTAGGTGATGCCCGCTTCCTCAAAGGCGCGCTTGTAATCCGCCTCGTATACCTCGGCGAAAATATCCTTAAAGCGATGGTCATAGGTCTTGGAAATGGTATCCTTGGCGGAGAACCAGAGATCCTGCTTCATATCCAGCGCCCGGCGGAAGCAGCTGTGCGCAAACGAAAGGATGCTCTTATCCGTGTTGTGGATGCCCTGAATAATGCCGCTGCCGCCAAAATCCATGATGGTTTCCCGGGTCTCGCGGCCTTCCTCATCCGTGAAGCAAAGCTCGGCCTTGCCCGGGCCGGGGACGCGGATTTCCGTGTTCTTGTACACGTCGCCATAGGCATGACGGGCGATGGTGATGGGCTTTTTCCAGTTGCGGACGCAGGGAGAGATGCCCGGCACCAGAATCGGGGTGCGGAACACCGTGCCGTCCATCATGGCGCGAATGGTGCCGTTGGGGCTCTTCCACATTTTTTTCAGCCCGTATTCCTCCACCCGCTGGGCGTTGGGCGTGATGGTGGCGCACTTGACCGCTACGCCCAGCCGCAGGGCCGCGTTGGCGCTGTCCGCCGTCACCTGATCGTCGGTTTCGTCCCGGTGCTTCAGGCCCAGATCGTAGTACGCTGTTTTCAAGTCTACATAGGGCAAAATCAGCTTATCCTTAATCATCTGCCAGAGGATCCGGGTCATTTCATCGCCGTCCATCTCCACCAGCGGCGTTTTCATCGCAATTTTCGCCATTGAAAATATCCTTCCTTCCAAACCTTTTTCCAGCCAGCGCCCAAATCGGGCTTTTTCTTCCTTCAGTATTGTAAAAGGACTTCCGGCGCTTTGCAAGCAAAGTGCAGCGAAAGAACAAGCGGTTTTCAAAAGGGGTTACAAACGGCTTCATTTCTGGTATAATCCTGTGGCTTGAATATGCAAAAGATACGGGAGGCTGCTATGATTCGACTGATCGCAACGGATTTGGACGGGACGCTGCTGGAAAAAGGCGGCGCGCTGCCGGAAGGCTTTTATGAGGTGGCGGACGAGCTGAAACAAACGGGAATCCTGCTGGTGGCGTCCAGCGGACGGCAGTACGACAATCTGCGCCGGAAATTTCAGCCCATCGCCGGAGAAATGGGCTTTGTCTGCGAAAACGGCGGCCTGAACGCGCTGGGCCGGGAAATTGTCAGCGTCCATCCCATGGATCGCGCCGCCGTGCTCAGCATTATTCAGACCCTGCAGGGGCTTGGGCTGAGCGTTCTTCTGAGCGGCGTGCGCTGCTGCTACACCTGGGCAGGCGACCGTTCCTTCTGCGATGAAATGGTGTACGGCCTGCGCAACACCATGACCATCGTGGACGATTTTTCTCAGATCGACGATGATTTCATCAAGCTGGCGGCCTATCATCCCGGCACCATCGAGCCCTTTATGGACAGGCTTCAGCAGAAATGGGGCGCGGCGGTGAACGTGGCTCGCTCCGGCATGGAATGGTGCGATTTCAACCTTTCCAACAAGGGCATGGGGCTGAAGGATCTGATGCGCAGGCTGAACATCGCCCCGGCGGAAGCCGCCGCCTTCGGCGACAACTACAACGACGAAAGCATGCTCTGCGAGGTCGGCCATCCCTTCCTGATGGAAAGCGCGGATGCAGGCCTTTGGAAGCCGGGCATCCGCAAATGCAGCCATGTGCTGGACGTATGGCGCGCCATCCTTCAAAACGGCGGCGAGCTGCCGGAAGGAGCATTCTGACTTTTCTTTTGGCGGGCCGTTCACACGCCCTCCGGCATCTCCCCCAATCCCATTCGGAAGTCAATGCCCGCTTTCCGGGCCTGCTCCCGCTGCCGGGAACGGGGAATGCGATACAGCTTTCCCTCCTTGATAAAATGCGCTCCCGTCTGATGAAAGCAGAAAGGAACGTTTTTCTCCATGCACTGGCGGCGCAGCGACAGAATCCATTCATACCGGCAGACGCGCGCTTCCACGCCGGATTCCCCGCCTGCGGATACTTCGTCAATGGCGTCATCCAACCACGGGGAAAGCTCCAGTCCTTCCAGCAGCGGCGCGGCCACGATCATCCGGTGACGAATGGGCAGCGAGCGGAAAATGGGCAGACGCGCAGCCGCCCGGTCCTGATTTTCCACCGTGCAGCCGATCACTACGTTATCGTAGCCCTCGCCCCAATCGGGCGGCAGACAGCTTTCCAGCCGGTCGATCCGCTTGGTAAAAAACAGAAACCGGCAGTCCTCCCGCTGCCGGATCATCCGCCAGCATTCCGGCCGCCATTCGTCCGCATCCCGCAGCAGAAAATCGGAGGTAAAGCAGGTATAAACCATGCTGCCCGGCGGGATCTTCCAGCTTCCATCCCGCTTTTTTCGCGCGGGAAGGTCAAAATTTCCCGTCCGCCGGCACAGAGAAGAGGCCGTTTCCGCGCCGTACATGGCGTCCTGCCGGTATACATAGCAGTAGCGGCAGCCCGGGCTCAGCTTGGTACAGCCATGCCACGGATTCCAGCTTGCGGAAAGGATTCCGTCCCCGCCCATGGTTTTCTTCCCCCTCCCATTTACGATCAGCATCGCGTGTGACGTTTCCTGATTATAGTTCGCCTCAAAACGGTTTGTCAACGCTTCTTTCCCGTTCGCTTGACAGAGCATCCCGGCGGCTGATATAACAGAAACGGCCTTTCCCCCACTTTGTTTTTCAGGAAAGGAAGCGGAACGCAGGATGAACCTAACCCGCTATGAATCTCCTCTGGGCTCTCTTCTGCTGGCGGCGGATCAAACCGGCCTGACCGGCTTGTGGTTCGTCGGGCAGAAGTATTTTCCGTCTTTTTCAGACGGCGATTTTTTCGAAAACGAGACGCCTGTTCTGACAGAAGCCAAACACTGGCTGAGTCTTTATTTCAGCGGCAAAGAGCCGGACTTTCTGCCGTCCCTGCACCCGCAGGGCAGTTCCTTCCGTCAGGCGGTGTGGAACGTGCTGCTGACTATTCCCCGGGGCCAGACCATGACCTACGGCGAGATCGCCCGGCGGCTGAACGTTCGCAGCGCCCAAGCGGTAGGCGGCGCGGTGGGCCATAACCCGATTTCCATCCTGATCCCCTGCCATCGGGTCGTCGGGAGCGACGGCAGCCTGACCGGCTATGCCGGAGGTCTGGCGCGAAAGGAATGGCTTCTGCATTTGGAGGGTGCCCGATGAAAAACCTGATTTTTGTCAACGGAACCATGGGCGCGGGAAAAACGACCCTTTGCCGGGAGCTGAAAAAGCTGCTGGCTCCCTCTGTTTTTCTGGACGGCGACTGGTGCTGGGATATGGAGCCCTTTTCCGTGACGGATGAAACCAGACGCATGGTCATGGACAACATTCAGACGCTGCTGAACCGTTTCCTGCAATGCTCTCAGCCGGAAAACATTCTCTTTGGCTGGGTGATGCAGGAACGTGCCATTGTGGACGAGGTTCTTTCCGGCCTGAAACCGGACGCCGCGTCCTTCCGGCTTTTTACCCTGACGCTGACGGAGGACGCGCTTCGACGGCGGCTCCGGCGGGATGTGGACGCGGGCCTTCGGGAGCCGGATGTTATCGAGCGCAGCGCGGCGCGGCTGCCCTTATACGCGCATCCTTCCATGAAAAGCACGCGGATCGACGCATCCTGCCTTTCTGTCGGGGAAACCGCCCGTCAGCTTGTCTCGCTGCTGGGCAGCGGCCCGGATTTTCTGTTCACTCCCCGTTTGACCCTCACCCCTATGACCCGCACGGAAACGGAGTCTCTGATGGAGCAGTGCCGCCTGACCGACCCGGAACTCAGTCAGGCGTACCGGGAAATGCTGGAAGGAGGACTGCGCTTTCCGGAGCAGCGGCTCTGGTATTGGCCGTGGAGGCTTGCCCTGCGCGCCACAGGCGAGAGCATCGGGGACGCCTGTTTCAAGGGGCTTCCTGCCAACGGACGGCCCGAGATCGGTTACGGGCTGGAAAGGGCCTTTCGGGGGCGCGGCTTCGCCACGGAAGCCGTCCGGGCGCTGTGCCAATGGGCGCTGTCGCAGCCCGGCGTTCAAGCCGTCGAGGCTGAAACGGAACCCGGCAACGCCGCTTCCCAGCACGTCCTCCAGAAGAACGGCTTTCTTCCAATGGGCATACAGGGCGCGGAAGGCCCTCGTTTTGCTCTGAAAAAACGCTTTTGATCCAATCCCCATGGAACGCATAGGAGGAAACCAGATGAGCGTGATCCGTATTCTGGACGGCTTCAGCGGGGTCGAGCAAGGCGCTCACCCCTGTACCGACGGTCAGGGAAGCATACGGGTTTATCCGCTGTTCGACGGCGTAAAGGCCCTGCTTTTGCAGCTGGAAACCCATGGCTTTCTGGAAGAACGTCCCCAACGGGATGGCCTTGAGATCAATTTTTGCGTGAACGGGCGCTTTGAAAGCCGTTTTTCCGCCCGGGATCTGGCGGTACTCAAGCCAGGCGACATGGCGGTCAGCACCTTTGACGGCATTCACGGGCTGCAATCGCAGTCCGATTTTCCGCTGGGATACTACGAGGGCCTCTGCATCGATGTGGACTGCGCCGCTGCAGAAGGCTGGATGCGCCGGAATGTCGCTCCGCTGGCCTGTGATTGTGCTCTTCTGCGGCAAAATTTGCTGGGCTCCGGCTGGTATGCCGCGGCGATCGCCGGGCCCCGCTGCGAGCATGTCTTCCGGGAGCTGTTTGAAAACCTGCCCTATTTTGACCGAAGAACGCTGACCTTAAAGATATTGGAGCTGTTCAGTCTGCTGGAACGGATTCCCCGGGCCGAGCTTTCCCGGGAATACTGTTCGGCAGAGCAGCTCCGTCTGGCCAAGCACCTGCGGGATCATCTGCTGACAGACCGAAACAATTATGTTTCTCTGGCCCGTCTGGCAGAGGAGCATCAGATTTCCGTCTCCCATCTGCAGCGGCTGTTCCGGCAAATCTACGGCATGCCGGTCTATCACTACATCCGGGAATACCGGTTGGAACAGGCGGCGGTGGAGCTTTTGAACAGCCGGAAGCGCATCGTGGAGATCGCCATGGACGCGGGCTACGACAGCGCCAGCAAGTTTTCCGCCGCGTTCAAAAGCCGGTACGGCGTATCTCCCAGCCTCTACCGTTCCGCCGCAGGAAAAGAACCAAAATGGGATATTCAGACCAAAACGGAATAGTTTTTCTCTGTTCAATATGGTATGCTTCCTTCGGTTAAATAAAACTAACCATATTGAAGGAGGTTTTCCATCATGAAAAAATGGCTTTCTCTGCTGCTTTGTCTGGTCTGTCTGTTCAGCTTCAGCGCCGCCGCGCTGGCCGAGGACGCCGATTTTCTCAGCCGGATTCAGGGCACCTTTGTGGAGCTGTTCCCTGTCCTGTCGGAAGAACAGTATCACGATGCATGGCTGAACGCGGTCGCTCCTCTGGTGGGCGAAGAAGCCGCCGAGGACACCGTTGTCGCTCTGCTGTCTATGTGCACCGGCGACCTGTACGGGCAGGAGGCCATCGACGCTTACGCAGCCAATCCCGAAAGCATGCGCTTCAACTGTTCCTATCTGGGCGGCGTGGCGAAGATGACCGTCGAGGGCAGCGTCATTTCCGGCGTGGACGCGGACGGCAACGAAATTTTCCGTCATGAATACGTTCCCATGGACGTAGAAAACGAAAACGGCTTCCTGCTCTATCAGGCGGCTGACGCCGACGCAGGGCAGTTCACCTACTTTGCCTTCTCTCCCGACACCATGGCCGCCACCTGGCATCTGGAATTCCGCTATGCCGAGGATCTCAACGACCTGCAAAGCTGGTTCGAAGGCAGCTACGCCTACTGGAATGTAGGCGCGATTGCCGAGGACGCCACCGAAGAGCAGGTGCTGTCTGCCATTCACCTGTTTGCCACGGAGAATCTGTCCACAGAAGAGTAAAGGAAAGATGTGCAAAAGGAGCGCTCCCCTCGCCGGGGAGCGCTCCTTTTCCTTACAATTCTTCTTACTTTTCCATCAGGCTCTTGCCGGTCATTTCGGCAGGGATCGCCATGCCCATGCTTTCCAGCATGGTGGGCGCGATATCCGCCAGACGTCCGCCGGTGCGCAGCTTGCGGCCAATCATTTCCGGATCCACGGCAATGAAGGGCACGGGATTGGTGGTATGAGCGGTGAAGGGTTCGCCGGTCTTGGGGTCGATCATCTGATCGGCGTTGCCGTGATCGGCGGTCACGAAGGCGCGTCCGCCATTGGCCAGAATGGCGCTGACCACCTTGTCCACGCAGATATCGACAGTCTCCACGGCCTTTTCGGCAGCCTTCATCACGCCGGTATGACCCACCATGTCGCAGTTGGCAAAGTTCAGGATCATCACGTCGTACTTCTTCTCGTTGATGCACTCCACAGCCTTTTCCGTCACTTCATAGGCGGACATTTCAGGCTTCAGGTCGAAGGTGGCCACCTTGGAGGAGGGAATCAGCACCCGATCCTCGCCCTCGTTGGGCTTCTCCACGCCGCCGTTGAAGAAGAAGGTGACGTGCGCGTACTTCTGCGTTTCGGCAATGCGCAGCTGGGTCTTTCCGTTCTTGGAAAGATACTCGCCCAGCGTATTGGTCAGTTCCTCCGGGGGATTGACCACCTCCAGACCGGTGAAGGTTTCGTCGTACTGGGTCATGGAGACGAAGTTGACGTGGAAGTAGCCCTTGCCGCGCTTGAAGCCGTCGAAATCAGGCATGATGAAGGTACGGGTCAGCTGACGAGCGCGGTCGGGGCGGAAGTTATAGAAGATCACGCTGTCGCCCTCGCCGATGGTGGCCACGGGCTTGCCGCTTTCCAGAATCACGGTGGGCTTGATGAACTCATCGGTTTCTTCCTTGGCGTAGCTCTGCTCCACGGCCTGCTCGGCGTTATCGGCGGTTACGCCCTCGCCCAGCACCATGGCGTCGTAGGCCTTCTGCACGCGATCCCACAGGTTATCGCGGTCCATGGCCCAATAGCGGCCCTCGACGGTGGCGATTTTGCCCACGCCGATCTCCTTGATCTTGGCTTCCAGTTCCTTCACGTACTCAATTCCGCTGGTGGGGGGCACGTCGCGGCCGTCCATAAAGCAATGGACGTACACGTCCTTCACGCCGCGCTGCTTGCACATTTCCAGCAGAGTGTACAGATGGGTATTGTGGCTATGCACGCCGCCGTCGCTCAGCAGGCCCATCAGATGAACGGCCTTGCCGGTTTCCTTGGCGGTATCCATGGCATGGATCAGCGGGGCCTTCTTGAAGAACTCGCCATCCTGAATATCCTTGGTGATCCGGGTCAATTCCTGATACACGATGCGGCCTGCGCCCATATTCAGGTGGCCCACTTCGCTATTGCCCATCTGGCCGTCCGGCAGGCCCACGTCCATGCCGCTGGCGCCCAGCTGCGTATAAGGATACTTGGCCTTCAGCGCGTCCAGATGAGGCGTACCCTGCTGATAAATCGCATTGCCCTCATGAGCCGGATTGATGCCGAAGCCATCCATAATAATCAGAGCCGTCATTTTCTTATCCATAAAACAAAATCCTTCCTTGCAGGGTTTCGCCCTGCACCCAGCAGGGTTTCACCCTGCACCCATTTGCGAGCGGTGTTGGCCGCTGAAACCAGCAATCACCGCATGGGGCCGACAAGGTTTCACCTTGCGCTCATTTGCGAGCACTGTTAGCCGCCAAGACCGACCATCGCCGCATCATTTCTCCCTCTAGCATGACCCACTTCTGGCCGCGCATTGCGCGGCCAGTGATGGGATTGCAAAGGGCATAGCCCTTTGCGCAGGGGTCTGGGGGCAAGGCCCCCAGCGTCTTCCCCCATTACTTGTTGTACAGAACCACCTGAGAGAAATCAGGAGCCTTCAGGGACGCGCCGCCGATCAGGCCGCCGTCGATCTCGGGCTGAGCCATCAGGCCCTTCACGTTCTTGGGATTCATGCTTCCGCCGTACTGGATGCGGACAGCGTCGGAAACTTCCTTGCCGTACTGGCGCTCGATGGCCTTGCGGATCGCGCCGATGGTTTCGTTGGCCTGCTCATCGGTAGCGGTCAGACCGGTGCCGATGGCCCAAACGGGTTCGTAAGCGATGACCACGCCCTTGACTTCCTCGGCGGTCAGGCCGTGGAGAGCCATCAGCGTCTGATATTCCACGATAATATCGGTATATCCGGCTTCGCGCTCGTCCTTCAGCTCGCCTACGCAGACGATGGGCTTCAGGCCCGCTTCCACGGCGGCGCGGGTGCGCAGGTTGACAGTCTTGTCCGTCTCACCGAAATACTGACGGCGCTCGCTGTGGCCGATGACCACATATTCCACGCCGCAGGCCTTGAGCATGTCCGCGCTCAGCTCGCCGGTGTAAGCGCCGCTCTTGGCAAAATGGACGTTCTGCGCGCCCAGCTTGATGTTGGTGCCCTTGATGGTCTCCGCCACTACGGTGTAATCGGCGGCAGGAACGCACACCACTACGTCGCAGTCCGCGTCCTTGACCAGCGGGATCAGAGCGGAAACCAGCTCTTTGGCTTCCTCGGGCGTTTTGTTCATCTTCCAGTTACCGGCAATAATCGGCTTGCGCATAACGAATTCATCCTTCCGTTTGATTTGTTGGAATCTTGGTGGGAAAAGGCTCAATGCGCTTTTTTCCCACCTGATAGGATACCACTGTAGAGCCCTGTTTGCAAATGATTCTTATCAAAAATCCACGAAAAAGGGCTGCGGCGATGCCGCAGCCCTCAGTCTGTCGAAAAACCCCGAGTTGGCCTCCGTTGCCCGCAAACAGCGCTACGCTGGTTTGCGGGGAAAGTGCTGCGGCACAAGGATTAGGGGCTCTGTTCCGCAACCTCAATCGTCGTCTTTGGCACTGCCGTGCCAAATCCTCGTTTCGGTTGACGGCTGCCAGTCGCTAGCTGCCTTCGGCA
>SFGO01000039.1 GCA_004556545.1 Clostridiales bacterium
CTCCTTTCGGTTGGTTTGTGTCAACTCTACTATACCACATGGAGTCCTCCGGTCTCTTTCTTTTGCCCTTACTGTCCAATATGTATTGTAGCTCTACAGGCGGGAAAAAATCCGCCGCTGTTTTTATTTGCATTTCCATGGCTTTGTGGTACAATCAGGGCAAATGACAGCAGAAATCGGAAGGGATGGAAGCACGTTGAAAAAATTGCTGAAATTTCTGGGGATCGTCCTATTGGTGGTCGTGGTAGCCGCAGCCGGGCTGATCGGCTATCTGACGGCGACGGAATTCAATCCGGATCCGATTGAACCGGTGGAGGTGACAGCCGCCGCCCGGAACCGTTCGGTGAAGGTGGGGGAAATGCTGAAGATCGTCTCCTTCAATACCGGCTATGCCGGACTGGACCGGACGCAGGATTTCTTTATGGACGGCGGAACCGGCGTAAAGCCGGAAAGTAAGGAACGGGTCAACGCCAATCTGGCGGGAATTCTGGGCGCGCTGAACGCTCAGAATGCGCAAATCTATTTTCTGCAGGAGACGGACGTGGATTCCGCCCGTACCTACGGCGTAAACGAGGTGGAGTACTACCGCCATGGGCTGAGCCTGAATACGGCCTTTGCCGCCAACTATAAGACTGCATTTGTGCCCTATCCCTGGCCGCCCATCGGACGGGTTCACAGCGGCCTGACGACCCTGACGGAGCTTCAGATAACGGAAGCGACCCGGGAAAGCCTGCCGGTTCCCTTCCAATGGCCCCTGCGCATCGCCAATCTCAAGCGCTGCATGCTGGTGGAACGGGTGCCGGTCGAGGGGACGGACAAGGAGCTGGTGCTGGTCAACTTCCATCTGGAAGCCTATGACGACGGCGAGGGCAAGGTGGCTCAGACCCGGCAGCTGGTGGAACTGATGAAGGCCGAATACCGCAACGGCAACTACGTCATCGCGGGCGGCGATTTCAACCAGACCTTCGCGGAAGCCGCCCATATCGGCGGAAGCTGGGAGAGTAAATGGACGCCCGGCGTTTTCGCCGAGGACGAGCTGCCCCATTATATCAAACTGGTCTACGACGGTACGCGCCCCAGCTGCCGCTCGCTGGATCAGCCCTATACCGGCGACCGGAAAAACCATGCCTTTTATTTGATCGACGGCTTCCTGATGACGGATAACGTGAAGCTGAACCATGTGGAAACCGTGGATCTGAACTTTGAATATTCCGATCACAATCCCGTGATGGTGCAGGTAACGCTGCAATAACGAAAGGAGAAACCGTTTATGAAGCCTTGGGAAAACGTTTCGGTTCCGGAAGAAGCCGGAATATCCTCCAAGGGGCTGCTGCGCTATCTGGATGCGGTGGAAGCGGCCGGACTGGAACACCATTCCATTTTGATCTGGAAGGACGGCAAGCTGGCCTGCAAGCTGAATTTTGCCCCGTATGACGACCAGACTCCGCATGTGCTGTTTTCGCTGAGCAAGTCCTTTACGTCCGCCGCGGCGGGCTTTGCCGTCAGCGAGGGGCTGCTCCGCTGGGACTCTAAAGTGGTGGATGTGCTGAAGGACAAAGCCCCGGCTCATCCCTCCGAATGGCTGAAGCAGGTCACGCTGGCCCATCTGCTGACCATGGGTTCCGGCCTGAAGCCGGAGTCAGACGAGATCGATCATCTGGTTCCGCCGGCGGAAGACCACCGGAAAAGCGAAGGGCCGGACTGGGCAAGAGCCGTTCTTTCCCACGATTGCGACCATCAGCCCGGAACCCATTTCCACTACAACAGCCACGGCACCTATCTGGTCAGCGCCATGGTGCAGCGGGTGACCGGGCAGAACATCCGGGATTATCTCATGCCCCGCCTGTTTGAACCGCTGGGCATCCCGAAGCCTTATTGGGACTGCTGCCCGCAGGGCGTGTGCTGCGGCGGCTGGGGCCTGCACCTTTCCTCCGACAGCATCCTGCGCTTTGGCATTTGCCTCCTTCAGAACGGCGTGTGGCAGGGACGGCAGGTGCTGCCCGTGGAATGGCTGAAGCTGGCCACGGCAAAGCAGATCGATAATTCCAACGGCAATCCAGAGCCGGAAAACGAGTGGCATCAGGGCTACGGCTATCAGTTCTGGCGCACCAGAGAGAACCGCTTCCGGGGCGACGGCATGTACGGCCAGCTGTGCATGGTGTCCCCGGACGACCATATGGTCGTGGCCGTTACGGCGGGTATCGTCGATATGGGCATGGAAATGAAGCTGATGCACGACTACCTGTTCCCGTCAGGCACCATGGAACCCGGGACGGCGGAAGAGCAGAAGACACTGCTGGAACGGGCGGCGAAGCTGGCCTACCCCTGGCCTGCGGATGACGGCTCCGGCGTTTTTCAGCCCGGCACGTATGGATGTGACGAGCTGACGCTGACCATCGAGCCGGTGGAGGACGGTGTGCTTCCCGTGACGATTGCCCCGGCAGAGGCCGGCGAGATCAGCATGCGGCTGGGCGTTGGCCAGCCTGCGGCTTACACCCGGCCCTGCGATATGCCCGGCGCGCCTGATCTTCACTGTCTGGCGGCCTGCGGCTGGCACGAAGGAACGCTGATTCTGACCGACCGTACCCCGGACGGCCCCTTTACGCTTCATGCGTCGCTGCGGCTGGAAGGGGAAGAAATGGTGCTGAAGGTAAGCGGCGCAGGCAGCCCCAACAAGACCTTTACCCTGAAAAAACGCTAAAAAGTTACAGAAAAAGGGCCGGTTTTACATTTTTCCCTTCCTTTTTTGACGCTTTTCAGGTAAAATGCAGAAGAAAATAAGAAAAGAAGCAGGCAGGAAGGGATATTCATGTACGAGGTCATCGTCAATCCGGCGGCACGGAACGGACAGGCAAAGGAGATCGGTCAGGAGGCCGAACGCTATCTGAAGGAAAAACAGGTGGATTTCATCATCCGCTATACGGAATATCCGGGTCATGCCACGGAACTGGCCCGCGACGCCGCCAGCCGGGGCGTGGAAACGGTCATCGCCATGGGCGGCGACGGCACGGTCTGCGAAACCGCCGCCGGGCTGGTGCATACGAATACCTCGCTGGGCATCGTACCTGCCGGAACGGGCAACGATTTCATCAAGACCATCGGCACGCCCCGACAGTGGAAGGAAGCGCTGGACTTTATCCTGACCCATCCCGCCCGCCCCGTCAATACCGGCGAGGTAAACGACCGTTTCTTCATGAACGTGTGCGGCGGCGGCTTCGATGTGCTGACCCTGACCTATGCGCTGGAAGCCAAGAAGCATGTAAAGGGCATCTGGCCCTACCTGTACGGCGTGCTTCGGGCCATCCGCACCTTTCAACCCTTCCGGATGCATATCGAGGTGGGCGACGATCTGATCATGGACAGGGACTGCATGATCTGTTCCATCGCCAATGGACGCTACATCGGCGGCGGTATCCCCATTGCCTCCATGGCGGATGTGGAGGATGGCCTGCTGGACGTGCTCGTGGTGGATGCGGTGCCCCGCTGGAAGATCCCGTTCTATCTGCCCTCGCTGATGAGCGGAAATCTGTATAAGAAGAAAGTGGCCCATCATTACCGGGCCAAGACCTGCGCCCTCAGTTCGCCCGGCATGATGCTCAATCTGGACGGGGAGATCCTGCCGATCCCGGAAAGCCACTATCAGGTGGTCACGGACGCGCTGAAAGTACATTGGTAATGCGTTTGTAAACCTTTTTTGAACATTGGCGGCGCTGGCTCATTTCCTGTCCGTTCTATGCTATAATAAAAATGGAGACGGTTCCGCCGCTCCGGCGGATGTTTCTCTTGTCAACGCAATATGGAATATGATGGAAAGGAAGGTGTGCTTATGGCACAGTTTGGAAATAAGGTAAAGCTGACGATTCTCAAGGGAATGGAGGCCATCGGACAGGGCGCGTCCAATCTGGCCAGCAACGCCCAGCAGCGGCTGCAGGAGCTGAATATGGAAAACCAGCGTCGTGAGCTGCTCAACGCTTTCCCGCTGAAGGCCTATGAACTCTGGCAGAAGGGCGAAAGCCTGCCCCAGCCGTTGGAAGAGATGCTGACGGAGCTGAAGGAGGTTGACGAGCGCCTGAACCTGATCCGGGCTCAGCGCTTTGCCAAGGTGGAGGAGAAGAAGCAGAATCCCGAAACAGCCTCCGAAGAAAGCCCGGCAGAGAAACCCGCTTCGGAAGAAACAGAGGATGCGGGCGAAGCACCGGCAGATGTGCCGGAAGAAGCTCCTGTTTCGGAGCCGGAGGCCGGGGAAGAGACCGACGTTCCGCCGGAAGAAGGCGAAACCGGCGATAACGCGTAAGGATGATAAAAACCGGCGCAGAAGAGCCAAACCTTCTGCGCCGATTTTCGGGTATACCGCATGCAATGGAGGAACATATCGATGACCAACGGCACAAGGATCACCGCATTTCTCTGCGCCCTGCTGCTTCTTGCCTGCTGTCTGCCGACGGTTTCCGCACAGGCCAAAACCGTGGCGGAGTGGCTGGAAGGCTATGAAACGGGCGAGGTCTGGTTCGGCGAGGATTTTGCCTACGATATTACCGATACTGAGGCCTGCTGGGAGCTTCTGATGAAGCCCATCACCGTACTGGACGCGGGGGAAAAAGAGGCCATTGCGCCGCGAAAGACCCCCGGCGGCGATAAAGTCAACACGGACAAGCTGGGCGGCACCATCAACGGCGCGTCTGCCGCTGTTCGCGTGCTGGGCGAGGACGAGGACGGCTGGACGCTGATCGAGGGGCTGGACTACTACAACCGGCTCATTCGCGGCTATGTGAAAACCAGCCTGCTCAAGACGGTTACGCCCAGCAATGAAATGGGCATTATCATCGACAAGCTGACCCAACGGCTGTATGTGTTTATTGACGGCGAGTACTTTTCCAGCTGTGCTGTCTCCACCGGTCTGCCCAACGATGAGCAGCCCTACAACGAAACCGCCGCGGGCGAGTACCTGATGGTCAGCCGGGTGGGGGATTTTGACAGCGAGGGCATGATCTGTGCCAGGGCTATTCGCTTTAACGGCGGCGACATGATCCACGAGGTGCCCTATACCCTGCTGGCCGACGGCGGAAAGCGCTATACCAAGTGGGAGTCCCAGCTGGGACAGCGGGCCAGCCACGGCTGCGTCCGCACGGCCCGCATTGCCAACGAGGACGGCCTGAACGAAAAATGGATCTGGGATCATTACAAAAAATACACCAAGGTCATCGTGTGGGATGACAAGGGACGGACACTGCCCTACCCGGATGATGCAACGGCGCTGTACTACAACCCTGACGGCGGAAGCTACTATCACTCCACGGCGAATTGCAGCTCTGTCCGTTCCCGCTACCTGCCGCTGACGGCCTTCACCTACGGCGAGCTGGATACCGGGGTTTTTGCCAAGCTGGAGCCCTGCTCCGCCTGCCAGCCGCCCCGCCGCAAGGCGCAGATCGACCAGGAAAACGCCGCCCGGGGCGGAACGGTTCCCGAAGCGACGGCTGCGCCGGAAACGACGCCGGAACCCGATACGCCGGAGAACACCACGCTTCCCTCTGACGGAGAGGAAGACGTGGAAATTACGCTGGTCTTCCACGATTGAGAAGACAATCTTCAAAAAGAAACAAACAGAGCCGGGGACGCGCTTGTCCCCGGCTCTTTGCATATCTGAAAATTATTCGTAGTGGTCGATCTGAGACAGATAGCGAGCGAAATTTTCTCCCGCTACGTTTTTGATGAGCGCTTCATCAAAGCCGCGCTGCTGCATCCGCTCAAAGAGCGCCGGGATCTGGTCGGGGGTACGAAGCCCCTCGGGATAGCTGTCAATGCCGTCAAAATCGCTGCCCAGTCCAACGCAGCGCTCGCCGCCCAGATCACACATGTAAGCAATATGGTCGATCAGGTCGTCTACGGTAGCCTGCCCCGATTCCTTCAGAAAAACCGGGTAGAAGTTTACGCCCACATAGCCGCCTGCATGGAACAGGGCGCGAAGCTGCTCGTCCGTCAGGTTCCGGGGATGGTCGCACAGCGCCCGGGCGCAGCTGTGGGAAGCCATGGGCGGAACGCTGCTCTCCATCAGCTCCCAGGAGCCACGCTCGTTTAGATGGGAAATATCCAGCGCAATATGCTGCTTGCGCAGCTCTTTCGCCACCTGCCAGCCGAAAGGCGTCAGCCCGTTGTCGGAGCCCTTTACCGCCGGATGAGCCAGCAGGTTTTCGTTGTTCCAGACCAGCGCGGCAATGCGCACGCCCAGTTCCGCAAAGCGCTGCACGGAGGAAAGATCATCCCCGAAGGCTTCGCCGCCCTCAATGGTCAACAGGACGTTGGCTTTGTCGGGCTGAGCTTCTTCAATGCGGCGGATTTGATGAAAGCCCTTCTTTTTCAGCTGCTCGAAATTTTCCAGCTCCCGGTCGATCAGAAAACGATCGTCGCCCTTGAGCCCGTTGCCGCCCACAAACAGGGCCAGCGCCTGCACCCAGGTGTGCCCCGGATGGAGCAGCCTTTTCAGCGTGATATCGGTATTCCTGGTATATTGCATCCGGTAGAGCGTATCGGCATGGGTGTCGCAGATCAGCATCCAAACCACTTCCCTTCGTAAAAAATGATGTATGCAGGGACGAAAAACGCTATTCCTGCTCGACATAGTGGCGGGAAGGCGTCAGGTCGTAAACCACTCTGGAAATGCCGGGCAGCTCCCGCAGCATGCGCTGGGAAACCCGTTCCAGCAGGTCAAAGGGCAGCCGGGCGCTGGTGGCCGTGCTGCGCCCCGCCTGCAGGGCCCGCAGAACGATGGTGTAGTACCCGGGCATGTCCGGGCTTTGGCAGAGCACGGAATAATACTGCCAGAGCTTGCGCTCAAAACCGCTTTCCGCAATTTCCTCTTCCAGGCAGGCGTCCGCCGCCCGAAGCACCTGAAGGCGTTCCGGTGTGACCTCGCCGAAGACGCGGGAAGCCAGACCGCTGGTAGGAAAGGGCTGCCGCAGGCACAGCAAGCCGGGCAGGGAAAGGGCCTGCGCCAGCCTGCGTATCTCATCTTTGAAGAGATTCTGCAAGGGCTGCAGGAATAGGGGCTGTCGGCTTTCGGTGGCCTTTTGCAGCGCCGGAATGGGGGACTGACCGAAGAGGGTATCGTTGAAATTGGTGCCAAGCACCACCGTGCGAACGTCGGGATCGTCGTTAATCTGCCGTGCCAACACCTGAATCATCCGCTCGGAAGCGATTTGCGCTTTTTTCTTTTCATCCGTAACGCCCCGGAAAGCTTCCAAAAATTCCGCCTGCGCGTCTATGCGCTCCAGCGTGATTCCCAGATTCTCCTGAAATTCCCGCACGATGAATTCCGGCTCGCCGTCATGGAACATGCCGTTGTCGATCAGAATGCAGCGCAGGCGGCTGCCGGCGGCCAGACTGACCAGCCGGGCGCATACCGCGCTGTCCACGCCGCCGGAAACCGCGCAGAGGATCTTGCCTTCCGCCGGAGCCTCCCGGCGGATCTCGTCCAGCGCCAGATCAATGATGGTATCCATGTTCCAGTCGGCCTTTGCCCCGCAGATTTCCAGCGCGAAATTGGAAAGCAGCAGCGCGCCGTCCGGGTCGTGCCGCTCGATGGGGTATTGAATGCCGAAATGCGGAAGCACCGCGTGACGGAAGCCCATCGCCGCGCCGTCCGCTTCGGCCACGGGCTGCAGTCCGTCGGTCAGAGAAAGCGCCGCGTAATGATGCAGCATCCGTTCGCCTGAGCTGATTTCCCGAAAAAGGGGAATGTCGGAGAAGGTAATGACAGAGGCAGCCGCCGTCTTTTCCCACGGCCCGAAGGAACCGCCGTGCCAGCGGCACAGAAGAGGCGCGGTGCCGCCCAGCGCCAGCACGGGAAGCCCGCTTTGAAGAATCGCGGGATCCAGCTCGTCCAGCAGCGTATCGTCCGGCGTATCCGCCGCCAGCACAACCCCTTTGACGCCCTGCTCCCGCAGTACGGAAAATTTCGTGTTAACAGGCAGAATGGTGGAGTAGACCTCCCGCCAGCGAAGAATACGGGCAATCAGCCCGGACAGGGCGGCGTTATGACTCAGCACAAGGATCGGCTCTGACATACAAATCTCCTCCGAATAGAATAACGAGAAATAAATTCTGCGTGTCGGTGGGGAAATCCTGCCTTTTTTGCTCCCGGCTCTGTGAGGATTGTAACAAGTTTGGGTCAAAACGGGATGGAAAAGCCTCTGAAAAGAACACGGAAAAATCAGGGCTTGTCCTGCAATGGGAATATTGGTATAATAAATGGTGGTATACGCATTGACAGATGCGCCAATCCTATGAAACGACCGAAGCCGGGAGAGCTGTTCCCGTTTTGTGAAGCCAGCCGGTTCCCCGGGGGAGCAACCAAGGATGATAAGGAGTGCAGGAAATTGAGTGATTTCTATCGCGACCAGCCAAATTCCAACGACTTTTACCAAAAGCCCGTTCAGGAAGCAAAGCCCGAATGGAACGGAACGTCCTATGAGGACGGCGAGGGCGCGCAGTCTCCCAATGGTACGGATCCTTACGCAGCATGGAGGCGGCCTGGGGCGGGGAATGCCGGAACAGGCAGCTTCCTCGATGATGATCCGGCGCCCTTTGGCCCCGAGATCCAGCAGGGCGGCGTACCGCTGTCCAATGCCGATATGACGGATTTCCGCATGATGGGCGACGCGGCCCCCACGCGGATTGCCCGTCCTGTTCAGATGGTGAATCGCCGTACAACCGTGCAGGAGCCGGAAATGCCTGCGCCGGTTCAGGAGAAGGCTCCTGAAGCAGCGCCCGCTTTCGAAGCGCCTGCCGTTTTGAAAACAGAATCCGAAAAGGCTGAACCGAAGGCCGGAGAGGCGAAGCCGTCTTCCGAGACTTCGGAGCCGCGCCGCCGCCGCAGCCGGATGGAGCGCCGCCAGCAGGAAGGCGAGCCTTCCGCAGCGGAAGCAGCGCCTCAGGCGGAAAATAATGCTCAGAAGGATTTCGACCCCTTCCAGGCGGGCGACAGCGAAATGCCCGTTCAGCATCGACGCGCCGTTCCGGGCGGCGTGTATACCGGCGCGCGTACCGCCATGCCTCAGCGCACCGCAGCGCCTGCGCAGCCGGAAGAAGGGCAGCGGCAGGGAAACGCCGCGCCCCGTCCCCGTCAAGCCGCACGGCCTCAGGGAACGGCAGTGCCTCAGCGCCGTCCCGCACCCGCCCAGCGGCCTGCCGCACCGGCGGGACAGGAGGCACCCCGGCCCGCCCAGCAGCCCATGCGCGGCGCGGCCCAGCCGCAGCGCCGTCCGTCTGCCGGACAGGAAATGCGCGGCCCAGCGCAACGGCCGGTTCTCCAGCGCCGTCCGGTAACGGAGGGCGAAATGCCCAACCGGCTTCCGCAGGAGGGCGGCGAGCAGCCCTATGCCTACCGTGCGCAGGGACGTTCCCCTTATGGCGAGGACAGTCGGCAGCAGCCGCCGGTTCCCCGCAAACTTTACGATTTTGAAAACGACGACGAACAGGAAGAAGAAGTGGAAGAGCGCCGCGGCGGCATCCTTCTGCCCATCCTGATCCTGCTGTTAGTGATCGGCGGTCTGTTGGCGGGCATCTGTCTGCCGGACTGGGAGGGTATCGGCGGTAAGGCCGGTCAGCTGCTTTCCCCGGTGAAGACTGCCGTTGTGACAGCCTTCTCCAGCGTGAAAAACATGATCGTGCCGGAAGAAGACCCCATCAAGAGCTTTACCGTGTCTACCTCCGATACTCAGGCGCCCGCAACGCTGCGTCTGACCATTCAGACCTCCAAGCATATCAAGGGCGTCCGCGTGGAGGATGACAACGGCAACACGCTGTATGAAAAGGAATACAGTCAGGCACTGGTCGATGCGGGCGAAGCCATCGAGAACAGCAACGAGCTGATCTGGATGCCTACCTGCACCATGGAAGACGCTTATGTGGGCGGCTTCACCGTCTATGCCGTCAAGAATGACGGCACCGAAAGCGAAGGCCTGCGTACCGGCTCCACCGTGAGCTTCAGCGCGCCTAAGCCTGCGCTCCCGGCGATGCAGGGCTTTGCCTGCCAGCCGGAAAACGGAACGGCGCCTACAGCCATCACGTTTACCTTCCAGACCTCCGATACGGTTATCGGAGTGCGGGTGGTGGATCAGTTCGATTCTCCCGTGGCGGAAATGCAGCTGACGGACGAGGAATGCGTGATGTCCGAAAGCGACGGCGTTCGTACCTGGACGGTGGAAACGCAGCTGGATGACGTCTATACCGGCGCGTATTTCGCCCAGTATATGACGGAGGAAAGCGGCGAGTACGAAGACAGCGCCTATTCTACGACCGTTTCTTTCACCGCGGAGGAGGACGCTTCCGCTCAGAACGGCGGCGAAGCCCTGTCGGTGGAGACGGCGGTTCCCGAGGAGACTCTTGAACCCACGCTGGCTCCTACGGATACGCCCGCTCCCACCGATACGCCCGAGCCGACGCCTACGGCGGAACCCACGCCGGAGCCTACCGCCGAGCCTGACGCTACGCCGCTGCCCGGACTGACGGCGCAGGCGGCGGAAGCGGCTGATCCTCAGGCGGACGGCATGGTTCTCAAGGCGACGGTTCTGAACGGCAGCAAGAGCGCTTCCAGCTTCACCCGTGCCAACACGATTTCCATGCTGAATCCCTTTACCACCTATACCAGCAACGCCAACTACGCCGTGTGGCCGCAGGCGGGCGTGCTTACCTTCCGCAGCGGCCCCATGCGTCAGAATGCGGCCTTCGGTACCGTGGAAGTGGAAAGCGGAAAGCTGACCGAGGTCTGGAATCAGCCCGTAGGCAGCATGAAGGCCAATTCCGAAACGCTGTACGGCGTGAATGCGCCGGGTCAGGCCCTGATCGTCAAGTGGCCCACGCAGCTGCGGCAGCGCATGGCCCTCAGCGACGAAGCCCGGGACACCGTTGCCCTGAAGGAGGTCATGGTGGCCGGTCAGGACGGCAAGGTGTACTTCTATAACCTGCTGGACGGCACGGCGACCCGCGACGCGATCGATCTGGGCGTTCCCAGCGCCGGCGGTCTGTCTCTGGCAACCAACGGCACCCCGCTTCTGGGCGTGGGCCAGAGCCACTCCAAGGTGGGCAGCTCCGTCAAGAAGAGCGGCTATCACCTCGTTAACCTGCTGACCAACAAGGAAGAAAAGCTCATCCAGACCGACGGCAAGGAGAAAAACAGCAGCTTCTCCGGCGTTCTGGGCGCGGGTCTGTTTGATTCCAAGACTGGTACGCTGATCTTCGGCAGTCAGGGCGGCGTTCTTTACACGGCCGAGCTGGGCAAGCAGGCGGAAACCTACGATTATCAGTCCGGCAAGATCACGCTGTCCTCCACCCTGCAGTCCTACAAGACGCTGGCAAAGGGGCAGGAGAAGAAGTACACGAACATCAACGGCAGCGTGGCCATGTACGGCAACTACGTCTACTACGCGGACAAGACCGGCATCCTGCAGTGCGTGGATGTGAACAGCCTGACGCCCGTCTGGGCCGTGAACCTGGGCGACGATGTGGAAGCCACGCCCGCGCTGGATATGGAAGACGAAAATACCGTCGCGCTGTATACCGGCAACACGATCCTTCTCCAGCGGAAGAAAGGCGTGGTGAACCTGAAACGGATCAACGCGCTCACCGGCGAAATCGAATGGACCTACGAGGTGACGGACGCGAAATATCAGAGCGGCGAGGACGTGGGTCTGGAAGCCAGTCCGCTGGTGGGCCAGAACGGTATTTCCAATCTGGTCATCTTCACCGTGACAAACGGCAAGAACGGTTCCAGCGTTCTGGCGCTGGATAAGAAAACCGGCGCGCTCAAGTGGCAGGCGGATCTCACCGCCGAGGCCTATTCCAGCCCCGTAGCCGTATATAATGAAAACGGCGACGCCTGGATTGTGCAGGCCCTGTACGACGGAACCGTCAACCTGCTCAACGCTTCCAATGGTCAGGTGCTGGATACGCTGACGCTGACCGACGCGCAGATCAAGGCTTCTCCGGCCGTATACAACGACCTGTTGATCATCGGCACCACCGGCAAGAAAAACAGCGCCGTGTACTGCATCCGGATCAACTGACGATTCATGGACGAAGGACGAAAGAGGAAATTCATGAGAATTTATGTGGACGCAATGGGGGGCGACAACGCCCCTCAGGCTCCCGTAGCGGGAGCGCTGGAGGCACTCGGGAAAAATCCGGAGCTGGAGATCGTTCTGGCAGGCCCGGAGGAAACCGTGCGGCAGACCGTGGAGTCTGTTTTCCAAACCGAAGAGGAAAAGAAGCTGCTGGATCGGGTTTCCATTTCGGATTGCCCGGAGCTGATCACGAACGATGAAGCGCCGGTCATGGCGGTGCGGCACAAGAAACAGAGCGCGATCGTGGACGGAATGGTCAAGCTGCGGGACGGCGAGGTAGACGCCTTTGTTTCCGCAGGCAGCACCGGCGCGGTGCTGGCAGGCGGCATGTTCCGGCTGGGACGGCTGCACGGCGTAGAGCGTCCCGCCCTGGCCCCGTTGCTGCCCAACGGCAAGGATTTCTTCCTGCTGATCGACTGCGGCGCTAACGTGGACTGCCGCCCGGAATACCTGCACCAGTTCGCCCAGATGGGCACGGCCTATATGCAGACCATGCGCGGCGTGGCCAATCCCCGGGTGGGGCTGGTCAACAACGGTGCGGAGGCTGAAAAGGGCTGCGCGCTGACCAAGGCCGCCTACGAGATCCTTTCCGCTGACGAAAAATTGAATTTTGTCGGCAATGTGGAGGCCCGGGAGATCACCCATGATAGCGCGGATGTGATCGTCTGCGACGGCTTTGTGGGCAACGTCATTCTGAAATTCATGGAGGGCGTGGCCGGAACGCTGATGGGCATGATCAAGCGGGAAATGCTGGCCGATACCCGCTCCAAAATCGGCGCGCTGCTGGCCAAGCCCGCTTTCCATCGGGTAAAGAAAGCCATGGACTACAGCGAAGTGGGCGGCGCTCCCTTGCTGGGCGTCAGCGGCAACGTGGTCAAGGCGCATGGCTCCTGCAATGCCCATGCCTTTGCCTGCGCCATTCACCAGGCCGAGAAGATGGTCACTGGCGATGTGGTAGGCAAGATCGAAAAACAGTTGGTCTATACGGCTCACGCCGAATAGATATAGATCCTATTTGCCCTTATTTTTCGAAGGAGGAACAGCACAATGGTATTTGAAAAGGTTCGCGATATGATCGCCTCTCAACTGCAGGTGGCTCCCGAATCCATCACCATGGAAAGCCGTTTGGTGGAAGACCTGAAGGCTGACAGCGCCAACGTCATGGTCATGATTCTGGAAATGGAGACGGAGTTCGGCATGGAAGTGGAGGACGAAGTCATCCTTCAGCTCAAAACCGTGGGCGATATCGTCGATTATATCGAAAAGCATCAGTAAAAAGAATGGGCAGGGGGCGATTCGGCGCACCCCCTGCCTGTTTTCGCAAGGCCCGCTGAAAAGGGCGGAAAGGAGCATCTTTTATGCTGGAGGAACTGCAGGAGAGACTGGAGTATCATTTCCGGGACTCCAAACTGCTTTGCAGGGCGCTGACGCATCCCTCCACAAAGCTGCCGGATAACCAGCGTCTGGAATTTCTGGGAGACGCGGTTCTGGAGTTTTGCGTCAGCGACATGCTGTATCGAAAATATCCGGATTTTCATGAGGGCGCATTGACGGCCCGCCGGGCGGCGCTGGTGTGCGAGCATACGCTGAGCGTACTGGCCCGTCAGCTGAAGCTGGGCGATTATCTGTACATGGGCAACGGCGAGGACGCCAACGGCGGCCGGGAAAAGCCCAGCATTCTTTCCGACGCGATGGAGGCCGTGCTGGCCGCCGTCTATATGGACGGAGGCTACGCGGCAGTCAAGCCAATCATCCTGAAAATGTACGCCGAAGAGGAAAAGCTGCTTTCCTGGCAGGTGAAGGACGGCAAGGGTGCATTGCAGGAATACACGCAGGGCCACGACATGGGGCTGCCGTCCTACGAGATCATTGAGGCCTACGGCCCCGATCACGACCGCCACTTCACCGCGCAGGTGTCCATTCAGGGCAAGCCCATGGCCCAGGGCCGGGGATGCAGCAAAAAACACGCGGAAATGGAAGCTGCCAAGAAGGCGCTGGAAGTGCTGGAGGGTCAGGGAAACTCCAAAGCCTGAAAGCCTAAAAATCCAATGAAGAGATCAGGAGGGTGCGAATGCGCCTGACCAAGCTGGAAATATACGGTTTCAAATCCTTTGCACGCCGGACGGAGATCGTCTTTCCCCAGAACGTAACGGGGATCGTGGGGCCGAACGGCAGCGGAAAAAGCAACATATCGGACGCGGTTCGCTGGGTGCTGGGCGAGCAGAGCGCCAAAAATCTGCGCGGCAACAGCATGGCGGATGTGATTTTCAATGGCACCGAGCAGAAAAAACCCATGAATTACTGCGAGGTCACGCTGGTGTTTGATAACGAAGACCGCCAGCTGCACGTGGAATATAACGAAGTCAGCATTACCCGCCGGGTGTACCGCAGCGGCGACAGCGAATATCTGCTCAACGGCTCCAACTGCCGCCTGAAGGACATTGTGGATCTGTTCCGGGACACCGGCGTGGGCAAAGAAGGCTATTCCATCATCGGGCAGGGACGAATCGACGAGATCCTCAGCCAGCGCAGTGAAGACCGTCGAACCGTCTTTGAAGAAGCCGCCGGAATCAGCCGCTACCGCGCCCGCAAGGAAGAGGCCGAGGGCCGCATGAAGCGGGCGGACGAAAATCTGCTGCGTGTGCTGGATGTGCTGGAAGAACTGGAGACCCATCTGAAACCGCTGAAAAAGCAGGCGGAAACGGCCCGGCAATATCTGGCATTGAGCGAAAGCCTGAAAGAACTGGATATTCGCCTGTTTCTGTATCGCTATGACAAATTGAAAGAAAAAGACGTGGCCGTCGAACAGGCTCTGCTTCGGGTCAGGGATGCGCTGCAGGAAGCGGAGAAGCATTTGGAGGATTGCTTACAGCAGCGCACCGCCGGCGAGGAAGAGCAGGAGCGCCGCCAGCAGGCATTGAATCAGGCTCACGCGGCGCTGCTTGCGGCAAACGACCAGCTTCACGCCATGCGGGAAAACGTGACGGCCATTCAGAACCGAATGGAGGTCAGCCGGGAAACCGCCGAGCGCTTGAAAAACGAAGGGGACAGCCTGCAAAACCGTTTGAAGCTCATTGAGGCGACGCTGAATCAGAGCGACGTCGGCATGGGCGAGGCGGAAAAGCTGCGTGAGCAGGCTGCGGAAGCGCTGGAAGTCCGCCGGGCAGCGCAGACCTCCATCAGCGAAAAGACCGCCGAATTGGAGGAAGCGCTGAACCGTCATCAGACGGAATGGATGGAACGCATGAACCGGATGCAGTCCATGCGAACCAATCAGGCCCGTCAGGCTGCCATGCAGCAGCAGATGGAACAGCGCAAGGGCGAGCTGGAAGCCCAGCGGGAGGCGGAGCAGAACCGGGAAGCGGAACTGAACGCCGCCGTGGAAGAGGCAAAGGCCAGCCTTCACGGCGAGGAAGAGCATCTGAACGAGCTGCGCCAGAATGCGGAAGCGCTGGATCAGTCCTCCAAGCAGCTTTTGCAGGAGATCCTGCTTCGCCAGCGCCAGATGCAGGAGGACGCGCAGAATGCCCGGGCCGCCGATACCCGTCTGCGCACCCTGAAGGAATTGCAGGACGGCTACGAGGGATACCAGTATTCCGTCAAGAACGCCCTGAATTATGCCAAAAAACAGCGGCTTTCCGGCGTTCGGGGCGTGGTGGCTATGCTTCTGAAGGTGCCCAGAGAGTATGAAACAGCCATGGATATGGCGCTGGGCGGCGCCATGCAGAACATCGTCACGGAAACCGAACGGGACGCCAAGCAGCTGATTGAATATCTGCGCCAGAACCGGCTGGGCCGGGCGACTTTCCTGCCCCTGAGCACGGTTCACGGGCGGACGCTGAATGCCAACGAACGCCGGGTGCTGAATATGCCCGGCTGCGTGGGCGTGGCCAGCGAACTGTGCGGCTATGACCCCGAATACCGGGGCATTGTGGAAAGCCTGCTGGGCCGCACCGTTGTGGCCAAGGATCTGGACAGCGGCATCGCCATCATGCGGGCGGGCAATCAGGCTTTCCGGCTGGTAACGCTTCAGGGCGATGTGATGCACTCCGGCGGCAGCATGACCGGCGGCAGCATTCAGCAAAAGGCGCAGAATCTGCTGGGCCGCGAACGGGAAATGCAGGAGCTGCAGGAGAACCTGAACCGCTACAATCAAAGCGTGCAGCAGGCTCAGACGGAAATCGCCCAGATGGAGGAACGGCGCGGCGGCGAAAAGGAACGCCGGGAAGCGGCGCAGAATGAGCTGCACCAGCAGGAGATCGCCGTGGTGCGGGATACCGAGCATTTGAAGGCGGCTCAGGCTGAGTGGGATAAGCACAGCCAACGTCTGGAAGAACTGTCCGGGGCCATCGGCCAGTTGGAGGAAAGCCTGACGGAGATCCGGGAGGAGCTCCAAAAGATGGAGAATCTTTCCACCGAGCAGGACGGCGGTATGGAAGAAATGAACCGCCGCACCGAAGAACTGACCCGGCAGCTGGACGCGGCCCGCCGGGAGCGGGAAGCGGCGCAGGAGGCTCTGACCGACGCGATGCTGACCCTGCAGAACGCCGAACACGACTGCGACCGCTTGCAGCGGGATCAGAAGCGATTGACCGGCGACCGGGACGACTGCCGTAAAGAGCTGGAGGAACTTTCGGCCAAGCGGGACAGCGCGATGGCCGAAATGAATCGGGCCGCCGAGGAGCGCGTTCAGGCGGAAAAGGACGCGGAAAAGGCGGAAACTGCCGTGGAAAGCGCCCGTCAAAATGTAGACAGCGCTCAGCTGCGGCAGGAACAGCAGCAGAAAGCGCTGCGGGAGCTGCAAGGGGAGATCGACGGCGCTCAGCAGTTGGTCAGCCATGAGAACGAGCGCCTGCACCGGCAGGAGATCGCTCAGAACCGGGTCAAGACCGACCTGAGCCAGCTTTGCGACCGGCTGTGGGATACCTACGAACTCAGCTATGCCGGGGCGCAGGAGCTTGGACAGACCTATCCCGAAGCGCCGTTCAAGGAAAGCGAGGCTGACGGACAGGCCCGTTCCCTGCGGGAGCAGATCCGCAGTCTGGGTTCGGTCAATGTGAGGGCCATCGAGGAATACGCCCAGATGTCCGAACGCTATACCGGCCTGAACGCCCAGAAGGAAGACTTGGAGAAGGCCAAGAATGACCTGCAGGAGCTGATTACGCAGCTGCTTGGACAGATGGAAACGCAGTTCGTCAGCCAGTTCGGCCTGATGCAGCAGTATTTCTCCGAAACCTTCCAACGCCTTTTCGGCGGCGGCAGCGGCGAGATCTCCTTGAGCAATCCTAACGACCCGCTGAACTGCGGTATCGAGATCATCGTTCAGCCCCCGGGAAAGAAGCGGCAGCTATTGAGCCTGTTCAGCGGCGGCGAGCGCGCCCTGACGGCCATCGCCATCCTGTTCGCCATGCTGAAGCTGAAGCCTACGCCCTTCTGCATTCTGGACGAGATCGAGGCCGCGCTGGACGACGCCAATATCAGCTATTTCGCCGACTATCTGAAGGAATTCAGCAAGGATACCCAGTTCATCGTCGTCACTCACCGCAAGGGCACCATGGAACGCTGCGATACGCTTTTCGGCGTGGCCATGGAGGAACGGGGCATCAGCAGCATGGTCAGCGTCAATCTGAAGGATTACCAATAAGCGACTACGACGAAGCGCCTACGGCGCAAAGGAGGCAGCAATATGAGTGAAAAGAAGGGCTTCTTCGCCCGGCTTCGGGAAGGCATGAGCAAGAGCCGCGAGCAGATCGCCGCAGTGACGGAGGACGCGCTGCAGGCCGACGCGCCCATTGACGAGGAGCTTTACGACGCCCTGCTGGACGCGATGATTCTTTCCGACATGGGCGCGGCCTGCGCTGAGGAAGCGCTGGAAAAACTGCGGGAGATCGTCAAGGCCCAGAAGCTTCATACGGCGGCGCAGGCGAAAACCGCGCTGAAGGAAATTCTGGTGGGCATGCTGGAAGTGGAAAAGCCCGTGCTGAAATGGCCCATGGTCATTCTCATGGTGGGCGTGAACGGCGTGGGCAAGACCACGACCATCGGCAAGTTGGCGCTGCGTTTTCAGGGCTTGGGACGCACAATCATTCTCTGCGCGGCCGATACCTTCCGCGCCGCCGCTGCCGACCAGCTGCAGGTGTGGTCGGAACGGGCCCGCTGTCCCATCGTGCGGCACAAGGAGGGGGCTGACCCCGCCGGAGTGGTGTTCGACGGCGTACAGGCCGCCAAGGCTCAGAAGGCCGATCTGCTGATCGTGGATACTGCCGGACGGCTGCACAACAAGAAAAACCTGATGGACGAGATGGAAAAGATCCGCCGGGTCATCGACCGGGAATACCCCGAGGCCACGGTGCGCTGTCTGCTGGTGGTGGACGCCACCACCGGTCAGAACGGTCTGCAGCAGGCCCGCGCCTTCCGGGAAGCCGCCGGAATCAACGGCATCGTGCTGACCAAGCTGGACGGCACCGCCAAGGGCGGCATCGCCTTCGGAATCGTCCGTGAGCTGAAGACCCCCGTCATGTACGTGGGCGTGGGCGAGGGAATCGAAGATCTGCAGGCCTTCGACGCAAAAGAATTCGTGGACGCGCTCTTTGACTGAGCCCCGCAGGAGGAAAACATTCCATGATGAATATGTACTATAAGTGGAAGGGAAGAAACGCCCTGCGCGGCAACTGGCAGACCGCCATGGTGGTGGCCTTCTTTTCCGGCATTTTTATGGTGCTGACGCAGGTCTATCAGAACCGCTTTATGCCCGTTGCCATTGAAATGATCGACGGGATGTATTACTGGCGCGTCCCCCAAATCACGCAGGGCGTGTGGATCGGCTTTGCCGTGCTGCAGCTTTGTTCCGTCCTGCTCACGCCGGTTTTGTCCGTTGGCTGCAACCATTACTTCGTCCGCCGTATCGAGGGGGAAGAGCTGGGCGCCAAGGGGCTTTTCAGCCGGATGAACCTCACGGGCAAGGCTTTGTGGCTGTATGTCATGATGTTCGTGAAAATCTTCCTGTGGACCTGCCTGCTGATCGTCCCCGGCTTCATCGCCGCCATTCGCTACAGCATGGCGCCCTATCTGCTGGCCGAGCATCCCGACTGGACGGCCAAAGAAGCGCTGGAAGAGAGCAAGCGGATCATGAAGGGCCGCAAGGGGCAGTATTTCCTGCTGCTGCTCAGCTTTATCGGCTGGACGCTGGCGTCCAACCTGCTGCAGATAAGCCTGATGAGCATCAACGGCGTTGTGGCGATCGTGGCGGGTCTGTTTGTAAGCTGCTGGGTCAACACCTATGTGAACGCCTCCGTGGCTGTTTTCTACAAAGTCGTTTCGGAGGAAGGCGGCGAGCAGAAGGCGCAGCAGGACTGGGAACGCATCGTGCGGAGCATGCAGAACGGAAGCCCCTTCTCCGGCAGTCCTTGGGACGGCCCGAATGACGATAACGACAGCGACGATCAGGATGACGGCGATTCCCTGAATTGACCGTCCGGCGCAAAGGAACGGGGGAAAGACGATGCCTGCTTTGAAACCATACAGTCAGGAGCTGGAATACAGCTATGCGCCGGGGCTGTTTCCGTCGCTGGAACTGATGCGGGTGCAGCCGGAACGGGCCCTGCGGCTTCTGACCAGCGAAAAGGCGCACGGCGAAGGCGTGGAAAAGCTTCGGGCAATCTGCAGGGAGCATAACGTGCGGGAGGAAGTGGCCGACAAGGCGCTGCGCCGTATCAGCGGCAAGGAAAACTGCTTTGCCGCCATGGTGTTTTCCAAATGGCAGGCGGAGCTTCGGCCCGACCGGCCCCATGTGGTGCTGCATCATCCCATGGACGAGGGCAATCTGGGCACCATTCAGCGCACGCTTTTGGGCCTTGGCCTGAAGGATATTGCCGTGATCCGTCCGGCAGCGGATGTGTTCGAGCCCCATGTGGTGCGGGCCGCCATGGGCGCGGTCTTCTCCCTGCGGGTAAAGCAGTACGACAGCATTGAAGAGTATCGGCGGGAGTATCCCGATCACGCGCTGTATCCCTTCATGCTGGACGGCTCCATGCTGCTGGAAGAAGCCGTCCGCCAAAGAAAGGCGCTCTATGCGCTGGTTTTCGGCAATGAAGGAAGCGGCCTGCCGCCGGAGTTTTCCAAATTGGGACAGGCCGTGCGCATTCCTCACAGCGGGGAGATCGATTCGCTGAATCTTTCCATCGCCGTGGGCATTGGCGCGTATGCCTTTGTGCATGCGCCGGAAAAAGGAGAGTAAAACCATGTACGAAGCCATTCAGGAACAGTTGAAAGCTTGTGTGGATTATCTGGCGGAGCAGGGGCATTTGAAGCCCGGCGCGGCGGTGGTGCTGGGCTGCTCTACCAGCGAGGTGGCCGGAGGCCATATCGGCAAAAACAGCGTTCCCGAGCTGGGGGACGCGCTGGCGGAAGCCATGATCGCTGCCTGCAAGGCCCACGGGCTGAACCCGGTGTTCCAGTGCTGCGAGCATCTGAACCGGGCCTTGGTGATGGAGCAGAAGGTGCTGGACGAGCGCCGGCTGACGCAGGTCAACGTCATGCCCGTCCCCAAGGCGGGCGGCAGCACCGGCGCGGCGGCTTATCTTCGTTTGGAGGAACCCGCAGTCGCCATGTCCATTCAGGCGGAAGCAGCCATCGACGTGGGCGACACGCTGGTGGGAATGCATATCCGTCCCGTGGCCGTTCCCCTGCGGATGCCGCAGGAGAACTTCAAGGTGGGGGAAGCCCATGTGGTGATGGCCTATTCCCGCCTGCCCTATATCGGCGGCGAACGGGCTCAGTATCCGAAAAAGTAAAAGGCCTTTATAAAAAATGTTTCAAAAAAATCCCGCTGCGTTTCACTCGCAGCGGGATTCAGAGTGTCAAAAAAGTGGAGGTGCAGGAGGCACTGCTGCCGCTCAATCGTCGCGGGGACTACGGAAGTAGTCCCCGCTCGTTTCGTGTCACACCTGCGGGTCGCTAACCGCCTGCGGCGGTTGTGCCCACTGGGCACCAGCTTCCCTACGGTGCCTGCCGGGGTTATAGGGGCAGAGCCCCTAACCCTTGTGCCGCAGCACTTTCCCCGCAAACCAGCTTAAGGGTGCGCAGCACCGAGGACGAGGACAGCC
>SFGO01000156.1 GCA_004556545.1 Clostridiales bacterium
ATGGCTGAAAGCCATGAAGCGCGTAGCCAAGCACAAGCGTAGCGCAGGGCTTGGCCGCAGACATGCGTGGCGGGCCGCAAAGCGCTGTTTGCGGGCAACGGCGGCCACCTCGGATTTTTCAACAGACTGAGCATAGCTTTGACCCCGGCGGGAAAACTAATCCCGCCGGGGTTTTTTAATTCCCCAAGCCATCAGGAGGTACGGCATGGACAAGGCGTTGGAATGGCTTCAAGGCTGGAACCGCCGGTGGAACGGTCTGCCCCGCCGGGCGGCGCTTTTGCTGGGCACGCTGGCGGCTGCGGGGCTGCTGGGCGCGGCGCTGCCGTATGTGTGGCCCTTTGCGGCGGCGCTGCTGTTCGCCCAGCTGCTGGAGCCGCTGCTCCGGCGGCTGGAGAAGGGCGCGGGCCGGGTGTGCCTCAGCCGAAGGGTCGGCGCGCCTCTGGCCATGCTGCTGTTATTCGGCGTGGCAGGCGCGGCGGTGACGGCCCTGCTGCGCCAGTTGGCCCTTCAGTTCACCGGGCTTGTGAAAAACGTTCCTCAGCTGATCCAGTGGGTGGACGGCGTGGCCCTGCCCTATTTGCAGCGGCTGTACGAAGATCTGAACCGGCTGCTTCCGCCCAGCGTCTCGCAGGGGATCGCCGCTGCGCTGGACGCGCTGAAGCAGAGCCTGCTCCGCTGGGCGGGCAGCCTTTCGGCAGCGATCACCGGCGGAGCTTTTTCCACGGCGCTTTCGCTTCCCAACGCCCTTTTGGGCGTAGTGCTGACCGTGATGGGCACTTATTATTTTTCCGCCGACCGGGAGCGCATCCGGGGCTTTTTCCGCCGGGCGCTGCCCCTGAGCTGGCGGCAGCGGTACGGCTTTATCCGAAAAAACCTGCTGGCGGCGTTATTTGGGCAAATCAAAAGCCAGCTGACCGTGTCGCTGATCGTAACAGCGGCGCTGACGCTGGCTTTTGTGCTTTATGGCGTTTCCTACGGGCTGGCGGCGGGCGTGCTGATCGGCGTGGCCGACGCGCTGCCCGTGATCGGTGCAGGACTGTTTCTGATTCCGTGGAGCCTGCTTTCCTTCATCGGCGGGCGCACGGGCACGGGCGTCTTTATGGCCTGCGCCTATGTGGGCGTGGTGGTCATCCGGCAGGTTGCCGAACCAAGGATTGTGGGCCGTCAGCTGGGGCTGTATCCCCTTCTGACCATGATGGCCATGTATGCGGGCTACCGGCTGATCGGCTTTCTGGGGCTGCTGCTGGGGCCGGTGCTTCTGCAGGTGATGAAGGCCGTGCTGGAAGCGGACGCGGCGGTTCAGGCCGTCATTCCGTCAGAGCATCGCTGAGCTCGCCCAGCGCGCTGTCCAGCGCTTCGATATGCACATAATACCGGATGATGCCGTCCACCATCAGCGCATCGGAAAACGTATCCAGCGGATAGGCGGCCAGCGTTCGGACGGTGCCGCCCTCGGTGGTCAGCACGACCTGCCAGCGGGGGGAGCGGCCCTCCGTGGAGTAATCCTCCGGGATCTTGCCCGACACCGTCAGCGAGGCCAGACGGTCAGCCAGGGTCTCCATCTGTTCCGCAGCGACCTCCTGCCCGTTCAGCGTGACGGTTTCATCGTAGATCACATTGCCGTCGGTGTCGGTTTCCAGCTCATTGTTCGCCAGCACCCGTTCGATTTTGGTTTTCTGCCATTCCAGACTGCCGCTTCCCCGAAGGATCTGAATGGAGTGCAGCTCCGCGTTGCCCAGATCGGCAGGCCGCGCGGCGTACCAGTTTTCCCAGCTGCCCTGCACCAGCGTTTCCGTCAAAAGGCGGCTGACCTGATACACGCGGCCCTCATAGGCGCAGGAATAGAAGTAATCGCTGCCCCAATCGCCAAAGGTGAACACAAATTCCCGTTCCGCCAGCTCTTCGGAAACGATCTGGCCCTCCTCGTTGGTATGGCTGGCGTATCCGGCCTGCTGATGGAGGGTCAGCACGGCCAGCGGGGTTTCCAGCCCATACTTGACCCGGTTTTCATCCGTCAGCGTTCCTTCTAATGTTCCCAGCCGGAAATTGCTCAGGGCGGATTGCAGGCTCTGCGCCTTTTCCGCGTCCATGGGATAGGCGTCCGGCTCCGTCAGGGCGGCGGATGCGTATCCGGCGCTATCCACCGTAAAGCGGACGTTGACGGTTTCGTCCGTCTTTTCCAGCCGGACGTTATCCACCAGCGCCGTAGAAATTTCCGGCTGTTCCACCTCTATCAGCCGGTTGCGGGTCATGGAAAAGACCTCGCCGATGCCCACATCGCACATATACACGCCGTTATCGCCGGACCAGCGGCAATAGCGGTAGGTGGTTTCCGGCACGCTGCCGCCGATTTCCAGCGTTTCGTTCCGGCCGTCGGAAAAGGTGGCCGTCACCGTGATCTGCGGCGGTTCCAGCTCCATATCCGTCAGATGTTCCCGGACTTCCTCCACATCCGCGGCCACCTGATCGGTGGTCGTAACCAGCGTAACGGCCTCCACCATTTCCTTGCTGACGCTTTCACTGACAGGAATGCTTTCTCCGTTTTCCTTCAAAAACAGGGAGCCGTCCGCATAGGAAAGGGTATAATCCTCGCCGTCAAGTTGCTGCACGCGGATGGAGACGAGCTCGGAGGCTTCCGCCTGGGAAAGATTTTTCTGCCGTTCGGCGGGCGACTCCGACATAGCGTCGGAAACGGCCTGCTGTCTCCATTTCGGCAGCAGAAGGAGGAGGACTGCCGTCACGGCCAGCAGGGCGGTCAGGAGGGCTGGCAGAAGCCAAGGGTGTCTTTTACGGGAATTTTTTTTCGGAGGATGCTGCATGGATGGATCCTTTCTTTTTTGGAAAAAGGGAATTGGGAGTGGTTGTGCGGGGGCTGATGGTTTGCTTTGAGGAAAGCCCCTGCGCTTTCTGTCGGGATTTACCCCGTGGTTTTTTCGCCGAGTGCGGGCCGCGCCGATTGTTTGCCCCGAGGAAAGCTCTTGTGAGTTTTCTCGTCGACTACGGTCCGAAGGGGTGCAGGGGGCGAGCGGAAAGCCCTTTGGTGCGCCCGCAGGCGCATACTCCCTGCCCCGGCGGGGCCTGACGCGCCGACTCCGGCGCGGATTGGGACTG
>SFGO01000157.1 GCA_004556545.1 Clostridiales bacterium
ATGACTGTAATCGGCCATGTCTGCCGCAAAATGATCTCCATCATCTTCGCCGTTCTCCGCGACAACACCCCCTACGTCCCGGCTGCTATATCTGATTAACCTCTTGACTTTTCATAGCCGGTCTTTATTATTGTGCGTGTTGTTATTTCTTGTTCATTCCCTCGTTCTGATACATCTCGTCCTTTATGCAGTCGCAAGCCTCGGTGCAGGAGCCCGCCTCGCAGGCACACTCGGAAACACACTTGCCGTCCTTCATGCACTTGCCCGCCATCATATCCTCTTCCGGCGCAAGCATCGCCTGCAGCATGGCGATCTCGTTGTCGATTCTGCGGATGGTTTCAATGTCCTTCTCAAGCAGCGCGTATTCTTCCTCGGTGAAATTCTTCCGCGCCATCTCAAGCTGCTCCATCAGATAATCGGCGTAGGACATGTTCATGTCGGGCTGCTTGTTCATCATGCCGAAGAACTTGTTCCACAGTTCCATGTTCGTCTCGAACAAGGCGTTCAATTCGCCCTCCAGCATTTCCAGCTTCTTCTCGATGCAGGCGCAGCCTTCCATGCGCATACCGTCCTTCATGCAGGGCTTTCCATCCATGCACATGCAGTCGTCGCCGCATACGCCGCCCATGCAGTCTTTACCGCACTTGTCGCCATTGCACTGGCAGCCATTTACGCCCTTGCCGTCCATCATGCAGGGGCAGGTTTCTTCCATGGTCATGGGCTTTTCCATTCCGGTCGTTTCTGCGCGGCCGCTGTCCACGCAGCAGGCGGTAGCGGCTGTCAGGGAAGTCACCATGCACAGCGCCAGCAAAAGCGCAACCAAAGTCTTTTTCATTGAAAATATCCTCCGTTTCTTTTCTGTGATTATTTCTCCACGGCGTTTTCGCCGGTTGGATTCTCATTTTCGTTCGACTTCGCCCCGCGCCCCAGTCCGCAGCGGAAGCTGACCGCGCCCGTGGGACAGGCTTTGACGCACATGCCGCATCGGATGCACTCGGGATGATCCGGGGTCTTCGTCACGTCCACGTCCATCTTGCAGGCCCTTTCGCACCGGCCGCAGTGAACGCATTTGTGCTTGTCCACCTGCATGCCCGTCAGCGACACCCGGTTAAACAGCGCGTAGAACGCGCCCAGCGGGCACAGCCACTTGCAGAACGGGCGATAGAACAGTACGCTCAGGATTACCACCGCGCCCAGCACGACGCTCTTCCACGCGAACAGGGTTCCCAGCGCCTTTCGGACGCTCTCGCTGGCCAGGGACAACGGAATCGCGCCCTCCAGCACGCCCTGCGGGCACAGATACTTGCAGAAGAAGGGATTGCCCATTCCCACGTCGTTGGTGATGATCAGCGGCAGCGTGAGCGTCAGCGCCAGAATCAGGTACTTGAGATACCGAAGCGGCCTGAGCTTTTTCGTGGAAGGCTTTTTTCTGGGCAGCGGAATCTTGTGAAGCAGCTCCTGAAACCAGCCGAAGGGGCACAGGAAGCCGCACACGAGCCGACCCAGCAATACGCCCAGCAGGATCAGCGTGCCGGTGACGTAGTAGGAAAACCGGAACCTTGACGAGCCGACCACCGACTGAATGGCTCCGATAGGGCACGCTCCCGTCGCGGCGGGACAGGAATAGCAGTTCAGTCCCGGCACGCAGACGCGCTTGCCGCTTCCCCGGTAAATCTGCCCCTTCAGCAGATTGGGCAGATGCGGGTTTGTTAACAGCACGGCGCATGCCTGCAGAAGGCCCCGAAACCGGGCGAGAAAGCCGGAAACGGGCGGCGCCTTTGGCCTTGCTTTCTTCTTATCCAATACCCACGCACTCCAGGCAGATCCGGACGGCCTTGGAAAGCACCGTGCCGGCCTCGCCTCGCCATGCGCCATAGACCAGCATCGCCGCGCCCAGCGCCAGCACGCCCAGCCGGACGGCGCGCCTGCCCGCGACCGATGAAACGCGATTCATGGCTCATCGCCTCCTTTTTTTCTTCTCGCGAGCCTATAATACGACATGGGAGCTAAAATCTCCGTTAAGATGAAAAAGTTTATGCGCATTTTATTCCGGTATGCTATACTGGGTGTACGGAAACGAATATAAAGGAGGCGCGGCATGCGAATTTTGATTGTGGAAGACGAACGGGCCCTTTGCGATACGCTGAGCAGAAGTCTGAAGCGAAAGGGTTACGAGATTGACGCCTGTTACGACGGCGATTCCGCGCTGGAATGGATGCTGGCGGAGAAATACGATCTGATCCTGCTGGATCTGAACCTGCCCGGGCGGGACGGCATGGATCTGCTGAAGGCCCTGCGGGAGCGCGACCGGGAAACGCGGGTGCTGATTCTCTCCGCCCGCAGCCGGATCAGCGATAAGGTGGAGGGGCTGGACTGCGGGGCGAACGACTATCTGGTCAAGCCCTTTCATCTGGAAGAGCTGGAGGCGCGTGTGCGCAGCCTGACCCGGCGCAGCTTTGTGCAGCACGACGCGCTGCTGCGCTGCGGAGAGCTGTCCTTTGATACGGTGAAGCGGACAGCGCAGGCCAAAGGCGAGAACGTGGCCCTGACCCGCAAGGAAAACGGTATTCTGGAATACCTGCTGCTCAACCAGGGGCGGCCGGTGAGCCAGGAGGAGCTGATGGAGCACGTGTGGGACGGCAGCGTGGACAGCTTCAGCAATTCCATCCGGGTGCATATCTCGTCCCTTCGAAAAAAACTGAAAGCGGCGCTGGGCTATGACCCGATTCTGAACCGCATCGGCGAAGGGTATCTGCTGGGAGGCCGTGAACCATGAAGCGACTGTCTCTGCAATGGCGGATCACGCTGCTGACCATTTTGCTGCTGGCGGCGGCATGCGTGACCATGAAGACGCTTTTGTGCTCCTCCGGCCACGCATACATGGACTCCATCGGCAATTACGTGATGCACTACGCGGAGGAGGAGCCGCTGGCCATCCGCGTCGATATTCCGGAGGAACAGTGGAAGGACATGTCGGAGCGCTTCAGTGGGGAGTTCGTGGTGGAACTGAGCGGCGCGAAGCACAGCTTCTGCATGCGCGGCTGGTATATCGCGCTGGCGGTGACCGTGCTGGGCGGCGCGGTGGCGTATTTTGTCAGTGGAAG
>SFGO01000040.1 GCA_004556545.1 Clostridiales bacterium
GCTCGGAGCTCGCCTTTTTCCGCCGTCAAAATGGGCGGGCCTTTTTCCCTCCGCTGCCTATCGCCGCTCTGCTCCCCCGCAGTCGGCGGTGGGCATACTGACCCCTTGCGGGTTGGGATGACTCCCGTGGCTTGGCGGTTTTGCAGCGTCAAGGAATGAGGGGGCTGCTCCCCTGCGTTCATGGTTTGAACGATTTGGAATGCGAAAGGCCAACGTGGTTTCGAAGCCATGCTGGCCTTTATTGCGAGCCATGAGGCCTGTCGCCGAATGGCGGTAAAACCCCGGCCAAGCTGCATGTCTCACGAGCTGCCCCGCGCCCTTTGGCGCGGAGTGGGGTGCAGGGGTACTACCCCTGCCAGACCGGCGAGCCGCGAGGCCTGTCGCCGAGCGGCGGTAAAACCCCGGCCAACAGGCATGTCTCACGAGCACCCTGCGCGGCATAGCCGCGCAGAGATGGGTCAAGGGCTTCAGCCCTTGAGGATGAGGTTGCAGAGACGGCCGGGGACGAAGATGAGCTTCACGATCTGCTTGTCGCCGACCAGACGCTGCACTTCGGGATGGGCGGGCAGTTCTTTTTCGGCCTGCTCCCGGGTCATGTCGGTGGGCACCATGATGTGGGACTTGACCTTGCCTGCGATCTGCAGGGCGATCTCCACTTCGTGGCGCTTCATGGCTTCCTCGTCGTACTTGGGCCAGGGCTCGAAGGCCAGCTCGGAACCGAAGCCCATTTCCTCCCACATTTCCTCGCAGATGTGCGGGGCCACGGGGCTCAGAAGCAGGATCAGGGTGCGCAGCTCGTCGCGGGTGCAGCCGTTCTTGGCGTAGAATTCGTTGACCAGACTCATCATGGCGGCGATGGCCGTGTTGTACTTCATGGCCTCGTAATCGTCGCCCACCTTCTTGATGGTCTCGTGCATGAGGGGCGTAAGCTCCTTGGAGTAGCCTTCGCCGGGCTTAATCATGTCCATCAGCCGCCAGACGCGGTCGAGGAAGCGGCGGCAGCCGCGGGCACCGTTGGTGGACCACGGAATGGCCTGATCGAACGCGCCCATGAACATCTCGTACAGACGGAAGGCGTCCGCGCCCAGCTCGTTCACGATATCGTCGGGATTGATGACGTTGCCGCGGCTCTTGGACATCTTCTCGTTGTTCTCGCCCAGAATCATGCCGTGGCTGGTGCGCTTCTGGTAGGGTTCAGGCGCGGAAACCAGCCCCAGATCGTGGAGGAACAGGTGCCAGAAACGGCTGTACAGAAGGTGCAGGGTGGTGTGCTCCATGCCGCCGTTGTACCAGTCCACGGGCATGAAGTAGTCCAGCGCTTCCTTGCTGGCGAATTCCTTGTCGTTGTGGGGATCGCAGTAGCGCAGGAAATACCAGCTGGAACCGGCCCACTGGGGCATGGTGTCGGTTTCCCGCTTGGCGGGGCCGCCGCAGTGGGGGCAGGTGGTGTTGACCCAGTCGGTCATGGTGGACAGGGGGCTTTCGCCGCTGTCGGTAGGCTCGTAGTTTTCCACATCGGGCAGCAGCACGGGCAGCTGATCCTCCGGGACGGGCACGGTGCCGCAGTGGGGGCAGTGCACCACCGGGATAGGCTCGCCCCAGTAGCGCTGACGGCTGAAGACCCAGTCGCGCAGCTTGAAGTTGACCTTCTTTTCGCCCACGCCCTTCTCCGTCAGCCATTCGATGATCTTTTTCTTGGCGTCGGCCACCCGCAGGCCGTTCAGGAAGTCGGAGTTGACCATTACGCCGTCCACGATGTCGGTGTAGGCTTCGTTGGTGATGTCGCCGCCGGCTACCACTTCGATCATGGGGATGCCGAACTTCTTGGCAAAGGCATAGTCGCGGGTGTCGTGCGCGGGCACGGCCATGATCGCGCCGGTGCCGTAGCCCATGAGCACATAATCGCTGACCCAGATGGGGATCTCCCGGCCGTTGACAGGATTGACTGCCTTCAGGCCGTCGATCTGCACGCCGGTCTTGTCCTTGTTCAGCTCGGTGCGCTCGAAGTCGCTCTTCTTGGCGGCCTCGGCCCGGTAGGCCATGATGTCGTCAAAGTTGCAGATGTCCGCCTTGTACTTCTCGATCATGGGATGCTCGGGACTGACCACCATGTAGGTCGCGCCGAACAGGGTGTCGGGACGGGTGGTGTAGACCCGCAGCTTTTCGTCCTTGCCGGCGATGCGGAAGTCCACCTCCGCGCCTTCGCTGCGGCCGATCCAGTTGCGCTGCTGCACCTTCACCCGGTCGATGAAGTCCACGTTGTCCAGCCCGTCCAGCAGCTTCTGGGCATAGGCGGTGATCTTCAGCATCCACTGGCTCTTGACCTTGCGCACCACCTGACTGCCGCAGCGCTCGCACACGCCGTTGACCACTTCTTCGTTGGCCAGGCCGCACTTGCAGCTGGTGCACCAGTTGATGGGCATTTCCGCCTTGTAGGCCAGCCCGTTTTCCAGCAGCTTGAGGAAGATCCACTGGGTCCACTTGTAATAGGCGGGATCGGTGGTGTTCACTTCCCGGGTATAGTCAAAGCTGAAGCCCAGCCGCTGGAGCTGCTCCCGGAAGTGGTCGATGTTCTTCTTGGTCACGATGGCGGGATGCACATGGTTCTTGATGGCGAAGTTTTCCGTGGGCAGGCCGAACGCGTCGTAGCCGATGGGATACAGCACGTTATAGCCCTCCATGCGGCGCTTGCGGGCGATGATGTCCAGCGCCGTGTTAGAGCGGGGATGGCCGACGTGCAGCCCGTTTCCGCTGGGGTAAGGGAACTCGATCAGGCAGTAGTACTTGGGCTTGTCCGAGGGAAACTGGGCGTTGAACACGCCGCTGTCGGCCCATTTTTTCTGCCACTTGGCTTCAATGGCTTCCGGATTATATTGGGGATGTTCCTGCATAAGTCTTCGACTCCTTTATCATTGGGTTAGTAGGGCGCGGACGCCTGAGAAAAACGGATTATGGGGTGGACAGAAGCACTTCATCCGTGGGAATCAGGTAGCCGTTCAGCCGGGAACCGCTGAACACCTGCACCGCCTCGGGGTATCGGCCTGTCA
Organism: Clostridiales bacterium; assembly: GCA_004556545.1. Taxonomy (GTDB): domain Bacteria; phylum Bacillota; class Clostridia; order Christensenellales; family Aristaeellaceae; genus Limiplasma. Next base: position 3,048 of record SFGO01000040.1, read on the forward strand.
CATCATACCCGTCCGCCAGAAAAACAATCATTTCGTCCGGCAGGTTTTCCCGGTAAAAAGCGGACTTTCGGCTTCCCCATGGGTAGTGGATCACCGTGCCGTCCTCCGTTACCGTGCAGGGTACTACGTCCGCCTGCCCGTTTGAAACCTCCATGATAACGCTGGCATACCAGTAAATTGCCATGGCGTGTGTGTAGCCCTCTTTCTGCATAAAGGCCGCGCACGCCCGGGCCTCGGCAGCTGTATCGGTTTCGGTATGGGGAAGGCCGGTCCATGTATCCCAGGAGCTTTCATCGCAATGACGGATGTACCGAATGGTGTAGGCTCCTTGAAACAGAAGACCCAGAGCCAGACAGACGGCCAGCAGGCAGCGCGCAACGGAACAGGTTCTTTCCTTTACGCTATCCCATTCCACGGCCAATGTCAGAAACGCCATGGAAACGACCGGTACATAGTACAAATAAAAGAAAGACCTTTTCAAATTCAGGAACAACAGTCCCGTGTTCACCACATAACTGGCCAGAAAGAGCCCGGACAGGATTCTTTTTGCGGGCGTTTTTTCCCGAAGCATATGTCTGCCGGAAAGAAACAGCAGAAGGCCGAATACGCCCAGCGCCGCCAGCAGAGACACACCGCGCACGGATACCAGCCGATACTGCGAAACGCGCACGCCGATCGTTTCCAGAAATCCGGTCAGGACGCTTAGAAGAGTCTCTGGAGTGATACCCGGCAAATAGAAGGAACGGTTGGCCTGATTGGGCAGGCCATAATAGGGCACAACGAAGCGCGCATAGATCACGTAACCGGCAAAGAAGCCCGCAAGCCCCAGAAGGGTCAGCCCTGTCAGACGGAGAATCGGCTGGTTCCGACCGTTCAGCGAACGCAGCCCTTCCCGCGTGGCGGGGATTTGGCGGAAAAAGCGCAACGCACCGCACAGGCACAGCAGCACCAGCGGGCTGCCCAGCGTCATCAGGATCCGAATGCCGTTGACGCCGGTGTAGAGCCACAGGAGAACGTACAGCACGCCAAGCCCAATGCGGGAGCTTGTTTTCCGCCCCGGCTTCATCAGCGCCAGCGCCAACCCCAGCAGAAGAAAGACCTGCGCCAAATACGGGGCATAATAGATATGATACAATACGATTCGGGCGTAGTTGACACTGAAGGGAAGCAGCAGAAATCCCGCCGCCGTCAGCCGCACGCTCCGGCGGATACCGGCCTGCCGAAGGACGAACAGGAAGGAAAGAACGTACACCGCCTGAATCAGCACCGTGCCGCAGACACGCACCAGCGTCCAGTCCGAAAACAGATGAAAGAACAGGAAAAAGACGAAGGGAATATCCAGCAGCCGGGGCTCGGTGGTAAGGTAATAATCATTGGAAAACGGGTTCCCCTTCTGAAAGAAGGTATACCCCCGCACCATAAAATCAGAGGCGTCGCCGTCCAGCAGATTTTGCGCCACGAAAACATCCATCCATAGGGTGACTGCCGCCATCACCGCCAGAAACAGCGCAGGAAGCCATTTTTGGAAGGCCTCCCATTTTTTCATTCCAGCCGGAGCGATTCGGTTTTTTTGCTCAGTCATGCTGTTCCAGCTTCTCCACACCCAGCTTCATGCGGCGCAGGGTCTCGTCCTTGCCCAGCAGGTAGGCGATTTCGGTAGCGCCGCCGGGGGTGGACTGCAGGCCGGAAATGGCGATGCGGACGGGCCACATGATCTGGCCGGTCTTCATTTCGTTTTTCTGGGCCAGCTCCATCAGGACAGCCTTGACGTTTTCCTCGCTGAAGTCTTCGAGGGCTTCCAGCGCGGGCAGAGCCAGCTTCAGGGCCTTCAGGCTGATTTCCGGGTCGGTCTTCATCTTCTTGTGGGTGTAGATATCGATGTCGTACTCCGGCAGCTCCGCCAGGAAGCGGATCTGGTCGGGCACCCGGTTGAAGACCTCGGTGCGGGTGTGCATCAGGCTGGCCAGCATCCGGTAGTCCATGTTCTTGCCCGCCAGCACCTTGTCGAACCACGGCGTGGCCAGCTCCAGATATTCGTCCAGACTCATGCGGGTGATGTATTCGTGGTTGAACCAGTCCAGCTTTTCGGTGTTGAAAATGGCAGGAGACTTGCTCAGGCCGCTCAGGTTGAAGGCCTCGATCAGCTCTTCCTTGGTGAAGAATTCCTTGTCGCCGTATTTCTTCACGTCCGGGCACCAGCCCAGCAGGGCGATGAAGTTGATGATGGCGTCCTTCACATAGCCCTGAGAAAGCAGATCCTCAAAGCTGGGGTCGCCGTAGCGCTTGCTCAGCTTGCGGCTGGCGTCCTTCATGACAGGGCTCAAATGGATATAGGTGGGCTTTTCCCAACCGAAGGCTTCGTAAAGCAGGTTGTACTTGGGCGTGGAGCTCAGGTACTCGGTGCCGCGCATGACATGGGTGATGCCCATCAGATGGTCGTCGATCACGTTGGCGAAGTTGTAGGTGGGCAGGCCGTCCTGCTTGATGAGCACGTTGTCGTCCAGCGTGTCGCAGGGGGCTTCCACATGGCCGTAGAGCGCATCGTCAAAGCTGGCGGTGCCGGTCAGGGGAATGTTCTGCCGAATGACGAAGGGCTCGCCGGATTGCATGCGGCGCAGCGCTTCTTCCTTGGGGATGTTCAGGCAGTGCTTGTCATACTTCCACTGCTCGCCCCTGGCCGCCGCGGCGTCCCGGCGTTCCTGCAGTTCTTCCTTAGTGCAGAAGCAGGGATAAGCCGCGCCCTTTTCCACCAGCTCCAGCGCGTAGGGCATGTACAGATCCCGCCGCTGGGTCTGGATATAGGGGCCGTAATCGCCGCCCACGTCCGGGCCTTCGTCGTAGTCCAGCCCGGCCAGACGCATGCTCTTGTAAATCATATCCACCGCGCCCGGGACTTCCCGTTCCTGGTCGGTGTCCTCAATGCGCAGGATGAACTTGCCGCCGTTCTGGCGGGCGAACAGATAGGTGTACAAGGCGGTGCGCAGGCCGCCCAGATGCAGGTAGCCGGTAGGGCTGGGAGCGAAACGGGTGCGAACGGTCATGGAAGAGCCTCCTGATTGCTGTGATAATCATGGAAAAATCCAGTTTCTTCGACTCTTTGGGCAAGTTTCCGGAAACGTATGACTTTCCGAGTATCATTATATACGAAAATGGCGTTTTGTCGAATGTTTTTTGGTTTCAAGCGGGAAAAACCTCCCATGGACGGTCAGGCACGAAATTTTCCTTCCCGGGCGTTCATATACTGATCTGAAAGGGGGAATTGGAAATGCAGCCCATAAAACCCATCAAAAGAAACGGACGATGGCAGACCGCCCTGCGGCGGGCCGCGGTGCTGCTTCTGTGCGCCGCCTGTCTGGCGGGCCTGACGGGGACAAGCCGGGCGGAGGGAAAGCCGCTGCAAATTCTGCTCATCGGGGTAGACGCTTACGGGGATGCGGACCGGGGCCGCAGCGACACCATGGTGCTGGTGCAGGCCGACCCGGCGGCGGGCAGCGTTCGGGCGCTGTCCTTCCTGCGGGATCTGTACGTGGCTATTCCCGGCTGCGGAACGACCCGGCTGAACGCGGCTTATTCCTTCGGCGGGGAGAAGCTGCTCAAAACCACGCTGAAAAACAATTTCGGCGTGGAGATCGACCGCACGGTGACGGTCAGCTTCGACTCCCTGTGTCATATCGTGGACGCGCTGGGCGGCGTGGAGCTGGAAGTGACGGAGGCGGAGCGGGAGCAGCTGAACGGCATTCTGGCGGCCTATAACCGGGGCCTGAAGCTGAACCCTTCCGACGGGCGGCTGAAGCAGAGCGGCCGGGTGCGTCTCAGCGGCAAGCAGGCCCTGAGCTACAGCCGCATCCGGAAGATGGACAGCGATTTTCAGCGGGCCGGAAGACAGCAGAAGGTGCTGGCCGCCATGCTGGAAAGCGCAAAACAGATGAACTTCTTCACGCTGGCCCGTCTGGCGTGGACCTGCCTGCGGGAGGTGCGCACCGACCTGACGCTTGGCGACCTGAACGCCCTTTTGCCGCTGGCCACCGGCGGCGCGGAAACAGACATCGCCATGGGTCGTGTGCCCTTTGACGGCGCTTACGAGGACGCGGTCATCGACGGGATGCAGGTGCTTCGGCCCAATCTGGAACGGAACCGCACGCTGATCCGCCGTTTTTTGGAGTAGGCTCGCCGCCCCTTTTCAACCGTCCGGCCCTGTGATAGAATAAGAGGAAGAGTTTTTGGGACAAGAGCCTTCTCTTTCCCTGCATGGGATCCACGGTGAAAGGAGCACGAATATGAGCAAAAACCGCTGCCCCGCCTGCCGCCGGGCGCTGCCCGTGAACGACGGCGCGTTCTGCCCTTACTGCGGCGCGGCGCTTTCAAAAGAAGAAAAGATGTCCGAGCAGCTTCGCGCGGTTCTGAATGCCGCCGGGAAGGAAGCCGACCCGGTGAAAAAGCATCGTATGCTGGCGGAAGCCCGGGAAGCCTTTCCCGACTGCCTGCCGGTGGAGGAAGAGCTGCTCTTTCTGGGACGGCTGCACGAGCGGGACGGAAAGAATCCCAGCTATGATGTGATCAAATGCTTCCTGCTGCACCCTTATCTGACGCCGAAGGAATTCAGCGCCGCCAAGCGGGACGCCATGCAGCGGGAGCTGTTCCATCATGAGCAGCTGGAACGCTGCAAGGCGCTGGCCTCCGACCCGGACGTGTTTCTCAGCCATTATCTGGAACGGCTCAGCGAGGAATTCGTCCGGCTGTTTCTGGAAGGCAGCACGTATTATATGCGCAGCTTTTTCGGGTTTACCTCCCGTAAAAACGCGCCCAGACTGCTGGCGGAACCTGCCGCGCAGATGATTGGCAATATGGCGGCGGATGAAGCGCTGACGCCCGAAGAACGGAAAGCGCTGACCCACGCCTTTTACCGGGGCTTCAGCCGCCGCATGGACGGCCAGACCGAGTGGCTGCGGCAGGAGATGGAGCGGCAGGGAATTTCGATGGAGGACTGACCGGACGCATGCGCCGGAAAGGAGCAACATGGAAAAACAAAGCAAACGGCCGGAGAATATGCCCCGGCAGGTAAAGGCCGAAAAGCCGAAGCTGAAAAAGGAGCAGGGCGGCGAAGCGCTGCCGCCTCAGCAGCCGCTGACAGACGAAGAAGCGCTGCCGAAAAAAACGCCCCGCTGGAAGAAGATCGTGAGGCGGGTCTTGGCATGGGTGGCCGTCGCGCTGGCGCTGGCGCTATGCTATCTGTTTCTTCTGCTGGGCGAACCGGACGAGGACAGCAAACTGGCCCAGCAGCCCGTGCAGCAGACGCCCATTACCCTGCCCATGAGCGCCGTGGAAAGCCCCGGCGATACCAGCCCGGAGGGACTGGCGGAGATTTTCGGCCAGCCGGTTCTGTGCCTGTATAGCAGCGCCCTGTCCATGACCCGTTCCCGGGTGTACGACACCGCTTTTCAGGGCGAATACGCCCGCCGGGCCACGCTAACCTATGCCTTTGAGGACGGACAATCCCTGACGGTGGAAAGCATCCGTCCCGTTTCGGCCATTGCCCTGCTGAAGGGCGAGGATTATCATCTCAACGGCGACACGATGTACTACATCGGCGGCATGGACGCGGCCTGGATGGAAAACGGCGCGGACGTGCTGGTCTTCGGCCAGACGGCGGACGCGGCCTACGCCGTCCGCTGTCCCATCGGGCACAAGGCCGAGCTGGACGTGCTGCTGAAGCAGACGACCCTGACCGCCGCTGCGACGGGAGAATAAATTTTCTTCAAGCTTTTCAACTGACACCAAAGGAGAACAAAGAACAGGAGCATCATCCCCATGCAAACGACATCCACCCGGGAAAATCAACGCACTATGAAAACCTCCGAGCTGGTCCGGCGCTTTCTGCCCTATTTCCGTCCCTATCGGGGCATGCTGGCGCTGGACCTGTTCTGCGCCATGCTGACCACGCTGTGCGACCTGGTGCTGCCCATGATCGTGCGCAGCATTACCGGCCTTGCCAGCAGCGGCGCCGCCGCCCTGACCGTGGCCTATGTGCTGAAGGTGGGCGGCGTATACGTGCTTCTGCGCCTGGTCGATACCGTGGCCAACTACATTATGGTGGCCCGGGGCCATGTGATGGGCACCTATATCGAGCGAGACATGCGCCACGCCCTGTTTGAGCATCTGCAGGAGATGGGCTTTGCCTATTACAGCAACGCCAAGGTGGGGCAGATCATGGCCCGCATCACCAGCGACCTGTTCGACGTAACGGAGTTCGCCCACCACTGCCCGGAGGAGTTCCTGATCGCCGCCATCAAGATCACCGTGCCCTTTGTGATCCTGCTGGGCATCAATCCAGTGCTGACGCTGATTATCTTCCTCATGCTGCCTATCATGCTGGTGCTGGCCCGGCATTTCAACAAGAAGATGCGCGCCGCTTTCAAGGAAAGCCGCCATCAGGTGGGCGAAATCAACGCGCAGGTGGAGGACAGCCTGCTGGGCATCCGCGTGGTGAAGAGCTTCGCCAACGAGCCTATGGAAATCGATAAATTCGACCGGGGCAACGAGGAGTTCGTGCGCATCGGCCGCCGCAAATACCGCTACATGGCGGGCTACAATACCACCACCCGTTCCTTTGACGGCATTATGTATATCGTGGTGGTCATCGTGGGCGCGCTGTTCATCATCGACGGCAAGATCACCGCGGCGGACTACATGGCGTATCTTCTGTATATTTCCACGCTGCTGACCTCCATCCGCCGGGTGGTGGACTACGCGGAGCAGTTTCAGCGGGGCATGACGGGCATCGAGCGCTTCTGCGAGATCATGGACGTGCAGCCCGACGTGAACGACGCGCCCGGCGCGAAGGAGCTGACCGGCGTGAAGGGCGATGTGACCTTCGACCACGTCAGCTTCCACTATAACGACAACGACCGGACCGTGCTGGCCGACATCAACGAAACGGTGAAGGCGGGCGACAAGATCGCGCTGGTAGGCCCCAGCGGTGGCGGCAAGACCACCTTCTGCAACCTGATCCCCCGGTTTTACGACGTAAGCGGCGGACGCATCCTGATCGACGGTCAGGACATCGCCCAGCTGACCCAGCGCAGCCTGCGGGAGAACATCGGCATGGTGCAGCAGGAGGTGTACATGTTCTCCGGCACCATTTATGAAAATATCGCCTACGGCCTGCCCGGAGCCACCCGGGAGCAGGTGGAGACCGCCGCGAAGCAGGCGGGAGCCGACGGCTTCATCCGGGAGCTGCCCGACGGGTACGACACCTATGTGGGCGAGCGGGGCGTGAAGCTGTCCGGCGGGCAGAAGCAGCGCATCTCCATTGCCCGGGTGTTCCTGAAAAATCCGCCCATCCTGATTCTGGACGAAGCCACCAGCGCGCTGGACAACGAGAGCGAACGGCTGGTGCAGGATTCGCTGGAAAAGCTCAGCAAGGGCCGCACCACCTTCACCATCGCCCACCGGCTGACCACCATCCGCGGGGCGACCTCCATCTGGGTACTGACCCAGGACGGCATTGTGGAAAAGGGTACCCATCAGGAATTGATGGCGAAAAAAGGCAAGTATTACGAACTGTACAGCATGTATACGGAGGATCTTTAAGATGACAGAAATAAAGGAGCAGAACCGTTTCCTTCCCCCGATGCGGATGCATCCGGCTTACCGTCACGGCGATATGACCCCCTGGGGTGGCGAACAGCTGAAAACGGTCTTCGGCAAGGACATCCCCGACGAGCGCACCGGCGAAGCGCTGGAAATGAGCGTGATTCCCGGACTGGAAAGCACGGATGACGACGGCGTGACCCTGACGGCGCTGATCGAGCGCTACGGTTCCCGGCTGACGGGTCTGCCGGAAGGCACGGAATTTCCCCTGCTGCTGAAGCTGCTGGCGGCCAAGGGCACCCTGAGCGTGCAGGTTCACCCGGACGACGAATACGCCAAAGCGCACGAGAACAAGCTGGGCAAGACCGAAGCATGGGTGATCCTTCATGCCGAAGAGGGCGCGTCCCTTCTGTACGGCATCCGGGAGGGCGTGACCATCGACGACCTGCGCCGGGCCCTGACTGGCGGCGAGGACGTGGAGCCGCTGATTCAGCGGATTCCGGTCAAGGCGGGCGATGTGTTCTACATGCCGGCGGGCATGGTGCATGCCATCGGCGGAGGCATTCTGCTGTATGAGATTCAGCAGTCCAGCGACGTGACCTACCGCCTGTGGGACTTCAACCGGGTCAACGACAAGGGCGAGAAGCGGCCCCTGCACATCCGGCAATCGCTGGATGTGATTCGCCCCGAGCTGAAAGGCCAGCGGGCCCATATGCCGGAGCATCCCGCGCAGGAGATCACCCATCTTTTGGACGTACCGGCCTTTACGCTGGACTGCGTTGCGGCGGATGGCGCGTGCATCCTGCCTGCGGCGGATACCTTCCGGGTGCTGACCGCGCTGGAGCCGCTGACCCTGCGCTGGCTGGAGGGCGAAATGGAGCTGAACCCCGGGGACACGGTGCTGCTGCCCGCCGCCTGTCCTGAGGTGGGGCTGGAAGGCCATGGCCGGGCACTGGTTTCCGGCGTTGGGAGAAACGCATGAGCAAATTCTACAACGCACTGATCCGGCTGGTGCGCTTTGCCCTGCCGGATATGGAAACCGTCTGGGAGGAACCCTTTGACGGCGAAGCGGCGGTGTTCTGCCCGAACCACGCCGCTTCCTTCGGCCCTATCGCCATGTGCGCGTTTTTTTCCCTGCGGGATCACTGCCACCCGTGGCTGAACGCGGGCATTATGGAGCGCAAGGAAATTCCCGCCTACGTCCGGCAGGACTACTGGTGGGAGCCGGGCTGCTTTTTTGAGCCCCTGCTGAATATGACCATCCCCTATCTGATGGCGCTGCTGCTGCCGCCCATTCTGGGCAGCGTGCCCGGCGTGCCGGTCTATCACGACAACCGGGTCATCCGCACCTTCCGCAAAAGTCTGGAATACGTGGCACAGGGAGAGCATCTGGTGATCTTTTCCGAGCAGCCCGCCGGCCACGGCAGCAGCGAAACGGAGCTGAACCGGGGCTTTTTGCAGGTAGCGCCCCTGATCTGCAAACGCACGGGCAAGGCGCTGAAGTTTTATCCCGTCCATGTGGACCGGGCCGCCCGGCGCATTACGGTATCCAAGCCCGTGCCCTACGACCCCGCCCTGCCCCTGAAGGAGCAGGAAGAGGGCATCATGCAGGCATTATCCAAAAGCATTTTGGGCAAATAAACAAGGCGGTGCCGAGGGGATTAGAGCCGTCGGAGCGCTGAAAAGCGGAGGTGCAGGAGACGATATGTCACCTGCACCTCCGTTTTTTTCGTCTATTCCGGCCTGCAACGGTGCGGGTTTCTCAAAAAAATAGGAAGCAAGGCTCCGCAGAACGGTGGCCTTGCTCCCCATGATGACGTTGGAATCTTATTCCTCGTTGAAGGGAATATCGTTGTACTTGGCTACGCGGATGGCCACGCTGCCGGCCGGCGCATAGATCACCAGGTTCGGGCAGCCTTCAAAGGCATCCAATGCAATATCGGTTACACTGGCGGGAATGTAGATGCGGCAGAGATTGGGACAATTTGCAAAGGCTTTGCTGCCGATCTTCGTGCATCCATCGTGGATGGAAACAACGGCGGCGGAGCTGCCCGCAAAGGCCTGCGCCTCAATGACCGTTACATCCTTGGGCAGATTCATGACGCCCATTTCCTTCCACTGTGCGTACAGCGTGACGTCTTCATTGACTGTATAAACACCGCCGGCCGGATAAGAATCACCGGAACCATCGGGCATCGTATTCCAGGCAACAAATTCATGCAGCTCGTAGGTGGGTACGTTGGTCGGCAGGAACAGGTCGATGCCGTTGTACTTCGTCATGGTTTCGGCATCAAACGTGCCGCCCATGGGGGCAAACGTGACGCTGTACTGCTTCAAGCGCCAGCGGACGGAGGCGATGGCTGCGGCGTCGTCATAGGTGCTGCTCCAGTCGGTGGTCTTGCTGTAGGTGTTGATGCGGTAAGTCTTCTTGTTCTGGTACACGCCGCCGCGGTAGTAAACTTGAGAACCGTTTCCGCTGCACTTGGCAATATTGCCGTTATATTCGCCGGTGGTGTGTGTGAGGTAGTAGTACTTGCGGCCGCTGCCGTCGCCATCGGTGCCCATTTCCTTTACGGTGAAGGAACTATTCGCATATTCCATAGAAATGGTGTGCCGGACAGGCAGATAATCTTTCCAATAATAGTTGGCAGTGGTGCCGTAGTTGCAATAATGGAAATAGAAGTAGCCAACCAGTTCACAGGTGTCCGAGGTATCTTTTTCGGTATCGAGCATGTACCGTTCGCCGTCGTTTTCGTACTGCAGAGCGCCTTGCTCGATCATTTCCCAGCCGTCGCCGGGGCTTGTGCGGGCCTTGGTAACATAGTTGAACTTGTACTCAATATCCAGCGTGTCGCGATCCAGATTCTCGGGCAGGGCTTTGGCAACCTGCCAATCGGTGGTGGCGGTTCCGTCCGTTGTGAAAGCCAAAACAACGCTGGATTCATTGCCGGAGCGAACAACGCCGGTGAGACTCGTCAGACCGCCATAGTTCTTGTTGGTCTGGGCGGTAATATTCTTGATTTCATATTTCGTCCCGTTAGGCAAATGCTTGTTGTAAGAGGTGCAGCCACTTTCGTCCAGCTTGCCGTCAAGGTACACGTCAAAAGTGCCGTACCCCTCGATGGAGCGATCCAGAACGCCGTCCAGCTGACCGGACACAACCAGGCTGCCCTGACGCGAGAAGCTCAGCACCACCATGGTCAGAGCGCCGGAAGTATTTCCCTTCAGGCTCCCTCTTTTTACCCCCAGATAGTCATAGCCGGGTTTCGCCTTGATGTCTTTGATTTCATAAGGCGTATTTTGGGGGTGCGCGGCATAATAATCGTTTATATCGTTGGATTGCAGCGACCCGTTGATATACATATCAAACGTGCCGTATTCTCCGAGCGTGCTCTGCTCCGCGCCGTCAAGCCAACCGTTCACGCCCAGGTAGCCGGGCAGCGGACCCACGGTGTAAATGTAGACCGTATCGAAGCTGGTATTGTCATAGCCTCTCAGATACTTGGTAAGCGAAGGATTGCTGGAGGTCCAACTTCCGGAATCCAGAACAACGGGTTCGCCAAAGCTCAGGCTCGCCGCACGACCGATGTATGCTTGATGCGCGGAACAGCCCATGATGACGTATTTACCGGCATTGATGTAGTTCATGACCTGTGTAGGATTGCCCGTATAGCTTTCACTGGTCATGGTGATGGTGGTGCCCTTGCTTTTGCCCCAGGCGATCACACCGGCGCCAATGGGAGCATTCTCATAGGGCGAATAGTTTTGATAACCGTTTTGAGCAGCCCACGCGAAGTAGATATCCGGGTTAAAGACAGACACATCGGAGGAAGCCAGGCCGGCCTCGACCAGCAGCTTACTCTGCGCCACAACACGGCAACCAAAACGACGCATGTTGCGCAGTCCGGAGGAAGTATTGTCCGGGTAAGCAGATGCGCCCTGAGACCAGTACTGCCAATGGTTACTGTATTGATGGGTGGAGCCGGTATTGGCATCCACCTTCGGAATATTGGGAATGACGGTGACCGTAATGGATGCCAGTGCGCTGACTCGAGTCAACAACAGCAGCATGAGAACCATTGATGCAATAAGAAGGTGCCTTGCTTTTTTCATAATACGAAATCTCCTTTTTGTTGGATTTCAATGGTAAGCATTGTGGGAACATCCAGAACAAAGAGTTGCAGGGCGAAGTGGTTGCCGAGCAACAAGGGATAGGACGGAAAGTCAATATGGAAAAAGCACAACACTCCAGTTCAGCACGATTGCACCGAAGATCCCGTTTGATGTGACTAAGAATGTCTGCTTTCTTTCACATTTTACGCTTATTATTATACATTATTTCAAGTAGGTGTCAAGATGAATTTTCCTATGCCGCGTTCGATTTTCGATTTTTGCAATAGATGGTTTTTTCCAGAATAGCTGCTTTCATTCCCTGCTGCTTTTCCTTTCATCTCCTCAGCTTCTTTGTCCCTCCTTCCGTTGCGTTTTCTTACTTCTAATTCTTATCTATCCGATGTCCGCTTGCTTTTTGTTTCGGTAAACAAATTCAGGGCTGCCTCTGAACGAGACAGCCCCTTGCAGGTTTCGGAATAGCTCCTTCTTATTTCTTCACTTCCAGCTCGCCGTTTGCGTTCACATCCACCGTGACGTTCTGGCCGGGCAGAACGTCCCCGGCGATGATGGCCTTGGCCAGCATGGTTTCCAGATGGCTCTGCATGTAGCGCTTCAGGGGACGCGCGCCGTAGACCGGGTCGAAGCCCGCGTCGGCGATCTTGTCGATGGCCGCGTCGGTCAGGGTCAGGGTGATCTCCCGCTCCTGCAGGCGGCTTTCCAGACTCTTGGCCAGCAGACAGACGATCTGACGGATCTCGGCCTTCTCCAGCGGCTTGTAGAACACGATCTCGTCGATCCGGTTCAGGAACTCGGGGCGGAACTGGCTGCGCAGCAGCTTCATCACGTTTTCCCGGGCGTCCGCCGTGATCTGGCCGTTCTGGATGCCGTCCAGCAGGAACTGGCTGCCCAGATTGGAGGTCATGATGATGATGGTGTTCTTGAAGTCCACGGTGCGGCCCTGACTGTCGGTAATCCGGCCATCGTCCAGCACCTGCAGCAGAATGTTGAAAACGTCGGGATGCGCCTTTTCCACCTCGTCCAGCAGGACGACGCAGTAGGGCTTGCGCCGCACGGCCTCGGTCAGCTGACCGCCCTCGTCGTAGCCCACGTATCCCGGAGGCGCGCCGATCAGACGGCTGACGGAGAACTTCTCCATGTATTCGCTCATATCGATTCGAACCATGTTCTTCTCATCGTCAAATAGCGCCTGCGCCAGCGCCTTGGCCAGCTCGGTCTTGCCCACGCCGGTGGGGCCCAGGAACAGGAAGGAACCGATGGGACGGTTCTCGTCGCTGATGCCCGCGCGGCTGCGCAGGATGGCTTCGGAGACTTTCTGCACGGCCTCGTCCTGACCGATGACCCGCTGATGGAGCAGTTCGGGCAGCTTCAGCAGCTTCTCCCGTTCGCCTTCCTTGAGCCGGGTAACGGGGACGCCCGTCCAACGGCTGACGATCCGGGCGATTTCTTCTTCGGTGACTTTATCCCGCAGCAGACTGCCTTCGCCCCGGTCGCGGTCGGCGATCTCTTCTTCCTCCTGCAGTTCCTTCTGCAATTTCGGCAGCTCGCCGTATTTCAGCTCGGCCGCCTTGCCCAGATCGTAGTTCCGTTCGGCCTTGGCGATCTCGGCGTTGGTGCGTTCAATGTCCTCGCGCAGCTTCTGCACCTTCTGAATGGCGGATTTCTCGTTCTCCCAGCGGGCTTTCATTTCCTTCATCTTTTCCCGCTGCTTGCTCAGCTCTTCCTCCAGCATTTCCAGACGGCGCTTGCTGGCTTCGTCGTCCTCTTTCTTCAGGGCGTTTTCCTCGATTTCCAGCTGCATGATCCGGCGGCTGACCTCGTCCAGCTCCGCAGGCATGGAGTCGATCTCGGTACGGATCATGGCACAGGCCTCGTCCACCAGGTCGATGGCCTTATCCGGCAGGAAACGGTCGGTGATATAACGGTTGGACAGCGTAGCGGCGGCAATCAGCGCGCCGTCGGTGATCTTTACGCCATGGAAGACTTCATAGCGCTCCTTCAGGCCGCGCAGGATGGAAATCGTATCCTCTACCGTCGGCTCAGTGACCAGCACCGGCTGGAAACGCCGTTCCAGCGCCGCGTCCTTCTCAATGTACTTGCGGTATTCGTCCAGCGTAGTCGCGCCGATCAGGTGCAGCTCGCCCCGGGCCAGCATGGGCTTGAGCAGGTTGCCCGCGTCCATGGAGCCTTCGGTTTTGCCCGCGCCCACGATGGTGTGCAGTTCATCGATAAAGAGCAGAATTTTGCCTTCGCTCTTGGCGATTTCCTTCAGCACGGCCTTCAGCCGTTCCTCAAATTCACCCCGGTACTTGGCGCCGGCGATCAGGCTGCCCATATCCAGACAGAACACGGTGCGATCCTTCAGGCTGTCCGGCACGTCGCCCCGGACAATCCGCTGGGCCAGCCCCTCGGCAATGGCGGTTTTACCAACGCCGGGCTCGCCGATCAGCACCGGGTTGTTCTTGGTTTTCCGGGTCAAGATCCGAATGACGCTGCGGATCTCGTTATCCCGGCCGATGACCGGGTCCAGCTTCTGGTTCCGGGCGGCGGCGGTCAGGTCAGTGCCGTATTTGGCCAGCGCGTCATAGGTGTCCTCCGGGGTCTCGCCGGTGACCCGGCTGTTGCCCCGCACACTCTGCAAAACCGGCAGGAAGGCGTTGAGGGTGATGGCGTAGCTGTCCCACAGCTCCTTCATGGCGCGGGTGGGCTTTTCCAGCAGGCCCATGAACAGATGCTCCACGCTCATGTACTCGTCCTTCATCTGCTCCGCCCGTTCCTTGGCGGCGATCAGCGCCCGGTCTACATCATTGGAAATATAAATTTTATCGGCTTCCCGGCCGGAACCCGTCACCTTGGGGATGCGGGCGATCATGGTTTGCAGGCGGGAAAGAATCTCCTGCGGGTTTTTGCCCATTTTGGTCAGGAGTTGGGGAATGAGGCCCTGCGGGTCGCTGAGCAGGGCGCAGGCCAGATGCTCCTGCGCCATTTCCTGATTCTGATATTCCACCGTCAGCTGCTGGGCGTTTTGCAGCGCCTCCCGGCTTTTTTCGGTAAACTGGTTGTTGTTCATATGCTTGACCCCCTTGGGGCGGACGGACTGTGGTGGATCCGCGCGCCGATGGTTGCTGAAATCTTCGGAAGGTCTTTCGGTCAGTCTTATTTCTGACTTTCTTTGACCTTCGATAGCAGTATAGCATTTTTCAGGGGAATGTCAAGGGGAGAAGAAAAAATTTTTGATTTTTGAGTTGAGAGAAAATTTTTTGAGGTAGAAAATTTTTTGAAGTTGATAAAAAACAAGTCAAAAACAATTCATCCCCAAAAAAGTAGTTGACAGCACCCCGTTTTCGGAATATAATACCACCAACCTACCAAGTAGGTATGTATTTGAAGGAGCGATGGTCATGAGACGATTTTCCCAGCAGACGGTTTTTCGATGTTGTCCCTTCCGTGGCTGAAACAAAACATCCGAACAAAATCAAAAGCTGAAAAGGAGCGATTCTCATGTCTAAGATTTATACTTCCGCTGACCAACTGATTGGCCATACCCCGCTGATGGAGCTGACCCACATTGAAAAAAACGAAAACCTGTCCGCGAAAATTCTGGCCAAGCTGGAATCTTTTAACCCCGCCGGTTCCGTGAAGGATCGTATCGCCAAGGCCATGATCGACGACGCAGAAGCCAAGGGCCTGCTGAAGCCCGGCTCCGTCATCATTGAGCCCACCTCCGGCAACACGGGCATCGGACTGGCTTCCGTGGCCGCGGCCCGGGGGTATCGGATCATCATCGTCATGCCGGAAACCATGTCCGTCGAGCGCCGTCAGCTCATGAAGGCCTACGGCGCGGAGCTGGTGCTCACCGAAGGCGCCAAGGGCATGAAGGGCGCCATCGCCAAAGCGGATGAGCTTGCCAAAGAAATTCCGAACAGCTTTGTTCCCGGCCAGTTTGTGAATGCCGCCAACCCCAAGGCTCATTTCGAGACCACCGGCCCCGAAATCTATGAGGACACCGACGGCAAGGTGGATATCTTCGTGGCGGGCGTGGGCACCGGCGGCACCATTACCGGCGTGGGCCGGTATCTGAAATCCAAGCTGCCCGGCGTCAAGGTCGTGGCCGTGGAGCCTGCTACCTCTGCCGTGTTGTCCACCGGCGTGGCGGGCGCACATAAGATTCAGGGCATCGGCGCGGGCTTTGTGCCGGAAGTGCTGGACACCAAGGTTTACGACGAGATCATTCCCGTTTCCAATGAAGATGCTTTCGCCACCGGCCGTCTGATCGGCCGCAGCGAGGGTGTACTGGTCGGCATTTCCTCCGGCGCGGCGGTCTGGGCGGCGCTGCAGCTGGCCAAGCGGCCCGAAAACGCCGGCAAGAACATTGTGGTACTTCTGCCCGACACCGGCGACCGGTATCTTTCCACGCCGATGTTTGCGGACTAAGGCAACCCTGTACCCTTCGGCAGCCTCAGCAAGGTTCGGTCTGAGGCTGTCTTTCTTGTCTTTCGTTTTGAATTACAGGCAAAGCGAGGTCTTATCATGATTTCTACGCGGGGACGGTATGCGCTGCGGGTACTGGTCGATCTGGCCGAACACGGCGGCGGCTCCTATCTGCCCATGAAGGAAGTCGCCAACCGGCAGGAAATCTCCCTGAAATATCTGGAGCGCATCGTGCCCCTGCTGACCCGGGAGCATCTGCTGGAAGGGCAATCCGGCAAGGGCGGCGGGTATCGTCTGGGCCGTCCGCCGGAGGAGATCCACGTAGGGGACGTGCTTCGCCTCACCGAGGGAGACTTGGCTCCGGTAAGCTGTCTGAGCTGCGGGGCCGCACCCTGTCCCCGGGCCGCGTCCTGCCGCACGCTGCCCATGTGGGCGGAATATGCCCGCCGGACCAACGAATTTTTTGACGGCATCACGCTGGCGGATCTGATGGCAGGCCCTTCGGCGCCGGAATATGTGATCTGATTTTGACAGGGTTTTTTAATAATAAGAACGAAGAATACACTTCCATCGTCTTCTTATTTCCCGTCTTTTCCCACAGATCATTTTCGGAAAACTAAAATCCTACCTTCGCGCTTTCGATTGCGGCCTCATTATCCGTGTTTTCGCTGGTATATTGCCCCAGCTTCTCCCGATCAAACACCGTAAAATCTGCGTCCGTAGCATGGTAAACCACCTTTGGTTCCCCATTTTCGTTTCCCCAAACCAGCGTTTGAACTCCGGCATCGATACCTGCCGCTGTTGTTCTCTGGTCAGGTTGCTGTCTTCGTCATATTCAAAGTCGCTGTCCTCCTTCATGCTAAATTTTTCATTGAACTTTTCTCCGGAATCTGATATACTAGTCTCAGATGTAGAACTGATGGGCGTGTATACCGCCGCAGCTTCGGTTGTGGGTCTGCCTCCGCCAGTGGTAGGTTCTGCATCGTTTTTATTTTTGAAAACGAATGCAGTTCCATCAGGCGCTATGATCCTCGCAACGCTAAATCGGTTTCCTTTTGTTTGTTTTATAACAACGGCTTCTATCCCCTTTACTCCGTTTATTTCTACCGGAGCCGCAAAGGTAACGCTTAAATAATTTCTTCCCTTATGATTTGCATGATTGTGAATTTCGATTCCCTTTTTAACAACTTTCTTTGCAGCTAAAATACGGCGACGGATGAAAAACTGCTCGGCAAATGCGGCTTTTACTGCGGCGCTTGCCCCACGTATCTGAAAGGCGGTTGCCACGGTTGCGAGGAAGCGCATACCTCGGGAGACTGTTTCACTCTTGACTGCGTGAAAAAGCGCGGGTTGCGTTTTTGCGGTGAGTGCGCCCGCAGGCGCAAACCCATGCCCCGGTGGGGTCTGACGCGCCGACTCCGGCGCGGGAGAAGGGCTTGCAGGCCTATGGGACGCTCTATTGTTTCGGTTGGCGATCCGGAGTTCAGGCAAACAACAAGCGGAGCGCACGGCAGTGCGAACCGCGCCGATTGTTTACCCCGTGTTTTTTTCGCCGAGTGCGGCCCGAAGGGGGTGCAGGGGGGCGAGCGGAAAGCCCCCCTGCTTGCAACGATAGGCAACAACTTTGCCGTAAGTAATTCCCCTTGGTGGGGCTTGACGCGCCGACTCCGGCGCGAGCGGATGGGGCTGCCGCCCCGACGGGGGGTTAGTACTTTCTTTCGACGCGAAAGAAAGTACCAAAGAAAGCATGCGGCACGGCGACTCCGGGAAAAAGCCCTTTATTGCCCATTTTGACGGCGGGGCTCGCTATGTCGCGCGCAGCGGAGTTGGCCAGCTTACGCATGCTATCGTGCGCGCTCGGAGCTCGCCTTTTTCCGCTGAGATACTCCGTTACAGCTGGAAGATTTTGCGGCGTGGATGAACAGGCTGATTTTCTTTTTCCGCGATTGGTATGGGCAGGCTTACCCCTTTGCGGGGTGGGATGCTTCGGTGTGGCTGGAAGATTTTGCGGCGTGGATGAACAGGCTAATTTTCTTTTTTCGCGATTGGCGGCGGACACACGCTTCCCTTGCGGCTTGAAATCATTGGGGAGAATTTTATATTGACAGCAAAATGCAGGGTCTGAGCCTTAATGCGATTGGAGAGGCTCAGGCTCTATTTTTGTTTCGTTGACGCAGCGGTAAAACCCCGCCCTTGACCCATCCCGCTCCATGGACTACAATAAAGGAAGAACCTGCCCTTCCGTCCTTCTGTTGGGTTTTCCCAAAGAAGCGGCGGAATAGGGTTCCATTCGGAAGGAGGACGTTTTATGAGCATTTCTCGGAAATATTTTGACAAAACCGCCCGGGGCGACGAAGTGACCCAATATACGCTTACCAACCATCAGGGCGCCAGCGTCAGCGTGATCGATTTCGGCGGCATTGTGACCAGCATCGTGGTGCCTGACCGGGACGGCAAGCTGGCCGACGTGAATCTGGGCTTTGACAACGTGGACACCTACGACGGCAAGGGCGGCAGCATGGGCGCGCTCATCGGCCGGGTAGGCAACCGGATCGGCGGCGCGGCGTTCGATCTGGAAGGTCATCATTACGTGCTGGGCAAGAACAACGGCGAAAACAACCTGCACGGCGGCCCGGAGGGCTTCAGCCAGCGGATGTGGAAGGCCGAGCCCATCGAAGGCCGGGACGGCGACACCCTGCGTCTGACTCTGACCAGCCCCGACGGCGATCAGGGCTTCCCCGGCAAGCTGGACGTGACCGTGGATTACACCTGGAACGACGCCTGCGAGCTGGGCATCCACTACATGGCCGTGACCGACAAGCCCACCCTGTGCAACATGACCAATCACGCCTATTTCAATCTGGACGGCCACGACGCGGGCACGGTGGAGAACCTGACCCTGCAGATCAACGCCGACAGCGTTACCGAAGCCGACCCCGCGCTGATTCCCACCGGACGGCTGCTGCCCCAGAAGGGACTGGCCTACGACTTCACCGAAGAAGTCCGGCTGGGCGACGTGCTGGCCAAGACCCCCGTGGATCCCGTCATGCGGGATGCGGGCGGTGTGGACTTCAACTTCTGCGCGGGCCGCGACCGGGAAACCAAGGTGATCGCTACCCTGCGCTCCCCCAAAACCGGACGGCGCATGGACGTCATCACCGACCAGCCCGGCGTGCAGTGCTACACCGGTCAGGGCCTTGACAACACCGGCAAGGACGGCGTTCACTATGGCCGCTACGCGGGCGTCTGTCTGGAGACCCAGCACTATCCCGACGCGATCCACCATCCCCATTTCGAAAGCTATGTCCTGCGTCCTCAGGACAAGTACGACACCTTCACCATCTACCGCTTTACCGCAGAATAAGCGAGCGAGGGCTTTCCGCCCGGAAGGAGGCGCTTTATGTCCAACCAGTTTCGCATGACCGACGGACCGCTGCTGGACGCTCAGGGCCAGCTGATCGAAAAAGGCTATCAGACTCGTCTGAGCCGCGCCTACGACCGGCGCGCCATCCGGGCGGGAGCGCTGCGCATCAAGGAATGGGACTACTACTGCGTGACCTCCGGCAGCAAGGTGCTGGCGCTGACCATTGCGGACAACAGCTACATGGGGCTGGACAGCATTTCCCTGCTGGATGTGGAAACGGGCTGGCAGCACACCCGCAGCATCATGCGGGCTTTCCCCATGGGGAAAACCGGCCTGCCCGCCACCAGCGCCAAAGGCGACGTTTGCGTCAGCGGGAAGGACTACTTCCTTCGTTTTCAGAACGACGGGCACGTCCGGGTATTGGACGCGCAGATGGGCAACTTTCAGCCCGGAAAGGCGCTGAAGTCCCATCTGGTGCTGACGGACGAGCCGGAGGACTCCATGGTGATCGCTACGCCCTTTGCGGGCAAGCCCCGGCATTTCTACTACAACCAGAAGATCAACTGTCTTTCCGCCGAGGGCGAAGTGGTTTTCGACGGGCAGGTCTATCCCTTCCGCAAGGAAGATTCGATGGCCGTGCTGGACTGGGGCCGGGGCGTGTGGACGTACAAAAACACCTGGTACTGGAGCAGCCTGAGCGCCCGCATCGACGGCGTGCCCTTCGGCTTCAATCTGGGCTATGGCTTCGGGGACGTGAGCGCCGCCAGCGAGAACATGCTCTTCTACGGCGGCAAGGCCTTCAAGCTGGACAAGGTGGAATTCCGCATTCCCAAGGCCCCGGACGGCAGGGACGATTTCCTCAAGCCTTGGTCGGTCGCGGACAACGAAGGCCGGCTGAACCTGACCTTCACCCCCGCGCTGGACCGGGCCAGCCTGACCAGCGCCCTCGTCATCGAAAGCGACCAGCACCAGGTCTTCGGCTACTTTGACGGCGACGTCCTCTTCGGCAACACTCCGCTCCACCTGACCCACCTCCTCGGCTTCGCCGAAAAAGTCCGCAACAAATGGTAAGCAGGGGATGTGATCCGCAACCTCAATCGTCGTCTTTGACACTGCCGTGTCAAATCCTCGTTTCGGTTGACGGCTGCCGGTCGCTAACCGCCTACGGCGGTTGTGCCCACTAAAAGTTCAGTCTGCCAAAGGCAGACCGGGTTGTCCCATGGACAACCCGCCTTGCGTCTTCCTCTCGCCGCCCTTTACCCCACACCGCGCCCATAGGGCGCGGGGCTGCTCGGAAGACATGCAGCTTGACTGTAAAGCTACCGCCGCTCGGCGACAGGCCTCGCGGCTCGCGGATCTGGTGTGCTTCCCTGTTTGGCGGCTGATTCAGACCGCCATTCGGCGATGGGCCTCATGGCTCGCGCCCCCACACCCGCTGGCTTTCCGAAATCGGCCAACCATCTGAACCCCATTCCCCCGCAAGGGGTAAACCTGCCCACCGCCAACAGCGGAAAACAGAAGCCCCACAAGGGCTATGCCTGTCTGCCGTCAGCTGTGGGGAAGCAGAAGCCTTCATTACTTGGCGCGGCTAAACCGTCAATCTGCAAGAAGCTTTCCCACCCCGCAAGGGGTAAGCCTGCCCACCGCCAACAGCGGAGAACAGAAGCCCCACAAGGGCTACGCATGTCTGCCGTCAGATGTGGGGGAGCAGAAGCCCGCATTCCTTGACGCTTCAAAACCGCCAAACCGTGGGAGGCATCCCAACCCGCAAAGGGTAAGCCTGCCCACCGCCAACTGCGGGGTAGCAGAGCGGCGATAGGCAGCGGAGGGAAAAAGGCCCGCCCATTTTGACGGCGGAAAAAGGCGAGCTCCGAGCGCGCACGATAGCATGTGTAAGCTGGCCAACTCCGCTGCGCGCGACATAGCGAGCCCCGCCGTCAAAATGGGCAATAAAGGGCTTTTTCCCGGAGTCGCCGTGCCGCTGGCTTTCTTT
>SFGO01000158.1 GCA_004556545.1 Clostridiales bacterium
GCGCGCTCGGAGCTCGCCTTTTTCCGCCGTCAAAATGGGCGGGCCTTTTTCCCTCCGCTGCCTATCGCCGCTCTGCTCCCCCGCAGTCGGCGTGGGGCATACTTACCCCTTGCGGGTTGGGATGCTTCGGTGCAGCTGGGAGATTTTGCGGCGTGGATGAACGGGTTGCTTTTCTTTTCCCCGCAGTGGACGGTGGGCAAGCGCCCCCCTTGCGGGTTGGGATGCTTCGATGTGGCATGAATATTTTTGCAGCGCAAAAGGCCAGCGGGATTTCAAATCCACGCTAGCCTTTGTTGCAAGCCATGAGGCCCGTCGCCGAATGGCGGTCTATACTATGCAACTGTCAGGGAGACACACAAGACCCGCGAGCCGCGAGGCCCGTCGCCGAGCGGCGGTAAACCTCCGGCCAACTGGCATTTCTCCCGAGCGCCCTGCGCGCCAAAGGCGCGCAGTCCGGGGTCAAGGGCGGCGAGAGGAAGCGCGTGCCCAGTGGGCACAACCGCCGTAGGCGGTTAGCGACCGGCAGCCGTCAACCGAAACGAAGGCCTGTTGCCGAATGGCGGTCTGAATCGGCCAAGCGGCAGGGAGCCGCACCAGACCGGCGAGCCGTGGCACCTGTCGTGCCACGGCGGTAAAACCCCGGCCAGCTTGCATGTCCCCCGAACAGCCCCGCGCCCTATAGCGCGGAGTGGGGTGCAGGGGTACTACCCCTGCCCGCGAGCCGCGAGGCCTGTCGCCGAGCGGCGGTAACTTTACGGCCAAGCTGCATGTCCCACGAGCAGTCCCGCGCCCAAAGGGCGCGGTATGGGGTTAAGGGGTACTACCCCTTACCACGTGCGGACGCGGATGACGTTGGGGAGGGCCATCAGTTCGGTCAGAAGGCGGGCGTCGGGGGCCTTTTCGACTTCCAGAACCGTGACGGCCACGTCCTTGCGGCTTTTGTTGACCATGTTGTTGATGTTGATCTTCCGGGCGCCGATGGCGGCGGAAATGGCGCTGACCATGCCGGGCTCGTTGCCGTGAATGATCTGAATGCGAACGCCTTCGCTGTGGCCCAGAAGAATCTCCGGCAGGTTGACGCTGTTGCGGATCTGACCGTTTTCCAGATATTCCCGCAGCTCCCGCGCCGCCATGCGGGCGCAGTTTTCCTCACTTTCCGGGGTGGATGCGCCCAGATGGGGAATCACTACCGCGTTTTTCATGCCCAGCACGGCTTCCGTGGGAAAGTCCGTCACATAGGAAGCGACCTTGCCGCTCTCCAGCGCGGCGGACAGCGCGTCCGCATCCGCCAGCTCGGCGCGGCTGAAGTTCAGCAGATGTACGCCGTCCTTCATCTTGGCCAGGTTGGCGGGGCCGATCAGTCCCCGGGTGCCGTCGTTCAGGGGAACGTGAACGGTGATGTAATCCGCGTTGGCGAAAATCTCATCCATGGAGGCGCAATGCCGCACGGCGCGGCTCAGGCTCCATGCGCTCTCTACGCTGATGAAGGGGTCGTAGCCCAGTACGTTCATCTGCAAACCCTGCGCCGCAGCGTTGGCCACCAAAGCGCCGATAGCGCCCAGACCGATCACGCCCAGCGTCTTTCCCCGGACCTCCGGGCCCGCAAACTGCCCCTTGCCCTTTTCCACCAGCTTGGGCACGGCGTCCCCCTGCCCCTTCAGCGTCTGCGCCCACTGAATGCCGCCGGATACGTTTCGTCCGCCCAGCATCAGACCGCAGATCACCAGCTCAGCCACGGCGTTGGCGTTAGCGCCGGGTGTGTTGAAAACCGCAATGCCCCGCCGGGTGCATTCGTCAATCGGGATGTTGTTGGTGCCCGCGCCTGCCCGGGCGATGGCCAGCAGGCTTTCCGGAAGCTCCATCTCGTGCATGTCGGCGGAACGAACCAGAATGCCCTCCGGCACAGGCTCTTCCTTGCCGATCAGATAATTTTCCGCGCTCAGCTCCTCGTGGATCACATCGGAAATGGCGTTCAGCGTCTGGATCTTATACATCAGGCATTCTCCTTTTCGAAGGCTTTCATCACGTCCACCAGCGCCTTGACGCCCTCGACGGGCATGGCGTTGTAAATGCTGGCGCGCATGCCGCCCACGCTGCGGTGGCCCTTCAGGTTGACCAGCCCGCGGGCCGCGGCATACTTGACGAAGGCCGCATCCCGATCGGCGTTGCCGGTAACGAAGGGCACGTTCATCAGGGAACGATCCTCCCGGTGAACCGGCGAACGGAACAGACGGCTTTCGTCCAGATAATCATAGAGAATGGCCGCCTTGGCCACGTTGCGCTCGTAAACGGCGGGAACGCCGCCCAGATCCCGCAGCCATTCGAACACCAGCTTCGCCATGTAAATGCCGTAGGTGTTGGGCGTGTTGAGCATGCTGCCGTTTTTGGCTTCCAGCGCCCAGCTCAGCAGTTTGGGCGTGAAGGGCTTCTCCTGTCCCAGCAGCTCCTCCCGGATGATGGCCACGCAAAGACCGGCAGGGCCGATGTTCTTCTGCGCACCGGCGAAGATCACGCCGAATTTGCTCACATCGGTCGGCTCAGAGAGAATGTTGCTGCTCATGTCGGCCACCAGCGGTACGCTGCCCGTATCCGGCACGAAGGTGTAGCGGGTGCCGTAAATGGTGTTGTTGGTGGTGATGTAGGCATAGGCCGCATCCGGGTTCCAGTCGAACTGCCGGGGAATGAAGGTGTACCCATCCTCCCGGGAGGAAGCGGCAATGCGCACCTCGCCGTATTTCTTGGCTTCTTCCGCCGCCAGATGGGCGAAATTGCCGGTGTCGGCATAGTCGGCGCTGTTCTTCTCCCCCATCAGATTCAGCGGCACCGCGCTGAACTGCAGCGTGGCTCCGCCCTGCAGGAAGAGCACCTTATAGTTGTCCGGAATGCCCATCAGCTGACGAAGCAGCGCCTCTGTTTCGTTGTAAATGTCCAGATACATGGCGCTGCGGTGGCTCATTTCCATCACGCTCATGCCCTTGTCCTGATAGCAGACCAGTTCTTTCCGGGCTTTTTCCAGCACGCTCTGGTCGATGGTCGCGGGGCCTGCCGCAAAATTGTATACTCGTTCCATCTTCATTTCCTCCCGACGCCCTTGCGGGTTCTTCTTTTCTTTTAGTGGACATGTGGGACGTTTTTCGCCCTATTGGCGATTTTCTGCCCTTGCGGATATATTACGCAGAAGAAGGGGAAATAGCAAGTTCTTTCTTTGTATTTTGGATACAAAAACAGGCAATGGAAAAGGGGACGGCGAACCGTCCCCCTCAGTCTGTCGAAAAACTCCGAGCTGGCCTCCGTTGCCCGCAAACAGCGCTACGCTGGTTTGCGGGAAATGTGCTGCGGCACAAGGGTTAGGGGCTCTGTTCCGCAACTTCAATCGTCGTCTTTGGCACTGCCGTGCCAAATCCTCGTTTCGGTTGACGGCTGCCAGTCGCTAGCTGCCTTCGGCAGCTGCATCCACTGGATGCGCGC
>SFGO01000041.1 GCA_004556545.1 Clostridiales bacterium
GGTGATGGCGGCGGTCAGGGTGGTCTTGCCGTGGTCGACGTGACCGATGGTGCCGATGTTTACATGGGGCTTGGTACGTTCAAAATGCGCTTTCGCCATGGGAAACCGACCTCCTGTTCAATTACAGTTTCAGTATTTATCCGGTATGGTTTCATGCGGTTGGAGCGGGTGATGGGAATCGAACCCACGTAGCCAGCTTGGGAAGCTGGAACTCTACCATTGAGTTACACCCGCACGCCCGCATTGGCCGTAGTACCAGACATGGGATATTGTAATGGTTTTCTTCCTTATTGTCAACCGCTTTTTTCCTGAATTGTTTTTTGTTCGTACTTTTCCGGTCTTTTCGGGAGCATTTTTACAAAATTTATTTTGTGTGAAATAATACCTTGACAGGTGAAGTACTTCGATGTATAATTTATCCCGGAGGTGAGCTTATGGCGCTTTCTGCGGATCTTCTTCGCGGATATACGGATACCATCATCCTGAAACAGCTGTCGGACGGCGACAGCTACGGCTACCGCATCAGCAAGGCCGTCGCCGAGCAAAGCGGCGGCGGGCTGGAATTAAAAGAAGCCACCCTTTACACCGCGTTTCGGCGGCTGGAGGCCGCCGGCTGCATCCGCTCCTACTGGGGCGACGAACAAAGCGGCGCGCGCCGGCGCTACTATTCTCTCACGGACGTAGGGCTGGAAAAGCTGCTCAAGGACTGCGAAGCCTGGCGGGAAACCCGTCAGGTGCTGGATCAACTGTTGGGAGGGGAGCAAAAATGAACGATACCATCACCAAAATCGTCGCGCTCTTATTTGAAGATTTGGAAGAAACCGAGGAAACCGCCGCGCTTCATGACGAAATTCTGCAAAATTGTCAGGAGCGTTACGCCGACCTGACGGCGGGCGGCATGACGGCTGACGAAGCCACCAAGGCCGTCATCGACAGCCTGAACGGGATGCAGGAAATGCTGGCGGACTATCCACGCAAAAATGCCCGTACCGCCGCTCCGCAGGCTCCTGTCTCCCCCATGGAGGCCGAAGAAACGGAGACGGCGCATGGGGAGGAAGAAGACGATGCGGACGAGCGGACGGAGCTTTACACCGACGTTCATTATACCGAGCTTCGGCTGGGCAGCGCCGACCTGCAGGTGCGCCGTTCCCCGGACGAAACTGTTCGTCTGACCTTTCACGACCCCAATCACGTACTGAATGCTCGCACCGAAGGCGACCGCCTGATCGTAGAACGTCAGGCGAACGGCGCAAAGCCCGCTTCTTCCCGGCACATCAAGATGGACAGCGGCTTCAAGTGGAACGGCAATCTGAACCAGCTCATGAACAGCGTCAGCAAAATGATCTCCGGCATTTCCAAGGAGCTGGGCAGCATGGGTTTTTCCTCCGGGGAAGAGTTGACGCTGGAAATTCCGGACGGTCTGTTTCTGCAGGCGGAGACTTCTTCGGGCGACGCTTTGCTGGAAGGGCTGACGCTGGAAGAACTATCGTTCCGCACTGCCAGCGGCGATCTGACCTTGGAGGACGTGGTCGTTGAAAACAGTCTCCGTCTCGTCACCAAGAGCGGCGACGCGCGCTGGTCCGGCTCCGCCGTGCAGGCCGAAATAAGCAGCGCCAGCGGCAATCTGACATTGGAAAACGTCCGTGTGCGGGATCACGCCCGGCTCGCCAGCACCAGCGGCGATATGATCTGGAATGGGGAATGCGATCAGGTGGAACTGAGCACCACCAGCGGCAACCTGACGCTGGACGGGCTGACCGTCCGCCAGCATGCCCGAATCACCAGCACCAGCGGCGATGTGCGCTGGGAAGGGCAATGCCCCGAAACGGAGATTAGCTCCATCAGCGGCGATCTGACGGTGGAAGGCCCCTTCCCCGCCCTTTCCCTGAACACGGTCAGCGGCGACGTGCAGCTGCGGCCTGACGGAGCCTTTCAGCGCATCGCGCTCAAAAGCACCTGCGGCAGCGTGGAGGTGGAGCTGCCGGAAGACGTTCATCCCCAGATCCGCTGCCACACCGTTTCCGGCAACATCGACCGCATCCCGGAAAGCCAGCCGGACAGCGCCAGTCTGCTGGATGTGAACACCGTCTCCGGCGACATTACCATTCAATAAGTTTCGATCATCAGGGAGGAATGCCTCATGAACCGCCGATCCACCGCCGAGGTGAAAATCCGCTTTGCTTCCGCCGGAGGGAGGAACGAGACGTTCCGTCCCCACCCCGAAGACGCTTATCCCCAATGGCTGTTCGGCCCCTGCCAATTCCGGGGTTTCTGAACCTTTCAGGCGGCTGGCCATTCGCGGCCGGCCGCCTTGCTGATGGGCAAAATGTAGCTTCCCTTCGCGGCCGCTTCGTTCTCGGTTTTTTCGGGCGTTTTTTCCTGTTTTTCTTTATTTCACGGCTTGACAGTCTGGAACACTGGTGTTATACTTGCTTTTGTAAGAAGAAGCTGCCCGCTTCTCACCGCGTAGCGACGTTGCGTCGGTCATGGCACATAAGTCCATGGGGTGCTTGCGGCGGGTAGTTTGTGCCCGGCGTTTTTTATTGCCTAAAAGCCCGGACCGCAGAAACCAACAACCATTTGGAGGTGCATCCACATCAACGAGCCGATGATCAACGAAGAAATCCGAGACAGAGAGGTACGGCTGATTTCCGCCGACGGCGAACAGCTGGGCGTTATGCCCACCCGTCAGGCGATGGAAATGGCCGAACAGGCCGGACTGGATCTGGTAAAGATCGCAGCGAACGCTCAGCCCCCTGTCTGCAAGCTGATGGACTACGACAAGCACCGCTACGAGCAGTCCAAGCGGGAACGCGACCTGCGCAAGAATCAGCGCGTCGTAACGCTCAAAGAGGTGCAGCTCTCCGCCACTATCGAGGAAAACGACGTTCAGACCAAATTCCGCAACGCCGTCAAGTTCCTGCAGGACGGCGACAAAGTCAAGGTCAGCATCCGCTTCCGTGGGCGGCAGATCGCTCATGCGGACATCGGCATGAAGATCATGCAGGATTTCGCCAGCCGTATCGAGGAATACGGCACCATCGAGCGCCGCCCCATGCTGGAAGGCCGCCACATGATCATGATTCTGGGACCCAAGGTGGAAAAGAAGAGCTTCGCCGAAAAGACGCAGGCGCGCAAGGAAAAGCACGCCGCCAATCAGGCCGAGGCCGCCGAAGCTCCCAAGGAGCCCAAGCCGCAGCCCAAGAAAAAGGTCAAGCGCGAAAGCGAAAACATGATTTGACCCATGGAAAGGCCATCCTTTGCCGGGGCCCAGCCCCGGCATTTCATGGATAGCACACGGAAGGAGGACAACCCCTATGCCTAAGCAGAAATCCCATCGTGGAGCAGCCAAACGCTTCTTCTTCTCGAAGAACGGCAAAGTGATGCATAAGCAGATGAACGCGAACCATCAGGTGCATTTGAAGACCACCAAGCGCACCCGTCACCTGCGTGCGGACGGTGTGGTGGACAACGCGGCCGAAGCCCGTACCATCCACAAGCTGCTGCCCTACAAATAAGCTTTGCTAACGATTCAAGGAGGATAAGAAAATGGCACGTATTAAAGCAGCCGTTAACGCCCACAAGAAGCGCCGCAAGGTGCTGAAGCTTGCCAAGGGCTACTATGGCGCCAAGTCCAAGCAGTACCGCGCTGCCAGCGAGCAGGTCGCCCGCAGCCTTCGTTATGCTTATGAAGGCCGCAAAATGCGTAAGCGCGACTTCCGCCGTCTGTGGATCACCCGTATCAACGCCGCTGCCCGCCTGAATGGCATGAGCTACAGCGTGCTGATGGACGGTCTGAAGAAGAAGAACATCCAGATCAACCGCAAGATGCTGGCTGACATCGCTGTGAATGATCCCGCCGCTTTCACCAAGCTGGTGGAGACCGTGCGCGGCTAAGGAATCCCTTTCTTTTCGCCCCCTTGTGCGCCCCGCGCCGAGGGGGTTTTGCTTATCCCTGAAAGGAGGCCCGCCCATGCCGTCTGTTACCACTCAGGGGATCGTGCTGCGCTTTGCCAACTACCGGGAGCACGACCGCATGCTGACCATTCTCAGCCCGGACTACGGCCGGATCGACGCGCTTTCCCGGGGCTGTCGGCGGCCCAAAAGTCCCCTGCTGCCTGTCAGCGAGCTTTTCGTCAGCGGCGAATTTGTCCTCTACCAAAGTCACGATCACTTTATCCTGACCTCCTGTTCTCTGGCGGACAGCTTTTATCCCCTGCGGCTGGAGCCCTACCGTCTGACCTGCGCCAGCTACATGGCGGCGCTTTGTCAGGCGGCAGTCCAGCCCGGACAGGAATCCCATGGTCTATACGCCCTCCTATTGAAAGGGCTATACTATCTGACCTACAACGCCGACGCGGACGCGCTGGAAACCACGTCCGCCTTCCTGCTTCTTTTTGCCATCGAATGCGGCTACCGTCCCCGGCTTTCCTGCTGCGCCCACTGCCGCCGTCCGCTGGACGTGACCTCCGGCGGGTGCTTCGACATCGAGGCAGGCGGTCTTTGCTGCCCGGACTGTTCCAGCCGCGCCACCCTGCCCGTCACGCCTGCCCAGATCGACTGGATGAAGGAAACCATCCTGAACGGCCTGACCGTCCGCCCTCGCGGCGATGGCTCCACCCTTTTTGACCTTCTCCGCCGCTACGTGGAATCCCGTCTGGACACCGTCATCAAGCCCAGCCACCTTCTGCAGGGGTAGTACCCCTGCACCCCGAACTGCGCGCTATGAGCGCAGGAGAGTAGGGAGACATGCGAGTTGGCTCCTTTCTACCACCGCTCGGCGACAGGTCTCGCGGCTCGCGCAAGGGGCAGTGCCCCTTGACCCCGGACTGCGCGCTATGCGCGCAGGGGCGTAGAGAGACATGCTGGTTGGCTTGGTTTTACCGCCGTGGCATGACAGGTGCCGCGGCTCGCGGGTTTGGTGCGATTTTCCGTTTATTGGCAAGAGAAGGCCGCCATTGCCCCGCCCGCTGTATCGAAATCGTGACCTTTCTTGACCAATGCTTGCAGGTTTTTTCTTTCTTTTTTCGTTCCATTTTATGACAACGCTTTATAATGGAGGGGTGGTCATGAAAAAGCTGCGATTGGTCTCACTCTGTCTTTCTCTGCTGATGTTATGGCCGACGCTGGCTATCGGAGAGGGACGCTCCTACTCCATTCGAGAGTTGCCCGGCGTGACTTTTCCCCGTTGGGAGGAAATTTATGAGGCTTACGGACGAACGATTCCTGTCGATGTGGAGATCGAAATTCCATCCGTGGAAACTGCCCCGGTGATTCTGGTGCAGGCTGCATCTCCGCTGCCTGACACGCGTGTCGAGGAGCTTCAAGCCTTTTGCACATCGGCCATGGAAACGGACGAGGTCAACTCCTACAGCTTTCAATCGACCCCTTTTTCGACGGCTTACGATCACGCAACGCCGCCCATATGGGGAAAAACGCGGAAGGACGACGCTTCCTACAATCAGGCTGTCATGGGTTGGGACTCTCATCTTTTGTCGGATTACCGCATGGACGCGGCTTACGCGGACAACAATGCCCTTCTTTTGGGGGATGCTGTTGCGGCTGCGAAAAAACAGGTCTCGAAATTATTTCCAAACGACTCGCTGGATTTAACCAACGTCGCCGTTTTTGACCGCACTTTTTCCAAAAAGACCGGGGATCCCATCAGCGAAAAAGGCTATTATCACTTGGAATTTCACCAGATCTTCCACGGCATTCCCTTCATGGGGAGCGTTCACAGCACCTTCTCCACCAAAGCCGTTGGGGATGAAAACTATCTTTTGGAAAGCCGCGGATGCACTTCTGTCGATGTTTGGGACGAGGATTCCTTTTTGCTCAAATGCCTTTTTTATGAGGAAACCGGCGTTGTACGGGAAGACATTCCCCTGCTTCCGTTTGACGACGTAAAAGGCAAAATGGAGGTTCTTATTCGCATGGGATACATTCGTGCAGTCGATCGAGCAGCGCTTGGATATGTGCAGTATGATACGGAGAACCCGCAGGAACAGCTTCTGCTGCCTTCTTGGGTCGTGTGGGTCGAATATCAGCAGGACGGCCCCTTGGCGGAAAGAAACGGGCCGTTCTACACGGACGGCTGGTTGGAGGATGAGCCGTATTATCGACCGATCATTCTCAATGCGCAGACCGGCGAAATGATCGACCCGGAGAATACTGAATATGGACGATGCCTTGCACCGTCGATCATTCAATAGAAAAAGGCGAGCGGAAATTTTCCGTTCGCCCTTTTGCCTTATGTTGCGTCTGTCAGGCTGATTCCCCCGCCGCTTCTTCCAGTACCATTTGGCAAAGGCCCTCTAAACACTCCGCATTGCTGGCGACCACCGCCGTGGACAGGTCAAAGTCCACTTTCTCGTTCAACGGCATGGTAAATACGCCCCCTGCCTCCGCCACCAGCAGTGCGCCCGCCGCCACGTCCCAAGGCTTCAGACGCAGCTCAAAAAAAGCGTCCGTCCGACCGCAGGCCACGTAGGCCAGATCCAGCGCCGCCGAGCCGGAACGCCGCACATCCCCCGCTTCGTGCAAAAGGCGATAAACGATCCGCATGGTCGCGCGGCTGAGTTCCTCGTAGTAGGGCGCTGTACCAAAACCAATCAGCGCCTTGTCCAGCGGACGCTGCGAAACCGACAGACGCTTGCCGTTCAGCCACGCGCCCTGCCCCTTTTCGGCGCTGAATAACTCGTCCGTGAAGGGGTTGTAAACACAGGCCAGCACCGGCTCCCGATTCCGCATCAGGGCCACCGAAATGGCCGACTGACGGTAATCATGAATCAGATTGGTCGTCCCGTCAATCGGATCCACGATCCATGTTGCTTTATCCGATAGCTTTTCGTTTTCCTTTTCCTCGCAGATGAAATCCGCCTCCGGGAGAAGCGCGTTCAGTTCCTCCATCAGCATCCGCTGAACCCGCACATCCATGTCCGTTACAAAATTGGCGTGGCCTTCCTTCTCCGTCACCGATAGCTCGCTCGCCGTGACCACCGTGGTTCCGATGCGGCGGACAATCGTTTCCAGCTGCTTCAGCATTTCCTTTTCTCCTTTCAAATCTGCAAAATTTTTTCAGCAAAAATCCGGCTGCCCCCAACGGAAACAGCCGGATCGATTATAGCATTCCGAGAATCCACATCACCAGCAGGCTCATGCCGATGACCACCAGCAGGCAGGGCACGATGATGACGAAGAACGCCGTCACCACCATGATGACCTTGTCCAGAAAGGGCACGCCTTCCATGCGCTCGCTGAATTCCTTCTCCTGCTCCGGAGTGACCTTTTTCAGCCGCTTCCAGATCATGCCTGAGTCTCCTGCGCCGCAGTGCGGCTGGACTTCTTCTCCATCTTGGGAAGCTCGAAGAGATAGTTGCCGTTCTCGTCCAGCTTCTTCTCCGGGAAGTGGCAGGCCAGGAAGTGACCGGGCTCCACCTCACGCAGCTCCGGCGGGACGCGCTTGCACTTGTCGCAGGCCATGTAGCAGCGGGTGTGGAATTTGCAGCCGGACGGGGGCTTGATGGGGCTGGGGATGTTGCCCTCCAGCAGGATGCGCTCCTTGTCCAGACTGTCGGGATCCGTCGTGGGGATGGAGGACAGCAGCGCGACCGTGTAGGGATGTCGCGGGTCACGGAAGATGGTTTCCGCGTCGGCCAGCTCCACCACATTGCCCAGATACATGACGCAGATGCGGTCAGAAATGTAGCGAACCACCGACAGGTCATGCGAAATGAACATGTAGGTCAGGTTCTCTTTTTCCTTCAGCTCCTGCAGCAGATTGATAATCTGGGACTGAATGGACACGTCCAGCGCGGAGACGCACTCGTCGCACACGATGAACTTGGGCTGTACCGCCAGCGCCCGGGCAATGCAGATGCGCTGCCGCTGACCGCCGGAGAACTGATGGGGATAGCGGTGCAGCATGTAATCCTGCAGGCCGCACTTCTCCATCGTCTCGATGATATACTGGCGCATGGCTTCGGAGCCGTGCTTGTAGAAGTGGTGGGTCACCAGACCTTCTTCGATGATCTGTCCGATGGTGAAGCGGGGATTCAGGCTGGAGTAGGGATCCTGGAAGATGATCTGCAGATCCTTACGCAGCGCCCGCTGTTCCTTGTACTTCAGCCGGGACAGGTCAACGCCGTCGTCGCGCATGGCCTCGTACTTGGCGAACTCGGGATTGGCGGCATACTTCTGCCGCAGCGCGGTCAAAGAGGATTCCAGCTCGACGATTTTCTTGTCCTCGGCGGCAATTTCATCGTCCAGCGCCTTGATCTTCTCTTCCAGCTTTTCCACGCCGCCGGCGTTGCTGCCCTTGCGATGCTCCAGCTCCACCGCCAGATCAACCCGGCGGGCGGAAAGCCGGGCGCGCCTGGCGCTGGCTTCATAGACCTGCAAAATGAGCTGACGGCCCTGATCATTGTCATCCACGGCAAAGAAGCCGCCGACGATCTTCACGATGTGATCCAGACAGGTCTGCTCGTCGCAGCGGGCCAGATTCCGATCCTGCAGCAGGTAGAAGTCGGCCTTGTCCTCGCCGATCTCCTCCACTTTGCGGTTGAGCTCGGCGGCCTTTTCCTGCGCCTTTTTATACTTCTGACGGTACTTGTCCAGATGACGGAGGGTATCCTCCATATAGCTGGGAGCCACTTCCGCCAGCGTCTTGCCGTAATACATGGTCGTACCGGCCGTCTGGGGATAGAGCTGGAGCAGCACACGGCCCAGCGTACTCTTGCCGCAGCCGGACTCGCCCACCACGCCGATGGTCTCGCCCTCATAGATGTCCAGCGAAATATCCTCATTGGCGCGGACGTACTGCTGGGTCTTCTGGAAGACGGAGGATTTAGCGACGGG
Source organism: Clostridiales bacterium (assembly GCA_004556545.1). Taxonomy (GTDB): domain Bacteria; phylum Bacillota; class Clostridia; order Christensenellales; family Aristaeellaceae; genus Limiplasma. The sequence goes on from SFGO01000041.1 coordinate 8,857, forward strand.
GAAATACTTCTTCAGATTAGTGATTGACAGTAATTTCTTTGTGTGCGGCACTCCGTCTCACCTCCTTCTCCGGGTAGAAGCAGCGGATCAGCTGCCCGTTCCCCATGTCCTTCAGCTCGGGTTCTTCTTCCATGCACTTCTTCGTGCAGTATTTGCAGCGGGGCGCGAACTTGCAGCCCTTGGGCAGGGCCAGCGGGTGGGGCACCACGCCGGGGATGGGCTCGATCTTGTCCTTGGAATCCAGCCGGGGAATGGAGAACATCAGGCCCTCGGTGTAGGGATGGCTCATCTTACAATCGGAGAAGATGGTGCGGGCGGAAGCCTTCTCCACCACCTGACCGCAGTACATCACCGCCACGTCGTCCGCCATTTCGTTGATCACGCCCAGATCGTGGGTGATGAAAATGATGCTGGTGCCCTTTTCCTCCTGCAGCTCGTTCATCAGGCGGAGAATCTGGGCCTGAATGGTTACGTCCAGCGCCGTGGTAGGCTCGTCGGCGATCAGAATCTTCGGACGGCAGGCCAGCGCCATGGCGATCATGACCCGCTGCCGCATCCCTCCGGACAGCTGATGAGGATACTGACGGATCACCGCCTCCGGGTTGGGAATCTGCACGTCGGCCAGCATTTTCAGGGCCAGCTCGTGGGCTTCCTTCTTGGTTTTGCCCTGATGGATGATGAAGGGCTCGCTCAGCTGACGATCCACCGTGAACACGGGGTTCAGGGAGGTCATAGGCTCCTGAAAGATCACGGAGATCGCGTTGCCGCGAATCTGGTACATTTCGTTCAGGGACAGCTTCGTCAGATCCTTGCCCTCGAAGAGCACCTCGCCCCCGGCAATGTAACCGTTGGCGTCCAGCAGCTGCAGGATGCTCATGGCGGAAACGGATTTACCCGAACCGGACTCGCCCACGATACCGATGGTCTTGCCGGGTTCAAGGGAATAGGAAACATCATTGACCGCCTTCACGATGCCCTTTTTCGTTTTGAAATAGGTATGAAGGTTTTTAACTTCCAGCAACGGCATTTCTCTTTCCCCCTTACTTATCAATGTTGGACTTGGGGTCCATTACGTCGCGCAGCGTATCGCCCACGATATTGATGCAGATCGTAGTGACCGCCAGAAACAGGGAGGTGAAGAGCCACTGCCACCAGTAGTTGCCGATGATGGTGGCGTTGTTGGCGCCGTTGAGCATGTTGCCCCAGGTGGGCCGGGGATAGTGAACGCCGAAGCCCAGATAGCTCAGGGAGGATTCGGTCAGCATGCAGCCGGCGAAGTCCAGCGTCAGGGTCACCAGAATGACGGAGACCACGTTGGGCAGGATGTGCTTGAAGGCGATCGTCCGCTCACTGACGCCCATGGCCTTGGCGGCGGTGACATACTCGCTTTCGCGGGCCACCAGCACCTGACCGCGTACCAGACGGGCCAGCGAAGGCCATGTCAGCACGCCCAGAATGACCATGATAATAAAGATACGCATGTCCTCGCTCAGGGTCATCTGGCTCATGACGGAGCTCAGGATCATGGCGAAGGGCAGGAAGGGGATGGCGGTGAAAATTTCCGTCACGCGCATCAGCACCATATCCACCTTGCCGCCGAAGTAACCGGACAGACAGCCGATGATGATGCCGATGATGGTGGAGAAGATAACGGCCACAGCGCCGATGGTCATGGTCATCTTGCCGCCCGCGCAAATGCGCTGGAAGATGTCCGCGCCATAGGTATCGGTGCCGAAGAGGTAGCCCCTCAGGCCCCAAGAGCCCAGCAGCTTGCCGTTTTCATCCACGGCGTAGTTCTGGAAGGAACCGGTGAAGACCTGAGCCGCGCCCTGCACCTTGGCCGGCGGATTGGACTGGCCGAAGTGGTTCTTGCCCCAGGAGTACACATGGCCCTTGTTGGTGATGCCCGTGTAGTGGTACGTACCGGCGCTGATGCTGCCCAGCAGGAAGTGTTCTCCTTCTTCCATCGCGGGGATTTCCACGCAGTCAGAGGTAAAGTCGCCGGACAGGGCGATGGAGCCGTCGCTCAGCTCCAGGCAGAGGGTATCGCTGGTGGCCACGATCCGCTCGATAGTGCGGCCATCCAGGAAATCCTTGGTCTTCTTGGAAGCGCTGTATACGTTGTCCCGCAGGGTGCCGTACAGGCCGCGGGTGCCGGTAAAGACGCTGGTGCCCTCCTCCTTCACGCCGACGATGTAGTTCAGCAGGAAGGCCACGTCCTTCATATCGTGGTTGTCCAAAAACTTATCGATGTTGGCGTAGGTCAGCTTGTTGCCCCACATGTACAGGGTGCCGTCGTTCATCAGAATGGCGGAGCACTGATAGCCACAGGTCAGTTTCTTGACGTTGGCCACGTCAATGCCGCCCTCGACCATGATTTCCTCCGGCATCACAGCGATGTTGGGGTTGTCGAGCATTTCCTTGGTGCGGCCGTACTGGCCCAGCTTGTTGTTGCCCCAGGCGTAGACCTTGCCGTTTTCGCCGATGGCTACAATATGGTCAATGCCCGCCGCAACCATGGCGATCTTGGTGTTTTGGACTTCCTCGGGGATCTGCGCCACGTTGATGCCGGTGGTGCCGATCTGAGTCGCGCCCCAAACGTACACCTTGCCCGCGTTGGACAGGCCCACGGTGAAGCTGCCGCTGGAGCTGATTTCCTTAATATCGTCCCGCAGCTTCCGGGGCACGGACATCATGCTCATCGTGGGAGCGATGCTCTTCTGCGTAACTTCGGTGTAGCTGTCCGAATAATTGGTCAGGAAGCAGGGGCCGATGAACACGAACAGGAACATGGCGATGACTACGCACAGCGCAAACACGGCCAGCTTGCGTTCCATAAAGTTCCGCACCAGCTGACGGCCCGGGCTGACGATCTCTTCCACGTCGTTCACATGATTTTCTGCCTGCTTTTGCAGCGTTTCCTCCGCGTACTGACGGCTGGCGCCCATGAAGGCGCGGCTGATCCAGCGGAAGGGTGCGAAGCCCTTTTTGGAGGAGGACTGCTGATTCTGCTTTTTGCTCATTTGCTTCTCTCCTCCTTACTTGCTGACGCGGACACGCGGGTCCACCAGACCGTACACGATGTCGATGATCAGATTGCCCATCAGGGACAGCATGACGTAGAACATCTGCAGCAGCATGATCACATCAAAGTCCGCCGTGCGCAGGGACGAGATCATCAGGTCGCCCATGCCGTTCAGGGCGAACATCTGCTCAATGACCACGGAACCGGAGAAAATGCCCAGGAACCAGCCCACCACCAGCGTGACAATGGGGATCAGGGCGTTGCGCCAGGCGTGAGAATAGATGATGGCCTTTTCCCGAACGCCCTTGGCACGGGCCGTCTTGATGCAGTCCATGGACAGCGCTTCAATCATGGACGCGCGCACATAGCGGGTCATGCCGCCCAGAGAGCAGAAGGTCATGACGATCAGGGGCAGGGCCAGGAAATACATCCGGTCGGTGAAGAACTTCCAGCCCGTGTAGCTGCTGCCGGGGGTCTTGATGCCGCTCGGCGGGAAAATGTGCAGCAGCGAGCAGAAAAGCCAGATAAACAGAATGGCAATCAGGAAGGTAGGCAGGCTGTAGCCAATGATGGTCAGCATCTGCACGGCCTGGTCGCCGCGGCTGTTTTTCTTGACAGCACAATGAATGCCCAGCGGAATGGTGATCCCCAGAGCCAGAATAGTAGCAAATATATTGATAAATATGGTGTTGCCCATGCGAGGCTTGACCACGTTGATCACCTCGTCGCGGGCTTCATATGAATAGCCGAAGTTGCCCTGCAGCAGGCCGCTGTAGCTTCCGTCGTACAACGGATACAGGCCCACCCAGCGGAGATAGCGGATCACCATGTTATTGGTGTCCGTGCCGTAACGGCGCTGATATTTCAGGTACAGCTCCTGAAAACGGGTGTCCATGTCCGTAGCGGACATGCCTTTTTTCATGGTCTGGATCTCAGCCTTGGCGTCCGTATAGGCACGATTGCTGGGAACCATGTTGTAAATGATAAACATCAAAAAGGACAAAATAACGAGAACTAGCAGCATATAGCCGATTCTCTTAACGATATATCTACCCATTGATCATTCCTCGCTCCGACTCCTGTCCGGGAAAAACATCGTTGGTTTTCCTAGAACTGTAATATCCCCAAGGCAGGGGATGAACCCTGCCTTGGGGTGAGGGAGCGAAACGCTCCCGAACCGGGTCTCGTTTTTGTTGCGATTACTTCAGCCAGTACACGTCGGCCTGATCCTTGATGTAGTACGCAGAATAGTCGTCGTACATGGCGGGATCGATGGTCATCTGGTAGGAGTAGTCATACGCAGCAGAGGTGAAACCGGTCGCGAAGTTGAACACGGAGTACATGGGGCTGCCGGAATAGTAGCCGTACACCGCAGCCTGATACAGTTCGTCCAGCATGGGCGAGAAGTCGCCGATGGTGTACTGCACGTTGAAGCCGGCGGCGATCACGTTGTCGTTGGAGGCGAAACCGGTCATCAGCTGATCGGTGAAGGGGTTGTCGGAGGTGCCGTACCAGTTCAGGACCAGCGGCATATAGTAGTCGTCGCCGACCTTGGTGGTCACATAAGCGCCGTCCTTGGACTTGTAGTTGATGTCGTTCTCGGTAGCGATATCGCCGGGGATCTTCTTGTAGCGGACGCCCTCGACGTAGTCGTTGCCCTCAGCATCGTACACCCAGCCGCCCTCGGTCAGCACTTCGATAGCGCTGTCCACGGAGGTAGCATAGGCGTTCAGGATCATGCCCTGATCCACAGCGGCCTTGTACATCCAGCTGCCGGAATAGTAGGGGCCGTCCACAACGCCGCCATAGCCGCCGGTGAAGTCCTTGGCGAACTTGGCGCGGTCCATGCAGTAGGCGATCGCCTGGCGCACTTCGGTGAACTGAGCGGGGCCGTAGTCGGCGCGGAAGCCCAGCTTCCCATATCCGGCGCGGCTGTAGTGGGTGTAGACGTACTTGCCGTCGGAGCCGTCAGCCAGCGCCAGCGCCTCGTTGGTCTCGTCGCCGCCGGTGATGCCCGCGATGACGTCCAGCGTACCGGCCTTCAGGTCCTCCAGCTGAGTGCTGGAAACGATCTTCTTATAAACGACCTTGGCGATGGTGGGCTTCACGCCTTCGTAGTTGCCCTTGAAGTTGGGGTTCAGCTCCAGCACAGCGGACTTGTCGGCGCTGTCGTAGGACTTGACAACATAGGGGCCGGAGTAGGGATAGGTGGTGTCGGTATTCTGGCTGGCAGTCACGATGTGGTCAGCCATCACGTACTTGTCGCCTTCCTTGGCGTAGAAGTCGTCGGTGAAGTACACGCCGTTGCCGTCGTCCTTCACGTCGGCGTCGCCGATCCACAGGGAAACGTCGTAGGCAGACAGGCCGGCGTAGGTAATGGCGTAGAAGTAGTTGGCATAATCGGCGGCCACGGTGATGGAATAGGTGTAATCGTCGATCATCCGCAGACCGGCCAGCTCCTTGGTGCCGGAGCCCTCGGTGCCGTCATAGGTGTTGAAGGTCTTGAAGCCCTCCAGCGTCATGCCGGCCTGGTGATCCTTGCCGGCGGCGGCCACGCCCACAGGGCTGGAGAACACCATGGGGAAGACCACGTAGTTCTTCACGGTGACGGGGGTGCCGTCGCTGAGCTTCAGATCGTCATAGATGGTCACGGTGTAGGTGCGGGTGCCGTCCTCGTTCATGGTCTCTTCGTGAGACTTCACAACGGTGGGGTTCCACTCGTAGCCGCCCTCCTTGGTGGTAGCGACGGTTTCCAGACCGGTGGACAGGTTCTGTACGTCCAGATCGGCCGCGCCGGGGTTGGTGCCACCGAAGGCCGCGTAACGGAACTTGCCGGACAGATCGGTGGTGTTGCCCAGAATGATGCTGTTGTCCTCTTTTTCGGAGGTCCAGTCGATCAGAGCGGCGGCGGGAGACCAGTAGGGGTTGGTGGGGTACTCTTCCACGCCCTTGATCTGCGCGTTGTACAGATCATAGTACTCGTTGGAGTACAGCGGGATTTCCGGCAGCAGGTAATTCCAGCGCTGCATATACAGACGCCACCAGGTGGCGTACACATCGTCTTCGGTATCCCAGCCGTCGACGACCTGGGTGTTATAAACCATGGCCATGCTCAGGAAGTCAAGGCCCAGCTCGTACTCCACGCCATCCTTTTCGATGTAGCACAGGCCGGTTTCCTCATCCTCGGTAACATCGGCAATGGTGGTTTCCTTGCCAAACTGAGAATACAGAGAGGTGTAATCCACGCCGTATTCTTTGCCATTGATGCTCTTGGTCTCGGCTTCCTCAGCGAAGGCAGCGGGAACCAGAGAGAGCAGCATCGCAGCGGCCAGAACCAGAGAGAGCAGCTTCTTCATGTTCAGTGTCCATCCTTTCTTTTCGCTTCCCGCTAAACATTGTTACGTTTATGTACAGCGGTTATTCTCAATTTTACGTCACGTCCACCATTTTGTCAATGTTCTTTCCCAATTTCCATACGGTTTCTACAAAAAAACAGCAGCCAAAGTGCAGATGAGCGTCACTTTTCCTTCACATGCCGCGCCGGGCAGACAGATTCCGGAAGGGCTGCCGAAGTTCGGAAGGGCTCGCAGGGGGCAAGGTCTGGGCGGTTTCGCCGCCTTTTCGCGGAAAAAGGCGGATGCATTTTACCGTCAGGCAGATTGCAGCAGCCGCCGAACGTCCGGCGGAAGGGTACAAAAAAGCGACCCTTTCGGGCCGCTTTTTCAGGCTGTGCCATATTACTCCTGGGCGGGAGCTCCCACGGGGCAGGTGCCGGCGCAAGCGCCGCACTCGATGCACTTATCAGGATCGATCACGTACTTGCCATCGCCCTCAGAGATCGCGTCCACGGGGCACTCGGACTGGCAGGCGCCGCACATGATGCATTCGTCAGAAATTACATATGCCATCGTCGTTTACCTCCTGTATTAATGGCAGGCTTCTTTTGGGAGGTCTGCTTAGATGAATGATAACACGAATACGGCCAAGTTTCAAGTAGAAAGCCCCTGCGTTTTCCATGGAATTTTCATTCCGTCCGGTTTTTCCTGTCTGCTTTTCGTTTTCACTTTCCATTCTTATCCATTCTTATTGGAAGAAAAACGCTTTTCATCGCCCTCAGGCCTTTTCGGGCGCGGCGGGTTCCTTTGCGGCCGTCTTCAGAGCGGACAGCTCGTCGTGAACCTTCGTCATCACGGGAATCGCCAGCTCCACCGCCGCCTCGGGGGACAGATTCCGTTCGCAGAGAATCAGCTCCGGCTTTTTGGCCACGGCGAAGCGCAGACGACCGTCCGCCTTGGTGATGGCCTCAAACAGCCGATCCGGCTCGGGCATATGCTGCTCGTCCAGCCGCAGGTGAACGCCGTCGGGCCGGAGGGACAGGTGGCTGATCCCCAATTTGCGGGTCACGCCCCGCAGCTGGGCAATGCGGATGAGATTTTCCACCGGTTCGGGAATATCGCCGAAACGGTCGATCAGCTCCTCCTCGATAGACAGGCGGCTCTCCTCGTCCTCCACCATGGCGATGCGCTTGTAGACCTCCACCCGCAGGCGTTCCTCCCGGACGTAGGTTTCCGGCAAATAAGCGTCGATATTCAGCTCCACGCGGGTGTCCAGCTCGGGAATCTGCTCCTTGCCCTGAGCCTCCCCCACCGCCTGCTCGATCAGCTTGACGTACATATCATAGCCCACGGCGCTCAGGTGGCCGCTCTGCTCCGGGCCCAGCACGTCGCCTGCGCCGCGAATTTCCAGATCGCGCATGGCGATGCGGTAGCCCGCACCGAACTCGGTGAACTCCCGAATGGCGTTCAGCCGCTTCTGGGCGGTCTCCGACAGGTTCTTGTTGGCCCGGACGGTGAAGTAAGCATAGGCCTGACGGCTGCTGCGGCCCACCCGGCCCCGGATCTGGTACAGCTGGCTCAGGCCGAAGTGATCCGCGTCAAAGACGATCAGCGTATTGGCCTCCGGCACGTCCAGCCCGCTTTCCACGATGGTGGTGCACAAAAGCACGTCGTATGCGCCTGCGTAGAAGTCCAGCATCACATCCTCCAGCGCGTTTTCCCGCATCTGGCCGTGGGCCACGCCGATGCGGGCCTCGGGCACCAGCGCCTGGATCCGCTGGCGCATCTGCTCGATGGACCGTACCCGATTATAAAGGAAATAAACCTGTCCGTCCCGCTGCAGTTCCCGGCGGATGGCCTCCCGGATGATGCCGTCGTCGTAGTCCATCACATAGGTCTTGACGGGCAGGCGTTCTTCGGGCGGCGTTTCCAGCAGGCTCATGTCCCGGATGCCCACCATGCTCATGTGGAGCGTGCGGGGGATGGGCGTGGCGGACAGCGTGAGCACGTCCACCTTTTCCTTCATATTTTTGATAGCTTCCTTGTGGTTCACGCCGAAGCGCTGCTCTTCGTCCACGATCAGCAGGCCCAGATCATGGAATTTCACGTCCTTGCCCAGCAGGCGGTGGGTGCCCACGATCATGTCCAGCTCGCCTTTTTCCAGCTTTTTCAGCGTTTCCTTCTGTTCGGCGGCAGTACGGAAGCGGCTGAGCATATCCACCCGCACCTCAAAGCCGGAAAAGCGCTTCTTGATGGTATTGTAGTGCTGCTGCACCAGAATGGTGGTGGGGGCCAGCAGGGCCACCTGCTTTCCCTCCACCACGGCCTTGAAGGCGGCCCGCAGGGCTACCTCCGTCTTGCCGTAGCCCACGTCGCCGCACAGAAGGCGATCCATGTTGTGGGGGCTTTCCATGTCGGCCTCGATCTGGGCCACGGACTGCTGCTGATCCTGCGTCAGCTCGTAGGGGAACGCATCCTCAAACTCCTGCTGCCACGGGTTTTCATGGCTGAAGGCATATCCGGGGTTCTTGGCCCGGCGGGCGTACAGCGCCGCCAGATCGAAGGCCAGCTTCTTCAGCCCGGCCTTGACCTTGCTCTTCTGGCGCTCCCACTCGCCGCCGCCCAGATGGTTCAGCTTGGGCAGGCTGTGCTCCGCGCCGATGAACTTCTGCACCCGGTCGAACTGGTCGGCGGGCACGTAGAGCTTGTCGTTTCCGGCGTACTGAATCTGTAAATAATCCCGGGTCACACCGTCGCCCTTCATCTGGGTCACGCCCAGATAAATGCCCACGCCGTGCAGGTCGTGAACCACGTAATCGCCGGGTTTCAGATCGGTAAAGCTGGAAATCCGCTCCCCCGCGTTCTGCTTTTTCCGGGCGCGGTGATAGGCGGAGCCGAAAATATCCGTATCGCTGAGCACGCACAGGTGCGCGTCCGGATGCAGGAAGCCCTTGTTGTAGGAGACCGGCAGCAGCACCACTTCCCGCAGGATGATGTTGCCGTCCAGCGATTCGCAGTACACGGAGGGAATATTCATTTCCTCCAGCGTTTTCTGCAGACGGCGGCCCCGGTTTTCGCCGCCGGTCAGCAGGATGATGGCGCAGTTCTGTTCCTTCCACGCCTTGATGTCCTTCCCCAGCGCGCCCAGCTGGTTCTGATAGGGCATGGGCGGCTTGGAGCCGAAGGCGATCAGCTTGTCCGGCACAAGCCGTCCCAGCGAGGTCTGCACGTTATCGCTCAGCGATACCACGGGCCGCTTCGCCCAATCGGCCAGCAGCTCGTCGTAGGAAAAGCGCAGGTTCTTCTGCTCGTCGAAGGCGTCTCCCCGCAGCCGGGCGTCCTCGTAGGCCTCGGCGAATTCCTCCTGCAATACCTTCATGCGTCCGGCGTACTGCTCGGGCCGGTCGCACAAAAGAATGGGATCGTCCAGATAATCCAGCGCGGAAACCGTCTGTTCGCACAGAACGTTCATCCACATGGGCGCAGTGCGCAGGGTCTGCCCCGCTTCCACCAGCGCCGCTTCGTCCAGATGGCGGCGCTCGTCGGGCACGTCCTTTTGAAACGCCTCCGCCGGTTCCGCCTCCTTCTCGGGTGCGCTTTCCTTTGTCCCTTTGGCTTTCTTTCCCGGCCGGGCGGCTTTTCCGTCCAGCAGATCTTCGCTGAGTTCCAGCGCGTCCAGTTCGGAAAGGAACTCGTCCAGCGCCGGCAGCGTCTCGCCGTTGTCCAGCGTCGTTTCCTGCGCAGGAAGCTCTTCGGCCTGCGCCCGCTCCCCCGCGCCGGTCTCGATGGCCCGGCGGAGCCGTTCCGCCGCCGCTTCCCGGTCAGTCACAAGGCATTCCGTGGCCGGAGCGATGCGGGCCGCGGACAGCCGCTCGATGCTCCGCTGGCTGATGCAGTCAAACCGGCGGATGCTGTCCACCTGCGTATCGAAGAATTCAATCCGCAGGGCGTTGCCCTCATTGGGCGGGAACACGTCCAGAATGGAGCCCCGCATGGCGCACTGGCCGCAGCCCTCCACCATGGAGACCCGCTCGTACCCGCTGGCCAGCAGGCGGCGCATCAGTTCCTCCGGCGGAAAATCCCGGCCTTCTTCCAAAGCGATCACGCTCTGGCTGAAAACGTCCTTCGGCACACAGCGGTCCAGCAGGCTTTCCAGACTCAGGCACAGAATGCGCGCCTTTTTCCGGCAAAGCTCGTCCAGATTGCGCAGCCGCAGCCACGTGCTTTCCCGGCTGGACGCGGCGCGGCTGAACTGCAGATCCCTCGGCGGCAGCACGCCGCATTTTTCCCCGGTCAGCCGCTCGACGTCCTGCGCATAGCGCTGAGCCACCAGCTCCGTGGAGCAAAGCAGCACCACCGGGCGGCCTGTTTTGCGCCGCAGTGCCGCCGCCAGGAAGGGCCGTTCGCCCTCGGCAATCTCATAAACGGACGTGCAGCCCGCCTGCGCCAGCCGCGCTGTCAGCGTTTTCCATTCGTCCCGGCTTTCGTATGCGCTGAAAAGCCCCTCGTTCATGCCTTTCCTTCCTCCGCCCGCTGGTCAGCCGCCTGTTCCTCCCCTGCCGGGGGATCTTCCTTCGGCGGCTTCTCCTTCTTGGGCTTTTTGGTATTATAGCGATTCATGGCGCTGCTGATTCCGTTTTTCAGATATTCCAGCACCGCGTCGGCGGCCTGCTCGTAGGCCTTGTCGGCAATCTCCTGTTCCTCCGGCGTCTGGTAGCGGCTCAGCACCCAATCGGCCAGATTCCACCCCAGCCCCCGCTGCCCCACGCCCACCCGGATGCGCGGGAAATCCTCTGTGCCGGTCTCCGCCACGATGGAGCGCATGCCGTTATGGGTGCCTGCGCTGCCGTTGGGCCGGATGCGCACCGTACCCTGCGGAATATCGATATCGTCATAGATCACCAGCACGTTTTCCGGCGGAATTTTATAATAACCCATCAGTTCCTTCACCGCCAGCCCGCTCAGGTTCATGTAGGTCTGGGGCAGGGCCAGAATCACCTTCTGCCCGTCCACAAAGCAGTCGGCGGTCTGGGAATAGCCCTTTTCCCGGCTGACAGAGACCCCCAGCTTTTTTTCCAGCACCGCCATCACGTCAAAGCCCACGTTATGGCGGGTATGGGCATACTGCTGGCCGGGATTGCCCAACCCGACGATCAGATACATCCTTATCGTTCCCCCTCTACGGACAAACACGTTCGGCGGAGACCGCTCTGCCGCCCCCGCTTTTCGCAGCTATTGTAGCATGAAAGCGACGCTTCGGCAAGGGAACCGCCCTTTTCGCTGCCAAAGAAAGAACGACCGCGGCAGGTTTTGCTGCTGCGGTCGTTCTCTTTGGTATGGATGCCGTTCCTATGGAACAGCTCAGTCTGTCGAAAAACCTCGAATTGGCTGCTATTGCCCGCAAACAGCGCTACGCTGGTTTGCGGGGAAAGTGCTGCGGCACAAGGGTTAGGGGCTCTGTTCCGCAACCTCAATCGTCGTCTTTGGCACTGCCGCTCCTTCTCGCCGCCCTAAAACCCCGGCAGGAGGCAGTGCCTCCTGCACCTCCACTTTTTCAGCACTTTCTTACTTACGGTACAGCACTTCGCTGCGCTTGGGGCCGGTGGACAGCATGCGCACCGGCGTTTCGATTTCCTTCTCGATGAATTCCACATACTTGCGGCAGTTCTCGGGCAACTGATCCCATTCGGTGATGCCGCGCACGTCGCTCTTCCAGCCGGGCAGCACGGTATAAACCGGCTTGGCCCGCATCAGAGAAGGCGTGGAGGGGAAATCCCGCACCAGCTTGCCGTCGATTTCGTAAGCCGTGCAGACCGGGATCTCATCCAGATAGCCCAGCACGTCCAGATTGGTCATGGCGCACTCGGTAGCGCCCTGCGCCATGCAGCCGTAACGGGTAGCCACCGCGTCGAACCAGCCCACCCGGCGGGGACGGCCGGTGGTCGCGCCGTATTCGCCCGCGTCGCCGCCGCGGTTGCGCAGCTCGGTCGCTTCATCGCCGAAGAGCTCGGTGGTGAAGGGGCCCGCGCCCACGCAGCTGGAATAGGCCTTGGTCACGCAGACGATGTCGCTGTAGGCGGTCGGCGGAACGCCCGCGCCCACGGTGCCGAAGCCCGCCAGCGGAGAAGAGGACGTAGTGTAGGGATAAATGCCGTGATCGGGATCCCGCAGCGTGCCCAGCTGGCCTTCCAGCAGGATGGTCTTGCCCTCCTTCAGGGCCTGATGCAGGAAGCTGGTGGTGTCGATCACCATGGGGCGAATCTGCTCCGCCTGCTTTTTCAGGTGGGCGATCAGGGCCTCCAGATCAATTTCGGGCTTGTGGTACAGGTTGCGCAGGGTGGCGTTCTTCTGCTCCACCGCGCTGGAGAGCCGGGCGCGCAGCATTTCCTCGTCATAGAGCTGGCAGACCTGCACGCCGATCTTCAAATACTTGTCTCCGTAGAAGGGAGCGATGCCGCTCTTGGTAGAGCCGAAGCCCGCCTTGCCCAGCCGTTCCTCCTCGTACTTGTCAAAGGCTACATGATAGGGCAGCAGCACCTGCGCCCGGTCGCTGATGTACAGCTTAGGCATGGGCACGCCGCGGCTGACCAGACTGTCCAGTTCCGCCAAAAACCGCTCCACATCCAGCGCCACGCCGGGGCCGATCACATTCACAATGTTGCTGTGAAACACGCCGGAGGGCAGCAGGTGCAGCGCAAACTTGCCGTAATCGTTGATAATGGTATGGCCGGCGTTGGCGCCGCCCTGAAAACGAACCACGATGTCGCTGTTTTCCGCCATCACGTCCGTAATTTTTCCTTTGCCTTCGTCTCCCCAGTTGGCGCCTACGATGCTTCGAACCATCAATGATCTCTCCTTCACTCGCTTCTGCGGCCGGGTCAAAAATAATCATAAGCCATTTCCCTTTATACTATACTTTAGGAAGAAATGTCAAGCGGACAAAGGAGGTCTTGTATATGAAGGAGAACCGTCTTTTTCCAAAAAAATGCCGAAGGGCGCTGCTGGCGCTGGCCGCCGCCGGGCTTCTGAGCCTTTCCGGCGCGCTGGCGGCGGACTATGCCGACGGCGTTTATCAGGATCTGGCCCCCGGCTACAACGATGACGTCATCGTCTCCGTCACCGTTCGGGATGGGAAAATTACGGAATTCGACGCCAAAAACCGCAACGGAAACGAATCCGAATATTTCGGGAAGGCGCTGGAGGGCATCCGGCAGGCCGTGCTGGAAAAGCAGGGGCTGGAAGGGCTGGACGCGGTCAGCGGCGCTACCGGTTCTTCCGACAGCATGCTCGAGGCCATGAAGGGGATTCTGGAGCAGCTCCGCGCAGGCGGCGGAGAAAGCGGCGCGGGCAGCGAAGGCTCTTCGCCCGCTCAGCCCTCGCCCACGGTCGATCCCGCCACGGCGCAGGTCTTCTCCGGGCTGGGCAGCGCCGCCAATTTCCGAAACGGCCCCGGAAAGGACGCGGAGGGTGTGCCGGTCTATTCCTTCAATATCGCCATGGCGGACGCACTCTTTGACCGGGAGGGCCGGATCCTGAACGTATTGGTGGACGTGTATGAAGTATCCACCCCCAATTACGACGGAGAAACCATGCCCCATTTCAGCGGCTGGCCGGGCCGGGAGGGCTACAACGTGACCGACCCCGCCACGGGCAAGGTCACAGGGGTCAGTCAAAACACCGAGGAAAGCGCCGCCGAGGAGCTTTCCCAATGGAAAACCAAGCGAGACCGTGGCGACGGCTACGGCATGAATCCCCAAAACGAATGGTACAAGCAGATGAACGCCTATCAGCAGTGGATGACCGGCAAAACCGTAGCGGAGCTTCGGGACTGGTTCGGCCGATCCACCCGTCCCTCCACCGGCCGTCCCCTCGACCCGGCTTCGGACGCCGAAGAGGATCAGGAGCGGCTGTCCGCCCTGAATCAGCAGCAAAAGAGCGAACTGGCCGACCTGCGCAGCATGGCCACCATGAGCCTGAGCGACAGCCACGGCCTGCTGCTGGAAGCCATCGAAAAAGCCTATGAAAACCGGGTTCCCGTGGGCGGGGTGAAGGTGGAATAAAAGAAAAAGCAGGACGTTTCGCAACGCCCTGTCAGATTGTCAAAAAAGTGAAGGTGCAGGAGGCACTGCCTCCTGCAGGCCGATGGCTATATTCACCATGCTTTTCCCTCCCATGGTTCCGACTGCCGGTTCAGTATAACCGATCGGGACGGCCCCGTCCCGACTTTCCCTGCCCGGCCCGGTCGGACGAATATAAAAAGACCGCTCTTCCAGCTGTATGGAAAAGCGGTGTCTTTTTATCACATTTTCGAACCCCATCAGGCTTCCACGTTGGATTTCGTGGGCAGCGCACGCTGCACATTACCGCTGCGCAGGCAACGGGTACACACGTTCATCCGCTTCGGCTGACCATTCACCAGAACGCGCACATTCTGCACGTTGGGAGCCCAAACGCGATTGCTCTTGCGGTTCGAGTGGCTGACGTTGTGGCCGCTCATCGCGCCCTTTTCGCACACTTCGCAAAACTTGCCCATCATTACACCTCCTAACGGGATGTTTGGATTCATAACAGCTTGACTATTTTATCATGCTTTTTCCCTTTTGGCAAGGAAAATTTCCGTTCTCCCGACAATTTCCCTGAAAATGTTGTGTGGAGCCGTCTTTGGGTGGTACAATAAACCCGGAAATAAACAAAAGGAGAACGTTCATGGCCTTTGCCCATCTGCATCTGCATACCGAATACAGCCTGCTGGACGGTGCCAACCGCATCGGCCCGCTGGTCAGCCGCCTGAAGGAGCTGGGCTTCACCCACGCCGCCATCACCGACCACGGCGTCATGTACGGCGCGGTGGATTTTTATAACGCCTGCCGGGACGCCGGCATCACCCCGGTCATCGGCTGCGAGGTCTATATCTGCCGCAATCGTTTCGAAAAAAGCGGCGCGGCCCGGGAATACAGCCATATGATCCTTCTGTGCGAAAACAACACGGGCTATCAGAATCTCATCAAGCTGGTCAGCGCCGGTTTTACCGAGGGCTTCTATTATAAGCCCCGCATCGACTACGACCTGCTGAAGCAGCACACCGAGGGGCTGATCTGCCTGTCCGCCTGTCTGAGCGGCGATCTGCCCAAAATGCTGCTGGAAGGCCGCTATGACAACGCCAAGGCCTACGCCCTGCATATGCAGGAGCTTTTCGGCAGGGATCACTACTATATTGAGCTGATGGATCACGGCATTCCTGAGGAAAAGACCGTGCTGCCACGGCTGGTGCGCATTGCGCAGGAAACGGGCATCCCCATGGTAGCCACCAACGACTGCCACTACCTGAACCGGGAGGACGCGGCGGCGCAGGAGGTGCTTCTGTGCATCCAGACCGGTAAGACCCTGCAGGACGAAAGCCGGATGCGCATGAACACCGAAGAGCTGTACGTCAAGAGCGAGGCGGAAATGCGGGCCGTATTCCCCCATTTTCCCGAAGCCATTGAAAACAGCCAGAAGATCGCCCAGCGCTGTCAGGTGACTTTCGATTTCGGCCATCTGCACCTGCCTCACTACCCCATCGACACCGGCGAAACCGCCGAGGAAATGCTCCGCCGCCTGTGCGGCGAGGGGCTGAAAGCCCTGTATCCCGACCAGTATGCCGATCCGGATTCCGAGCCCTGCAAGCGGCTGGAATACGAGCTTTCCGTCATTTCCCACATGGGATATGTGGACTACTTTCTCATCGTGTGGGACTTCATCAACTACGCCAAGAGCCACGGCATTATGGTAGGCCCCGGCCGCGGCAGCGGCGCGGGCAGCATCGTGGCCTACACCCTGCGCATCACCATGCTGGACCCGCTGAAATATCATCTGCTGTTCGAGCGCTTTCTGAACCCGGAGAGGGTCAGCATGCCCGATCTGGACATCGACTTCTGCTACGAGCGCCGTCAGGAGGTTATCGACTATGTGGCCCGCAAATACGGCAGCGATCACGTCAGCCAGATCATCACCTTCGGCACCATGAAGGCCAAGGCCGTCATTCGGGACGTGGGCCGGGTCATGGGCATGAGCTACGCCGCCGTGGATCAGGTGGCCAAGGCCATTCCCTTTTCACTGGACATGACCCTTTCCAAGGCGCTGGAGGTCAGCCCCCAGCTGGCCGAGCTGGTTCACAGCGACCCGCAGGTTCGCCAGCTCTACGACACCTCCCTTTTATTGGAAGGAATGCCCCGCCACGCCAGCACCCATGCGGCGGGCGTGCTCATCACCGCCAAGCCCGTTACCGAGTACGTGCCCCTGCAGACCAACGACAACGTGATCACCACCCAGTACCCCATGGGCACCTTGGAGCGTCTGGGGCTTTTGAAAATGGACTTTCTGGGGCTGCGCACCCTGACCGTCATCCGGGACACGCTGGACATGATGCGGCAGGAAGGGACGGACAGGAAGCCCGAGGACATCCCCACCGACGATCCCGGCGTATACCGCATGATTTCCGCCGGGGATACCGACGGCGTGTTCCAGCTGGAATCCGGCGGCATGCGCCTGTTCCTGCAAAACATGAAGCCCTCCTGCTTTGAGGACATCATCGCCGCCATTTCCCTCTACCGGCCCGGCCCCATGGAGTCCATTCCCCGCTACATCGCGGGCAAAAACGACCCGGAGACCGTCCACTACGAAACGCCCCTGCTCAAGCCCATTCTGGAAGTGACCTACGGCTGCATGGTCTATCAGGAGCAGGTGATGCAGATCGTGCGGGATCTGGCGGGCTACAGTCTGGGCCGCAGCGACCTGATGCGCCGCGCCATGGCCAAGAAGAAAAAAGACGTCATGGCGAAAGAACGGGAGTATTTCGTCAACGGCCTGACGGATGAAAACGGCCATGTGGTCATCGACGGCTGCGTCCGCCGGGGCGTATCCCGGGAGGTTGCCGAGCACATCTACGACGAAATGTCCTCCTTTGCCAGCTATGCCTTCAACAAAAGCCACGCGGCGGCCTACGGGCTGGTGGCCGTGCAGACGGCCTGGCTCAAGCTGCATCATCCCGTGCCCTTCATGGCCGCCATTCTGAACAGCGTCATGGACAATCTGCCCAAGGCGGCAGGCTACATCCAGTACTGCCGCGCCCACGGCATTCCGATCCTGCCGCCGGACGTGAACCAGAGCGTCTGGAAATACAGCGTGGGCCGGGACAGTCAGGGCGTGCCCGGCATCCGTTTCGGTCTGGGCGGCGTGAAAAACGTGGGGCAGGGCGCGGTGGAGCTGATCGTGAAGGAGCGTCAGCACGGGCCTTTCACCGACATTTTCGATTTTGCCAGCCGTGCCTGCGGCGAGAGTCTGAACAAGCGCACGGTGGAAAGCCTCATCAAGGCCGGAGCGCTGGACGGCATGGGGCACAACCGGGCGGAACTGCTCAGCGTCTACGAGCAGCTGATGGACGACGCCGCTCAAAAGAAGCGCCAGAACCTGACCGGCCAGCTGAGCCTGTTCGATCTGGCGACTCCGGGCGGCGGGACGGCTCAGCCGCCCTTCCGGATTCCCTCCCTGCCGGAGCATCCCCGCAAGGTGCTGCTCAGCATGGAAAAGGAAATGACCGGCGTTTACATCACCGGCCATCCCTTGGACGAAGTGCGCGATCTATTGGGCAGCGGCTTCACCACCGTTGCGGAAGTGCTGGAGGACGCGGACAGCGAAAGCAAGGGGCAGGAATACGACGGCCTTTCCGTCAGCATGGCGGGCATCCTGACCCAATGCCGGGGCAAAGTGACGAAAAAAGGCTCCATGATGGGCTTTCTGGTTCTGGAAGATCTGACCGGCTCCATCGAAGGGCTGGTTTTCCCCAAGGTTTATGAGAAATACGCGCCCATGCTTTCCGCGGACAGTCTGGTGGTGGTGGACGGCAAGCTCAGCTTCCGGGAAGAAGAGGAGCCCAAGCTGCTGGTGGACGCCGTTCGTCCCCTGAACGCTGCCAACGCGGCCATCAAGGCTTCCGCGCCCGAAAAGAACGCGCCTGCCGCCCGAAGCCGGGCAGGCGATTCTCCCCGGCCCCTATCCGCCCCGAAGCTGGCGGCGCAGTCCCGGCAGAAGCTCTACCTGCTGGCGGACACCCGCGCCCGGATGGAGGAAATCAAGTCCCTCTGCCAGTCCCATCCCGGCTCCGTGCCTGTCACCGTGAAAATTCAGGACGAAGGCATCGCCTTCCTGCTGGACGAAAGCTACTGGTGCGACGGCAGCGAAGAGCTTCTTGCCGTTTTCCGTTCCCTGTTCGGCGCAGGCGGCGTGGTAATGAAGCAGCATTGATTTTGGCGCTGCATGGTCTAAGGCAGCACCGCCCAATTCGGCGGCGCTAACGGGGCATTTTTCGCCATTTGCCGCTTGCCAAAAATGCGATTTTTGCCATTGCATCTAACGAAAAATGCGCTTCTTACCGCACCGCCTCATTGGTTCGGTATTGCCTAAAGCTTTTCAGCAGTGTTACGGTTTGTTCACACAAATTCCACATTCCTCTGGTATGCTGTATGTGCGTTCAAGGAAAGCCGCTTGTGGCGCCCCCTCGGCGGCTTCTTCCTTCCACGCACCGCGCAGGCTTGAGGAGGCCCGCAGCGGCTTTTCCCCCAATTCCTCCTTTTCCCTTGCCGGAGGCGGGTCGTTGTGGTGAGCGACCCGCCTCTTTTCACAAGGGGTAGTAATCCGCAACCTCAATCGTCGTCTTTGACACTGCCGTGTCAAATCCTCGTTTCGGTTGACGGCTGCCGGTCGCTAACCGCCTACGGCGGTTGTGCCCACTGGCACTCGGGAGACATGCCAGTTGGCCGGGGTTTTACCGCCGTGGCACGACAGGTGCCACGGCTCGCCGGTCTGGTGCGGCTCCCTGCCGGTTGTATTGTATAGACCGCCATTCGGCGACAGGCCTCATGGCTCGCTAAAAAGGCCAGCGTGGATTTGAAATCCCGTTGGCCTTTTGTGTTGCAAAAATATACAAGCCACATTGAAACATCCCAACCTGCAAGGGGTGCGTATGCCCACAGCCAACTGCGCCGGAGCAGAGCGGCGATAGGCAGCGGAGGGAAAAAGGCCCGCCCATTTTGACGGCGGAAAAAGGCGAGCTCCGAGCGCGCACGATAGC